>NZ_JBQENS010000003.1:281841-301626 GCF_052044465.1 Pseudomonas sp. 22490 | reverse complement strand
GACTCGAACCCCTGTTACCGCCGTGAAAGGGCGGTGTCCTAGGCCACTAGACGAAGGGGACGCGGCCCGGAACTTACAACAGATCTTTCCGGCTTCCAGTGTTTCGCGTTTGGCTTCACGCTGGAAGTGGCGCGCATTTTATGGAGCGTCCGGGGAGGCGTCAACCCTTCTGAGAAAATTTTTTTAAATCAAAGACTTCTGTGCAAATAATGAGCTGCTGCTATCAGTGGTAGCACCAAGACATTAGACTGAGAAAATTCTTACAGCGGAGTCCCAAGGTGTCGCCACTCCTCATTACCGCCCTCATCATCGGCGGGATCGCCCTCCTCATCGCCATTGGCTATATCAACCACGTGGTGGAAAACAGCAAGCTGGAGAAAGCGCGCCTGAAGGCCGAACTCAACGACCGGGTCCGGCGCTGCGCGCAGATTTCCGAGAGCCTTCCCGGCCAGTTCGTCAGCCCGTCGCTGAAGCTGTTGATGAGCCAGATCGAGCTCAGCCTCAGCGAGCAGCAACTGGCGCTGGAGAAGAAAGCCGATGCCGGGCTCAAGGCTCGTATAGAAGAGTTGCGCGCGCTGGTCGCCAAGGGCGAGTCGATCCCGGTGCGCAATCCGCCCCAGGCGATCCTGACCGAGGACAAGGCCAAGGAAGTCCGCTTCCTCTTCGAAGCCCTGCATGCCCAGCTCACCCGTTTCACCCAGGACGGCCACCTGCCGCGCAGCGAGGCGCAGATCTGGGTCAAGGAGATTCGCCACCTCCTGGTGCGCCTGCATATCGAGTTCTTCGGCAATCTCGGCCAGCAGGCCCTGCAGCAGAACGAACCGCGCCAGGCGCGCCTGGCCTTCGAACGCGGCGCCCAGTACCTGCGCAAGCAGCCCGAGCTGGCGCGCTACCAGGCGGAGCTGCAGCAGATGGAAGCGCAGCTGGCCCGCGCCAACGCGATGGTGCTGAACAACAGCCAGCCGGCGAGCGAGGAGCCCAGCGAACTCAACGAGGGATTGAAGGCCCTCGATGCAGACGACCTGTGGAAGAAGAAGAACGTCTACGACTGATTCCGGCCTGCCCACGGCAGCCGTGCTATAACCCAGGCTCATATCGACCGAGGAAATCGTTATGAGCCTGACACTCTACGGAGCCCCGCTGTCTCCGTTCGTCCGCAAGGTCCGCCTGCTCCTGGCCGAAAAGGGCCTCGACTACCAGTTGGAAGCGATCGCCCCGTTCGGCCAGCCGGCCTGGTATCGCGAGATCAGTCCGCTGGGCCGCATCCCGGCGTTGCGCGACGGCGACCTGGCCCTCGCCGACTCCAGCGTGATCTGCCAGTACCTGGAAGAACGCTATCCCGAACCGCCGAATCTCCAGGGCGACGCCCCCGCCGGCCGCGCAGCGGTGCGCTGGCTGGAAAAATACGCCGACTACGAGATCGCTCCCCTGGCCACGCTGACGATCTTCCGCAACCGGATACTCAAGCCGGCGATGGGCCAGGCCTGCGAGGAAAACGACGTGCGTCGCGCGCTGGAGGAAAAGCTGCCAGCGCACTTCGATTACCTGGAAAACCATCTCGACGGCCGGGCCTTCTTCGTCGGCGAGCGACTGACCCTCGCCGACCTGGCGATCGCCAGCCAGTTGGTCAACCTGCGTCACGCCGGCGAAAACCTGGACGAGCAACGCTGGCCGGCCCTCGCCGCGCATTTCGCGCGGATGCTCGAACGCCCGGCGATGCAAGCGCTGCTGCCGGGGGAACGACGGACCCTCGACAAGCTCGCAGCGAAAGCCTGAACGCGTCGCTCAGCAGTCCGTCAGGCGCAGGAATATCTCCACCAGGCCTTCGATCCCGGCCTGGTCCTCGGCGCTGAAGCGTCCCACGCTCGGGCTGTCCAGATCGAGCACAGCGACCAGGCGGCCGTCCTTGAGCAGAGGCACCACCAGTTCGCTGCTGGAAGCGCTGTCGCAGGCGATGTGGCCGGGAAACGCGTGGACGTCGTCGACCCGCTGGGTCAGCCGGGTACGCGCCGCGGCGCCGCAGACGCCCTTGGAGAAGGGGATGCGGACGCAGGCGACCTTGCCCTGGAACGGTCCCAGGACCAGTTCCTCGTTGCGGTTCAGATAGAAGCCGGCCCAGTTCAGGTCGCCCAGCTCATGGAAGAGAAAGGCGGAGAACTGCGCGGCGTTGGCGATGAAATCGCGCTCGTCGGCGAACAGCGCCTCGGCCTGCGCCGCCAGCAGGGCGTAGCCGGCCAGCCCGGCGCCAGATTGCTGCAGATCGATCATGCCTGGCGCTCCAGCAGTTGCTTGCCCACCCAGTAGCGGGAGAACTGATAGGCGCAACGGCCGTTGCGGTTGCCGCGGCCAAGCGCCCAGCGGATCGCTTCCTTCTCCAGTTCCTCGCTCCAGCTCCAGGCCAGCCCGGCCTTCTCCGCGAGCACGTCCACCCAGTGGTGAACCACGCTGAGGAAATGCTCCTGGGTGAAGGGATAGAACGACAGCCACAGGCCGAAACGGTCGGACAAGGCGATCTTGTCCTCCACCGCTTCGTTGGGATGCAGCTCGCCGTCCACCATCTTCCAGTTCTCGTTGTCGCTCTGCTTCTCCGAAACCAGGTGCCGGCGGTTGGAGGTGGCGTAGAGCAGCACATTCTCCGGCGCCTGTTCCAGCGAGCCGTCGAGCACGCTCTTGAGTACCCGGTAGTCGCCTTCCCCGGCATCGAACGAGAGGTCGTCGCAGAACAGCACGAAGCGCTGTGGCAGGCCTTGCAGTTGCTCCACCACGCGCGGCAGGTCGGCCAGGTGGTCGCGCTCGATCTCGATCAGGCGCAGCCCGGCGCCGGCCAGCTCGGCCAGCAGCGCACGAACCAGGGAGGACTTGCCGGTCCCGCGGGCCCCCCAGAGCAAGGCGTGGTTGGCCGGCTGGCCGGCGACGAACTGGCGGGTGTTGCGTTCCAGTTGCTCGCGCTGCCGCTCTACGCCCAGCAGGTCGGCCAGGCGCAGGTCGAGGCTGACCTCCAGCGGCTGCAGGTAGCCGCTACGGCCGTCGCGGTGCCAGCGCGCCGCCAGGCTGCGCTCCCAGTCGACGGCTTCGCGTACGGCCGGCAGCAGCGGCTCCAGGCGCGCGAGCACGCTTTCGGCGCGGGCAAGAAAATCGCTCAATCGGGAATCCACTCTGTTCTCCTCGGATCGGACTGACGTCACGGATCGATCATCGGTTGCGCCCAGGAACCCCGACAGACGGTCGGGATGGGCTATGCTAGGCGGCAGAACCTCGCCAAGGCTGATCCCCGCCCCCATGGATATAGCGCTGACCCATCGCCTGTCGTTCAAACAGGCCAGCCTCACCGTGCTGGTGGCCTTTATCCTGGGAACCCTGCTCAGCCTGATTCAGGTTGGCGTCGATTATGCCAGCCAGGACGCATCCATCAATCGCGAAGTGCGCGCGCTGCTGGACGTCAGCCACAACCCCGCCGCGCGAATCGCCTACAACATCGATGCGGAGCTGGCCCAGGAGCTGGTCCTCGGCCTGCTCCGTTCGCCCGCCGTGGTCCGCGCGGAAATCATCGACACCTCCGGCCTGCCGCTGGCCAGCGCCTCGCGCGAATCCGCCGAAAGCCGCCTGCGGCCGCTCAGCGACTTCCTCTTCGGCCACAAGCGGGTCTACGAGGACCCGTTGCATGTCGACCATGCGCCGGGCGAGGCCCTCGGCGTACTGCACCTGGAAATCGACACCTTCGTGTTCGGCAACGACTTCCTCCGTCGCGCCGGCATCACCCTGCTCTCCGGCTTCGTGCGCAGCCTGCTGCTGTCGCTGATCCTGCTGGTGCTCTTCTATACCCTGCTGACCAAGCCCCTGGTCAGCCTGATCCAGGCCCTCAGCGGACACGATCCACGCTCGCCGGCACGCATGCGCCTGCCCTGCCCCAAGGGCCACGAACGCGACGAGATCGGCGTGCTGGTGGAAGTCATCAACCGCCAGCTCGGGCGCATCTCGGTAGAGATCGAACAGCGCCGGGAGGCGGAGAACCGCCTGACCCAGTACCTGGAGGAGCTGGAAAGCATCGTCGCCGCCCGTACCGCCGAGCTGAAGGCCGCCAACGCGCGCCTGACGCTATCCAACCAGGAACTCGAAGAAGCCCGCCAGACCGCTCTCGATATGGCCCAGGCCCGCGCCAGCTTCCTGGCCAACATGAGCCACGAGATCCGCACGCCGCTGAACGGCCTGCTCGGCATGCTCTCGCTGAGCCTCGACGGCCCGCTCACCCCGGAACAGCGCCAGCAGCTGTCGATCGCCCACGACTCCGGCAAGGTGCTGGTGGAATTGCTCAACGACGTGCTCGACCTCTCCAAGTTCGAGGCCGGGCAACTGGTCCTGGAACAGATCCCGTTCGACCTGGGCGTCCTGGTGGAAGACACCGCCAGCCTCCTCTCGCAGAACGCCGCGGCCGGCGTGGAGCTGACCTGCCTGGTCGACCCCGCCCTGCCCGCCCAGGTTTCCGGCGACCCGACGCGGATTCGCCAGGTCGTCAGCAACCTGCTGTCCAACGCGCTGAAGTTCACCCGCCTGGGGCGGGTCGACGTTCGCGTGGAAGCCACCGCCGAGGGTGTGCGCATCAGTGTGCGCGACACCGGCATCGGCATCGCCCAGGAGGCGCTGGATCGCATCTTCCAACCGTTCACCCAGGCCGACGCGGGTATCACCCGCCAATACGGCGGCACAGGCCTCGGCCTGGCCCTCACGCGCAAGCTGTGCGAGGCCATGCAGGGCGAGCTGACGGTGGAGTCGACGGTCGGCCTGGGCAGCCTGTTCAGCGTCGGCCTGCCGCTGGCGCCGGTCAGCCCTCCGCTGCAGGCGCTGCCGCTGCGCGGCCGGGTGATCGCGCAATGCTCGGCCAACAGCGGGCTGGCGCAGCTGCTGCAAACCTGGCTGCCGCGCTGGGGCCTGGAGTACAAGCGTCTGGAGACCGACGACAGCCTGCTCGGCCACTCGCTCGACGTACTGATATCGGATTGCCCGGACTGTCTGATGGGACTGCGTCCGAGCATCGGTACGCCGATCCTGCTGGTCACCGCCTACGGCAGTTTCCTCGAACCGGAGCTGGCCCGCCGCCTGTCGCCGCTGCGCCAACTGGCCAGGCCGCTGAGTCGCAACCAGTTGTACCAGGCCCTGAAACACGTGCTCGAACACACTGCCATAGCCCCGTCGAGCGCCTCGGACACCACGGGAGAACAGCGCAACACCCGGGTCCTGCTGGTGGAGGACAACCCGGTCAACCAGTTGGTCGCCAAGGGCCTGCTGCACAAGCTCGGCTGCCAGGTATGGATCGCCGAACACGGGCTGAATGCCCTGAAGATGCTGGAGGAGCATCCCATCGACCTGGTCCTGATGGACTGCAACATGCCGGTGATGGACGGCTACGAAGCGACCCGGCAGATCCGCGACAGCGGACGCTGGGGCGGCCTGCCGATCATCGCGCTGACCGCCAACGCCCTGCCGGACGAGCGCGAACGTTGTCGTGCCGCCGGCATGGACGACTACCTGGCCAAGCCTTTCCACCGCGACGAACTGAAAGCCATCCTCGACCGTTGGTGCCCGCTCACCGCGAGCGACTAGCCGGCCTCGCGACGACGGCTAGCCTCCTACCACCAGACGGAAGCGCGACAGCAATCCGCCCAGGCGCTGGTGCAGGTCGAACATCTCGTTGAGGTCGAAACCGGTGCTGCAGATCAGCTGCTGGCGCAGCGGAATGACCCGTTCGCGCAAGGTGATCCCCGGCACCGTCAGCGTCAGGTGCACTTCCCGCTCATCGTGACTGGCGCGACGGCGATCCACCAGGCCGAGCTGTTCGAGACGCTTGAGCAAGGGCGTCAGGGTTCCGGAGTCGAGCAGCAGGCGGTCGCCCAGGGCCTTCACCGTCGGCTGCTCCGGCGGGCTCGCATGCCACTCCCAGAGCACCAGCATGACCAGGTACTGCGGGTAGGTCAGGCCGATCTGTTCGAGCAGCGGCCGATAGCCGCGGATCACCGCGCGCGAGGCGGCGTACAGCTTGAAACACAGCTGGTTGTCGAGCAGCAGCGATTCTTCGACGCCATCCGGCCTGGCGACTTTTCCCCGGGTGCTCATTCAAGCAGCGCCTCGATCGCCGAGCTCAGCTCCTCCGGCTTGGTGGTCGGCGCATAGCGCTTCACCACCTGGCCATCGCGGCCGATCAGGAACTTGGTGAAGTTCCACTTGATGCCCTGGCTGCCGAGCAGGCCCGGCGCGCGCTTCTTCAGGCTGACGAACAACGGGTGGGCGCCGGCGCCGTTGACCTCGATCTTCCTGAACAGCGGGAAGCTCACCCCGTAGTTCAGTTCGCAGAACTGCGAAATCTCGCCCTCGTCGCCCGGTTCCTGCTTGCCGAACTGGTTGCAGGGGAACCCGAGCACCACCAGTCCGCGCTCACGGTATTTTTCCCACAAGGCCTCCAGCCCCTGGTACTGCGGGGTGAAGCCGCACTTGCTGGCGGTGTTCACCACCAGCAGCGCCTTGCCGCCGAAGTCGGCCAGGGTCTTCTGTTCGCCCTTGATGGTGGTGCAGGGAATGCTCAGCAGCGAATCGCTCATGGCTTGTCTTCCTTGTTGAGGGTGGGTTTCGAAATAAAGTAGCTCGCAATTCAATTGCACACAACTTGATTGAATGAAAACGACCCGAACCAAAGACGGGTCGTCGCTCTCTAGCTCTCCCGCGGCACCAGCTTCAGCGAGGCCGAGTTGATGCAGTAACGCAACCCGGTGGGCCGGGGGCCATCCGGGAAGACGTGCCCCAGGTGGGCATCGCAGCGGCCGCAGCGGACTTCGATGCGATGCATGCCGTGGCTGAAGTCGTCCAGTTCGCGGACCGCCTCGGCGTCCACCGGCTGGAAATAGCTCGGCCAACCGCTGCCGGAGTCGTACTTGGCGTCGGAGTCGAACAACGCCGTGCCGCAGCAGGTGCAATGATAGATCCCGGGGGTCTTGGTGGCGTGGTATTCGCCACTGAAGGCGCGTTCGGTACCGCCCAGGCGACAGATGTGGAACTGCTCTTCGGTCAACTCCTCGCGCCAGGAGTCCAGGGGTTTGTCGATCTTGCTCATCGGCTCTACCTCGCGATCTGAAAAATGCCCGGCGCTCCCTTTTCCGGGGGACGGGCCGCACGTATCATGCGTGCTCCTTATAGACGCCAGTCTGTCATCCGCGTTACAGCCTGCCAAGCCGCGATCCAGCGGGCTTTTCGCAGCCTGTTCCACGGTGTTCGCTCACTTCGGGACTCGACACATCATGCAGGTCAGCAAATCGAACAAGCTCGCCAACGTCTGCTATGACATTCGCGGGCCGGTGCTCAAGCACGCCAAACGCCTAGAGGAAGAGGGTCACCGCATCCTCAAGCTGAATATCGGCAACCCGGCGCCGTTCGGTTTCGAAGCTCCCGAGGAAATTCTCCAGGACGTCATCCGCAACCTGCCGACCGCCCAGGGCTACAGCGACTCCAAGGGCCTGTTCAGCGCGCGCAAGGCAGTGATGCAGTATTACCAGCAGAAGCAGGTGGAAGGCGTCGGCATCGAGGACATCTACCTCGGCAACGGCGTGTCGGAACTGATCGTGATGTCCATGCAGGCGCTGCTGAACAACGGCGACGAGGTGCTGATCCCCGCTCCCGACTACCCGCTGTGGACCGCCGCGGTCAGCCTCGCCGGCGGCAAGGCGGTGCACTACCTGTGCGACGAGCAGGCCAACTGGTGGCCGGACCTGGAAGACATCAAGGCGAAGATCACGCCGAACACCAGGGCGATGGTGATCATCAACCCGAACAACCCCACCGGCGCGGTGTATTCCAGGGAAGTGCTGGAAGGCATGGTCGAACTGGCCCGCCAGCACAACCTGGTGCTGTTCTCCGACGAGATCTACGACAAGATCCTCTACGACGGCGCCGTCCACGTCTCCACCGCCTCGCTGGCGCCGGACGTGCTCTGCCTGACCTTCAACGGCCTGTCCAAATCCTACCGGGTGGCCGGCTTCCGCTCCGGCTGGGTGGCGATCTCCGGGCCCAAGCAGCGGGCACAGAGCTATATCGAAGGTCTCGACATCCTCGCCAACATGCGCCTGTGCGCCAACGTCCCGGCGCAGCACGCGATCCAGACCGCCCTGGGCGGCTACCAGAGCATCAACGATCTGGTCCTGCCGCCGGGGCGCCTGCTGGAGCAGCGCAACCGCGCCTGGGAACTGCTCAACGACATCCCCGGCGTCAGCTGCGTGAAGCCGATGGGCGCGCTGTACGCCTTCCCGCGGATCGACCCGAAGGTCTGCCCGATCCACAACGACGAAAAGTTCGTCCTCGACCTACTGCTCTCGGAAAAACTGCTGATCGTCCAGGGCACCGCCTTCAACTGGCCGTGGCCCGACCACTTCCGGGTGGTCACCCTGCCCCGCGTCGACGACCTGGAGCAGGCGATCCTGCGCATCGGCAGCTTCCTCAAGGGCTACCAGCAGTAACCCCCCCGCTCCCGCGGCGCCGCTGGCGCCGCCCTGCCCGGCGACCCATCCATGGACCTGCAGATCGACGACTTCCACAAGGACGCCGCTGGCGGCCTCCTGCTTCTCTACCAGGCGTTTCCGCGCAAGACCGCGCTCTACGTCGAAGACCTGATCGGCCGCGAGGCGCCGGACGAGTTCGGCCTGCCGAGCAAACGTCACCAAAGTTGTCTGGGCGCGTTACTCTGGCTCGCCGAGGAAGGCTACCTGCGCTTCGCCAACACCATTCATTACGAGGCTCTCGACCAGGCGGTGCTCAGCGAAAAGGCCTTCCTAAGACTTACCCGTATCGTCCCCCGGGCCGCGACGGCGCTGGCCGAGGCGCCGGCCAGCGTGCGCCGCGAACAGGCCAGCCTGGCCAACCAGTTGCGCCAGGCGCTGGCGCAGGGCGACGGCGAACGCCTGGCCGGGCTGACCCGCCTGCTGTTCGAGGGCAACCTGGGCGCGCAAGGCGACACAGTTTGAAATAGTCCCTCGATTGAATCGCCATGGACCGCCCCTTATATAACCCCGCATGATTATCAGGAGCCCGTTCGCCCGCCCCGGCGGCCTGCGAACCGCGCTCCGTGCCTTCAGCCGTGAGGAGAAGCTTTACACCATGATGCGCATCCTGTTGTTCCTGGCCACCAACCTGGCAGTCCTGGTGATTGCCAGCATCACCCTGAAACTGCTCGGGGTGGACCGCTTCACCGGCCAGAATTACGGCAGCCTGCTGGTCTTCTGCGCCGTGTTCGGTTTCGCCGGTTCGCTGGTCTCGCTGTTCATCTCCAAGTGGATGGCGAAGATGAGCACCGGTACCGAAGTCATCAGCCAGCCGCGCACCCGTCACGAACAGTGGCTGCTGCAAACCGTCGAAGAGCTGTCCCGCGAAGCCGGCATCAAGATGCCGGAGGTCGGCATCTTCCCCGCCTACGAGGCCAACGCCTTCGCCACCGGCTGGAACAAGAACGACGCGCTGGTCGCGGTCAGCCAGGGCCTGCTCGAACGTTTCTCGCCCGATGAGGTGAAAGCCGTCCTCGCCCACGAGATCGGTCACGTCGCCAACGGCGACATGGTCACCCTGGCATTGATCCAGGGCGTGGTGAACACCTTCGTGATGTTCTTCGCGCGGATCTTCGGCAACTTCGTCGACAAGGCCATCCTGAAGAACGAGGACGGCCCGGGCATCGGCTACTTCGTCGCGACCATCTTCGCCGAACTGGTGCTCGGCATCCTCGCCAGCATCATCGTCATGTGGTTCTCGCGCCGCCGCGAGTTCCGCGCCGACGCCGCCGGCGCCCACCTGGCCGGCACCGGCGCGATGATCGCCGCGCTGCAACGCCTGCGTTCGGAACAGGGCGTGCCGGTGCAGATGCCCGACACCCTGAACGCCTTCGGCATCAATGGCGGCCTCAAGCACGGCCTGGCCGGCCTGCTGATGAGCCACCCGCCGCTGGAAGATCGTATCGAAGCGCTGCGCGCCAGCGCACGCTGATCCGCTTTCACACTTGGGACAGGGCGACCATCGGTCGCCCTTTTTTTATGCCCGGGAAAGCCACCTATCCATGGTCGCTTTGACAGCCGCGAGCCAGCCCCGGAACATGCGGGTCCGTGATTTCGCCCGATGAGGTTCCCATGCAGATCCGCGCCGATTTCGACAGCGGCAACATCCAGGTCATCGATGCCAGCGATCCCCGCCGGATCCGCCTGGCGATCCGTCCCGACCTGGCCAGCCAGCATTTCCAGTGGTTCCACTTCAAGGTCGAGGGCATGGCTGCCGCCACCGAGCACCGCTTCACCCTGGTCAACGCCGGCCAGTCGGCCTACAGCCATGCCTGGAGCGGCTACCAGGCAGTCGCCTCGTACGATGGCGAACGCTGGTTCCGCGTACCGTCGCAATACGACGCCGACGGCCTGCATTTCCAGCTGGAACCGGAGGAAAGCGAAGTCCGCTTCGCCTACTTCGAGCCCTACAGCCGCGAACGGCATGCCCGCCTGGTCGAACGTGCGCTCGGCATCGAGGGCGTCGAACGGCTCACCGTCGGCACCAGTGTGCAAGGCCGCGACATCGAATTGCTGCGGGTCAGGCGCCATCCCGACAGCCACCTGAAGCTGTGGGTCATCGCCCAGCAGCATCCCGGCGAACACATGGCCGAATGGTTCATGGAAGGCCTGATCGAGCGCCTGCAGCGGCCGGATGATACAGAAATGCAGCGCCTGCTGGAAAAGGCCGACCTGTACCTGGTGCCGAACATGAACCCGGACGGCGCGTTCCACGGCAACCTGCGCACCAACGCCGCCGGCCAGGATCTCAACCGGGCCTGGCTGGAGCCGAGCGCCGAGCGCAGCCCGGAAGTCTGGTTCGTCCAGCAGGAGATGAAGCGCCATGGCGTCGACCTGTTCCTCGACATCCACGGCGACGAGGAAATCCCCCACGTATTCGCCGCCGGCTGCGAGGGCAACCCGGGCTATACGCCCCGCCTGGAACGGCTCGAGCAACGCTTCCGCGAGGAACTGATGGCGCGCGGCGAATTCCAGATCCGCCATGGCTACCCACGCAGTGCGCCGGGCCAGGCCAACCTGGCGCTGGCCTGCAACTTCGTCGGGCAGACCTACGACTGCCTGGCGTTCACCATCGAGATGCCGTTCAAGGACCACGACGACAACCCGGAGCCCGGGACCGGCTGGTCCGGCGCCCGCTCCAAGCGGCTCGGCCAGGACGTCCTGAGCACCCTTGCGGTGCTGGTCGACGAACTCCGCTGAAAATGGACGGGGCGCCGCGCGGCGCCCCGTTTCAGCCTCTCTCCAGCAGGTAGACGGCCTCGTCCAGCCAGGACACCCCGCGCTCGAGGAATTTCCAGTTGACGCCGAGCACGTCGCCGCGCTCCAGTTCCTCGATCCGCCAACCGCCAGCGTAGTAGCCACGCACCTCCTCGTCGGGCACGGCGAACGGCGGACCGGCCATCTCCGCCTGCGGGTAGTCGATGGTGACCAGCAAGCCGAGGCTGCGCGTCGGCAGGACCGCCTGGAGATGCCCGGCATAGCGCTCGCGCATCTCCGGCGGCAGGGCGATCAGCGCGGCGCGGTCGTAGAACGCCCTGCACTGCGCCAGGTGCTCTGCCTGCAAGGCGAAGAAATCACCCTGCAGCAGGGTGATGCCGGCGACCCGGTAGCGGCGGAAACCACCCAGTTGATCGATCTCGGGGCGCAGGTCGTGCTCCTCGAAGAAGTCGCTCACGGCCTTTTCCGAAAGCTCCACCCCCAGCACCTCCAGTCCCTGGGCGGCCAGCCAGGCCAGGTCCAGGGTCTTGCCGCACAACGGCACCAGGATCCGTTCGCCCGCTTGCAGTCGCAGCCGCGACAGGTGGCGCATCAGGTAGGGATTGATCTCGTCCAGGTGGAAGCCGATCTGGTTGTTCGCCCAGCGGGCGTGCCAAAAATCCGCCTGCATCCTGTCCTCCGCATTCGTGGGAAAAACCGCAAGGTGGCGACAATCGGCCGGCAGGTCAACTCCCCTGCGCATCTCCCTCGCGCACTTCCACCAGCACCGGACACGGCGCCTCGCGGATCACCCGGTCGCCGACCGAAGGATCGAGCAGGCGCTCCAGCCGTCCCAGGTGCCGATGGCCGATGACGATCAGCTCGCAGCCCAGGCGCCGCGCCTCGCCCAGGATCACCTGCACCGGGTCGCCGGCGCGCAGCTCGGCCCGTACCTCCAGCTCGCACCCGGCTAGCAGCGCACAAGCCTCGTCGAGCACCTGCCGGGCCTCTTCGCACTCGTGCGCGGCGGGCGGATAGTCGAGCAGCGTCGGCCGGCCCGGCAACGCATAGCCGGCGTCCACCGCGCACAGCAGGTGGACCCGCGCGCCCGGCGCGGCGGCCTGCCGCGCCAGCTCGGCAATGCGACGGGTCTGCGGGCCGCCGTCGATGGCGACCAGGAGCGTATGGAACATCGGCAAATCCTCGGATAGAGCGTGCACCGGCATTCTTCGGCAGCCACCGGTGCGCGTAAAGGCACCGCGAACGCAATCCAGCAATGCAGCGAACGCACGCCTGGGAGAACGAAAGACTGCACCCTGCGCATGCCAGCGTGCTTATACTTCCACTCCATGCATCTTCCCGATCTGAATCTCCTGGTCGCCCTCAACGTTCTTCTCGAAGAGGGCAGCGTGGTCGGAGCCGCGCGCCGCATGCACCTCAGCCCACCGGCGATGAGCCGTACCCTGTCACGGATCCGCGAGGCGGTAGGCGACCCGATCATGGTCCGCGCCGGCCGCAAGCTGGTGCCCACGCCCCGTGCCCTGGAACTGCAGGAGCAGGTCCGGCAACTGGTGGACCAGGCCCGCGACCTGTTCAACACTCGCGAGACCATCCAACTGGACAAGCTGGAGCGCTGCTTCACCCTGCGTTCCAACAACACCCTGGTCGGCGGTCTGTCGATACGCCTGCTGGAGATCTTCGCCGAGGAGGCGCCGCGCTGCACCCTGCGCTTCGTGCAGGAGTCGGACATCGACGACGAGGCACTGCGGCAGAACCGCATCGACCTCTACATCGGCGCCTCGTCCTGGATGGAACCCGAGGTCAAGACCCAGCAGTTGCTCACCACCCGCTTCGTCGGCCTGGCCCGCCAGGGGCACCCGATCTTCGACGGCGAGATCACTCCGCAGCGCTTCGTCGCTTTTCCGCATATCGCCGTCTCGCGTCGTGGCCTCAACCATGGACCGCTGGACCAGGCCCTGGGAGAACTCGGCCTGAAGCGCGACGTCAAGCTGATCAGCCCGACCTTCCACTCGGCGATCTTCGCCCTGCCCGGCTCCGACCTGCTGCTGCCGATCGCCGAGCATTCCCTGTGGCGGGCCAACCGACTGGGCCTGGGCCTGCGCCAGTTCGACATCCCGGTGCCGTTGAAGACCGTGATGGTGGTCCAGGCCTGGCATCCACGCTTCGACAACGATCCCGCGCACCGCTGGTTCCGGCAAACGATCAAGCGGATTTGCGAGGAAGTGCAGAGCGATCCCCATCCGCTGCTTGGCTCCAACTGAAACAGATGCACAAAATGCACTGATTCATTTCGATCATTTCAATTTTCACACTACCGGGACGCTCCTAGACTGCGGCGGAAATCAGAAGAGTTTCCGCCCATGCCTTGTTTCCCCACCCTCGCCGTAGCGAGGTCGCGATGACTTCGCTCGCCACCCCGCTCGGCCAGCCGACGCCAACCGCAGCCCCCGCCGCCCAGCCTTTCGGCACGCGCATCGTGGTAGGCCTGCTCGGCGTGCTGCTCGCCTCGCTCACCGCCGGTCTCAATGGTCATGTCACCGAGATCGCCATGACCGATGTGCGCGGCGCACTCGCCATTGGCCATGACGAAGGCACCTGGCTGACCGTGCTCTACGAAGCCACCCAGGTCGCCGCCATGGCATTCGCGCCCTGGTGTTCGGTGACCTTTTCCCTGCGCCGCTTCACGCTCTTCGCCATCGGCGGCTTCGCCCTGCTGGCCCTGCTCTGTCCGTTCGCGCCGAACCTCGAGAGCCTGCTGGTCCTGCGCACCCTGCAAGGGCTGATGGCCGGCTGCCTGCCGCCGATGCTGATGACCGTGGCGCTACGCTTCCTGCCACCCGGGATAAAGCTCTATGGCCTGGGCGCCTATGCCCTCACCGCGACCTTCGGGCCCAACCTGGGCCTGCCACTGGCGGCGTTCTGGTTCGAATACGTCGGCTGGCAGTGGGTGTTCTGGCAGGTCATTCCACTGTGCCTGGTGGCGATGGCCGCGGTGTCCCATGGCATCCCCCAGGACCCGGTGCGCCTGGAACGCTTCCGCCAGTTCGACGGCATCGGCCTGCTCACCGGCTTCCCGGCGATCTGCGCCCTGGTGATCGGTCTGCTGCAAGGCGAACGCCTGGACTGGTTCGAGTCGCCGCTGATCTGCCTGCTGCTGGGCAGCGGCAGCCTCCTGCTGGGGCTGTTCCTGGTCAACGAATGGAGCCACCCGCTGCCGTTCTTCCGCCTGCAGTTGCTGAAGCGCCGTAACCTGACCTTCGCCCTGATCACCCTGGCCGGCGTGCTGGTGGTGCTCGGCGCGAGCATGGGCGTGCCGACCGAATTCCTCGCCGAGATCCGCGGCTACCGCCCCCTGCAGAGCGTACCCATGGTGTTGCTGGTGGCCCTTCCGCAGCTCGTCGCGCTGCCGCTGGTGGCGGCCCTCTGCAACATCCCGCGGGTCGACTGCCGCTGGGTGCTGGCCTGCGGCCTGTGCCTGTGCGCCGGTGCCTGCCTGAGCTTCAGCCAACTGACGGCGGACTGGGTGCGCGAGGACTTCTACCTGCCGATGCTGTTACTGGTGGTCGGCCAGCCGATGGCGGTGATTCCGCTGCTGATGCTCTCCACCAGCGTCATCGCGCCCATCGAGGGACCCTTCGCCTCGGCCTGGTTCAACACCGTCCGCGGCTTCTCCGGGGTAGTCGCCACCGCGGTGATCGGCGCCCTCGGCACCGCCCGCGAGCACTACCACTCCAACCGCCTGGTGGATCACCTGGGCAATGCGCCCCAGGCCGTCGAACTGCGCCTGCAACAGATCGCCGGCCTGCAACCGGGCGCCGACTCCGGCGCGCACTGGCAGCACCTGGCCGAACAGGCCCGCCAACAGGCCCAGGTGCTGGGCAACGCCGACGTGCTGCTGGCAATGGCCGGCCTGGCCTGCGCCCTGCTGATCCTGATTCCGATCCTGCCGCAACGGGCCTACCCGCTCCGCCCGGTCGCTCCCACACACTGAAAGGTCGCTGTATGTCGTTCATCACTTCGCGCAAGGGCAGCCTGCTGCTCGCCGCCCTGCTGGTCCTGACCCTACTGGTCTACCTGCTGTTCCACCTGCTCGCCCCACGGGTCGTGCAGAGCACCGACGACGCCTATGTGCACGCCGATTTCACCCTGGTCGCGCCGAAAGTCGCCGGCTTCGTCCAGGACGTTCTGGTCGAGGACAACCAGCCGGTCAAGGCCGGCCAGTTGCTCGCCCGCCTCGACGACCGCGACTTCCGCACCGCCCTGGCCGCCGCCGAAGCCGACGTGCTCGGTGCCGAGGCCAACCTGGCCAATGCCGAGGCCAACCTGCAACGCCAGCAGGCGCTGATCGAACAGGCGCGGGCCAAGGTCCGCGCCGAGCAGGCCGAGCTGGTCTTCGCCCGTCACGAGCAAAGCCGCTACCAGACCCTCGCCAGCAAGGGCGCCGGCAGCCTGCAGAACGCCCAGCAGGCGCAATCGCGGATCGATACCGCCAGCGCCCGGCTGGCCGAGGGCCAGGCCGCAGTGGATGCCACGCGCAAGCAGGTGAGCGTCCTCGAAGCCCGCGTCGGCCAGGCCCGTGGCGACCTGCAACGCATGCAGGCGCGACGCGACCAGGCCCGCCTGGACCTCTCCTACTGCGAACTCCGCGCGCCCTTCGACGGCCAGGTCGGCCGCCGCCAACTGCGCGTCGGCGCCTATGTCACGCCGGGCAGCGCGCTGCTGGCGGTGGTGCCACTGCAGCAGGCCTACGTGGTCGGCAATTTCCAGGAAACCCAACTGACCCACGTCTCTCCCGGACAGGCCGTGGAGATCCGCGTCGATACCTTCCCCGGCGAGGTTCTGCGCGGCCATGTCGACAGCATCGCACCGGCCACCGGCCTGAGCTTCGCGCCGATCGCCCCGGACAACGCCACCGGCAACTTCACCAAGGTGGTCCAGCGGATCCCGGTGAAGATCGTTCTCGAGCCGCGCCAGGCCATGGCGGGCAAGTTGCGTGTGGGCATGTCGGTGGAAGCACGGATCGACACCGCGACCGGCACCCGCTCCGCCGAGGTCGCCCAGCAATGAAAGGCACTCCGCTCCTGCTTATTGCCAGCCTTGCGCTCGGCGCCTGCAGCCTCGGCCCCGACTTCACCCGCCCGGACCGCCCTGCGCCCGGCGAATGGTCGCTCCAGGCCGCTGCCGGCAACCCCAGCCACCTCGCCGCCGCGCCGCTCGCAGCCCAATGGTGGACGCTGTTCGACGACGCGCAATTGAACGCCCTGCTGCAACGGGTCCAGCGTGCCAACCTCGACCTGCGCAGCGCCGCGGCGCGCCTGCAGCAGAGCCGCGCGATCCGTCGCAGCCTCGGCGGCGACGCCCTGCCCTCGGTGGACGCCAGCGGCAACTACCAGCGCCAGCGGACCACCAGCGCCGGCCTGTTCGATCCTTCCGGCAAGGCCGGCAAAGGCAACTACAACCACGCCCTGGCCGGCTTCGACGCCTCCTGGGAGCTGGACTTCTGGGGCCGCGTGCGACGCGAGCTGGAAGCCGCCGACGCGACGGTGGAAGCCAGCGAGAACGAACTGCGCGACGTGCAGGTCTCGGTGCTGGCGGAAGCCGCGCGCGACTATATCCAGTTGCGCGGCGAACAGAACCGTGCGGCGATCATCCGCGACAACCTCGAGACCGCACGGCGCAGCCTGGAACTCACCCGCACGCGCCTGGCCAACGGCGTCGCCACCGACCTCGAGGTAGCCCAGGCGCTGGCCCAGGTGGCCAGCATGGAGGCACGCCTGCCCGAGGTGGAAAAGAACCAGGCGCACCTGGTCAACGCCCTCGGCTACCTGGTCGGTGCCAGCCCCGGCAGCCTGCTCGCCGAACTCGGCCCGGCGCGGGCGATTCCGCGTCCGCCGGGCAGCGTGCCGGTCGGCCTGCCGTCCGAACTGGCCCAGCGCCGCCCCGACATCCGTCGTGCCGAAGCGCGCCTGCACGCCGCTACCGCCAGCATCGGCGTGGCCAAGGCGGACTTCTATCCGCGCATCACGCTCAACGGCAACTTCGGTTTCGAATCCCTGCAACTGTCCAGCCTGGGCGACTGGGACCATCGCCAGTTCGCCATCGGCCCGGCGTTCAGCCTGCCGATCTTCGAAGGCGGACGCCTGCGCGGACGCCTGGAGCTACGTGAGGCACAGCAGCAGGAAGCCGCCATCGACTACCAGCGCACCGTGCTGCGTGCCTGGCAGGAAGTCGACGACGCGATGCACGACTACGCCGCCAACCAGCGCCGCCAGGAGCGCCTCGGCGAAGCCGTGGCGCAGAACCGCCGCGCCCTGCAGAGCGCCCGCGAGCAATACCGCGCCGGCGCGGTGGACTTCCTCAGCGTGCTCGACAGCCAGCGGCAACTGCTGGACAACCAGGAACAGCAGGTCGCCAGCGACGAAGCGGTGTCGCTGACCCTGGTCAACCTCTACAAGGCGCTGGGCGGCGGCTGGAGCCCAACGTCCGACCCGGCGTCGGGCTGAGACGGCGCCGGGCGCGGACCGGCGAAGGAGTTGGAAATGGACCTGCTGCAAGGTATCCGGACCTTCGTCCGCGTGGTGGAGCACGGCAGCTTCACCCAGGCCGCCCAGGCGCTGGGGACCTCTCCGGCGACCGTTTCGCGCCAGGTCGCCGGGCTCGAACAGGCGCTCTCGGCGCGCCTGCTGCAACGCAATACGCGCAGCGTCGTGGTGACGGAAAGCGGTCTGCGCTACTACGAGCATTGCAAGCAGATCCTACGCACGGTCGCCGCCGCCGCGGCGGACGTCGAAGACAGCCAGTCCCACGCCAGCGGTCGCCTGCGCCTCCACGCGGTGACCGAACTGGGCCTCGAGCACCTGATGCCGCTACTGGTGGACTACCTGGACGGCCATCCGGACGTCTCCGTCGACCTCACGCTGGCCCAGGGCACCCCGGCCCTGCTCGAGGAAGGCCTGGACGTGCTGATCACCCTCGGCCGAACCTTGCCGGACTCGACCCTGGTCGCCCGCGATCTCGGCCAGGTGTTCAGCGTGGTCTGTGCCGCACCGGAATACCTGGCACGGCATGGCGTGCCACGCACGCCGGAGGACCTGCTGCGGCATCGCTGCCTGAACGTGGCCGCGCCGTCCTGCCCGCAGGGCTGGGCCTTCGTCGGCGAACGCGGCGAAACGCTGCTCGATCTCGACGAGGCGCTCAAGGTCAACCTTCCCGAGGCCGCCTGCGCCGCCGCCGCGGCCGGGCTCGGCGTCTGCCTGCTGCCCGGCTTCGTCGCCGCCCGCGCGCTGCAGGAAGGCAGCCTGTTGCGGCTACTGCCGGGCCATCGACTGCATGTCCGCGAGGTGTTCGTGTTGTACTCCTCGAGGCGCTACCTGGACGCCAAGATCCGCACCTGGGTGGACTTCCTCAGGGAACGCCTGCCCCTGGCGTTCGAGCGTGACCGGGCGATCCTCGACGATCGGCGCTACTGGGCGGAAAGCCCAACCGGCGTAGCGCGCGAGACCGCGACCTAACGCCTGGATCGATAGGTATCCTCAAAAACATATACTGGTTTTCGATTGATCGAGGGAGGAACATGGCTCATCCGAGTCATGAGGTGAATCATGCTACCGACTCTCTATATTTCCCACGGCTCACCGATGCTCGCCCTCGAACCGGGCGCCAGCGGCGTACAACTGCGCCGCCTGGCTACAGAGCTGCCGCGGCCGAAGGCGATCCTGGTGGTTTCCGCGCACTGGGAAAGCGACGACCTGCGGGTAACCGGCGCCGCGGCGCCGGATATCTGGCACGACTTCTACGGCTTTCCGCCGCCCCTCTACGCCGTGCGCTACCCGGCCAAGGGCGCGCCGGCGCTGGCGCAGCGGACGATCGAACTGCTCCAGGCCGCCGGCCTGCCGGCCCAGGCCGACCCCCAGCGACCGTTCGACCACGGCACCTGGGTGCCGCTGAGCCTGATGTACCCGCAGGCGGACATCCCGGTGCTCCAGCTGTCCCTGCCGAGCCGCCTCGGCCCGGCCCTGCAGAGCCGCGTCGGCCAGGCCCTGCGCCAACTGCGCGGGGAAGGCGTGCTGCTGATCGGTTCCGGCAGCATCACCCACAACCTGGGCGAACTGGACTGGCACGCCGGACCGGAAGCCATCGCGCCCTGGGCGCGGGAGTTCCGTGACTGGATGGTGGAAAAGCTCCAGGCCGACGACGAGGCCGCGCTTCACGACTACCGCCGGCAGGCGCCCTGGGCGGCGCGCAACCACCCCAGCGACGAGCACCTGCTGCCGCTGTTCTTCGCCCGCGGCGCGGGCGGCGGCGGGATGCGCGTCGAGCACAGCGGCTTTACCCTGGGCTCGTTGGGGATGGATATCTATCGCTTCGATTGACAGAGCTTCTCGTGGGACTGGCGGAGAGCATTGGCTTCCCGCCGCAAGCTGGGTGGACTCGGCTGGCAGCCAGGAAATCGCGAGCGATATAGTCCTGTAGCGCGGATAACGCCATAGGC
>NZ_JBQENS010000003.1:0-281835 GCF_052044465.1 Pseudomonas sp. 22490 | reverse complement strand
TCCGCGATGTCATGGATAGGCGGCAGATCAGGGCTTCGGTATGTGCAGGTCTGGCATGCACGACGTGGTGCCTGCCCTGGCGGCTGGGCAAGTCTTTTGTTTCCTTTAGACGCTTGCCAGAGGGACTCGCCCGGGGTGACGAAACGAGAAGCCGGGGCAGGCGCGAAAAACAGTCTGGCCAGCAAACATCAAGCCCATGAAAAAGCCCCGCCGAAGCGGGGCTTTTGTTCATCGCGCTGGACCTCAGTCCTCGCGATAGCGGCGCAGGCGCAGGGCCTTGCCGGCGACGCGGGTGTCCTTGAGCTTGGTCAGCAGGCGCTCGAGATTGGCCTCGGGCAGCTCGATCAGGCTGAAGGTATCGCGAATCTGGATGCGACCGATGTCCTCGCGGGACAGGCCGCCCTCGTTGAGGATCGCGCCCAGCAGGTTCTTCGCCGCAACCCCGTCGCGCGCGCCGAGGGCAGTGCGGCAGCGGGCACGGCCTTCGCTCGGCGGCGCCATCGGACGACGCTCGCCGCTGCGCTCCGGACGCTCGCCGCGTTCGCCACGGTCGGCACGCTCGCGCGGTGCCGATGGGGTCAGCGGCTGTTCGCGGCGCACCGACTCCAGGTCCAGCGCCTTGCCGGCGGTCAGGCGTGCCAGCAATGCGGCGGCCAGGGTCTCGGCATCGCAGCCGAGGCGACGGCACAGCTCGTCGCGCACCGCGCCGCGCTGCTCGACGGCGCTGTCGAGCAAGGGCGTCAGGCTCGCGGCCAGGCGCGCCAGGCGGGCCTCCAGCACGGTCTCGGCATCCGGCAGGCGGACTTCGCCGACCTTCTGCCCGGTGACCCGCTCGATCACCTGCAGCATGCGCCGCTCGCGCGGAGTCACCAGCAACAGCGCGCGCCCTTCCCGGCCGGCACGGCCGGTACGGCCGATGCGGTGCACGTAGGACTCGGGGTCGTACGGCATGTCGATGTTCAGCACGTGGGTGATGCGCGGTACGTCCAGGCCCCGGGCGGCAACGTCGGTGGCGATGACGATGTCCAGCGAACCGTCCTTCAGCGACTCGATGACCCGCTCGCGCTGGGCCTGCGGCATGTCGCCGTTGAGCGCGGCGGCGCGGTAGCCCTGGCGCTCGAGCAATTCGGCGTAGTCGAGGGTGGCCTGCTTGGTGCGGACGAAGGCGATCAGCGCGTCGAACTGCTCGACTTCCAGCAGACGCTGGATCGAACCGGCCTTCTGGTCGGCATGGACCATCAGGTGGACCTGCTCGATGCGCGCCACGGTCTGGGTCTTGGCGGCGATCTTGACGTGCTTGGGCTGCTTCAGGTGGCGCTCGGCGATGCCACGGATGGACGCCGGCAGGGTCGCCGAGAAGAGCACGGTCTGGCGCGATTCGGGAAGCGCCTCGAAGATCACTTCCAGGTCGTCCATGAAGCCGAGCTTGAGCATCTCGTCGGCTTCGTCGAGCACCAGGCGCTGGACGGTGGCCAGCAGCTTCTCGTCGCGGCGCAGGTGGTCGCACAGGCGGCCGGGGGTAGCGACGAGGATCTGTGCGCCCTGGCGCAGGGCCTTCAGCTGCGGCCCCATGGGCGCGCCGCCGTAGACGGCGACCACGCCGACGCCCGGCAATTGCTTGGAATAGGTTTCGCAGGCGGTGGCGACCTGCAGGGCCAGCTCGCGGGTCGGCACCAGCACCAGCATCTGCGGCTCGCGGCGGCTCGGGTCGATGCGCGACAGCAGCGGCAGGGCGAACGCGGCGGTCTTGCCGGTACCGGTCTGCGCCTGGCCGATCATGTCGTGGCCTTCGAGGATCAGCGGAATCGATTGAGCCTGGATAGGCGAAGGCTCTTCGTAGCCTACGGCGACGATTGCCGCGAGCACATTGGGGTGAATACCGAGCGCGGCGAAGCCGACGGTTTCCTGAGTCATGGGTTTGCCTCGTATACATCCGCAAAGACCCATGACCCATGGCTGCTCATGCCCTGTACGGCCGAAACGGCCACCCAGGCAGCTGGGGCGGGGATTTGCGAGATTGCTTTTGAATTAGAAGATTACGTAAAGGAAATCCGCAGAGCGGATACACAGCCAGAGCACAGCGCTCCGAAAAATGCAGGTCCTGAACGGGGTCAGTTTTGACCGGCGCGCATCATACCGGAATTTTGACGTTTGTGTGCGTTTTTTCCGACATGCGTCATCGGAGAGACTGACAATGGACATCCCGATTCCAGACGTCTATACCGACGTTGCCCGCCCCCCGCCAGGAAACCGCCGCATGAACGACACCCTCCCAGGACGCATCAGCCGCGAACGGCGCGGCCACCTGCTGCTGCTCGGCCTCGACCGCGTGGCCAAGCGCAACGCCTTCGACCTGCCGATGCTCGACGACCTGGTCGCCGCGCTCGGCGAATACGAGGCCGACGACCAGTTGCGCTGTGCCCTGCTCTTCGCCCACGGCGAGCATTTCACCGCCGGGCTGGACCTGGCCAATGTCGGCGAGACCTTCCGCCAGGGCTGGAAACTCCCCGAAGGCGCCGTCGATCCCTGGGGCACCTTCGGCGGCCGGCGTCCAAGCAAGCCGCTGGTGGTGGCCGTGCAAGGCTACTGCTACACCATCGGCATCGAACTGATGCTGGCGGCCGACATCAACCTCTGCGCCAGCAACGCGCGCTTCGCCCAGCTCGAAGTGCAGCGCGGAATCCTCCCGTTCGGTGGCGCGACACTGCGCATGCACCAGGTCGCCGGCTGGGGCAACGCCATGCGCTGGCTGCTCACCGGCGACGAATTCGACGCCCACGAAGCCTATCGTCTCGGCCTGGTGCAGGAAGTCACCGCCCCGGAGGACCTCCTCGACCACGCCATCGCCCTCGCCGAACGGGTCGCGGCCCAGGCGCCGCTGGGCGTGCGCGCCACCCTCGGCTCGGCGCGCCAGGCCCTGCTGGAAGGCGAAGCGGTCGCCGCCGCTGCGTTGCCGGAAGCCGCCAGGCGCCTGCTCGACAGCGAGGACGCCAAGGAAGGCCTGCGCGCTCTCCAGGAACGCCGCCCGGGACGCTTCGAAGGACGCTAGCCGGGCCCTTGTCCGCGCGCCCTGGCTACTGGGCCGGGCGCAGGCTGTCGATATAGCCCTGCAACGAATAGCCGAGTTGCGGCTCCAGCGCCGCGGCACGCGTCCGCAGGGCTTCCTGGTCGAGTTCGAGGGCCAGGTTCGCCGGCACCAGCATCACCACGTTGCCCTCGGCCACCGGACACTCCCAGTAATGATGGTGATAGCGCCCGCGCAGCAGCGGCGCGCCCAGCGGCTTGCCATCGGTGCCGCTCCACTGGTTGATCACCAGCCAGCCATCCTCGGCGAGGCGCTCCTGGCAGGCACCGAGGAAATTCCAGGCCAGGTGCGCGGCCGACGGGCCGGTATCGGTATAGAGGTCGAGGAAGATCAGGTCGGCCTCCGCGCATTCGCCCAGGCTCTCCAGTGCGTCGCCGATGCGCAATCGCAGGCGCGGGTCGTCGCGCAGCCCCAGATGCTCGCGGGCCAGGCGCGGAATCGCCGGGCGCAGCTCGATGGCCTCGGCCTCCTCCAGCGGCAGGTGGCGCAGGCAGGCCTGGGTCAGGCTGCCGGCGCCGAAACCGAGGAACAACGCGCGACGCGGTTGCGAATGGCAGAGCCCGCCGAGCAGCATGGCGCGGGTGTAGTCGTATTCCAGCCAGGCTGGATCGGGCATGAACACGCAGCTCTGCTCGACACCGTCGCCGAACTCGAGGAAGCGATAGTCGCCGGACTCGATGACCCGGATGACCCCGTATTCGTCGCGCTCCTCGACCAGCAGACGTTCTTCGCTCACCACTCACCTCCCCCCGCCGCTTCGCCGGCTATCGCCAGGCGCTCCGGCAAAAGCACCGCAGCATAGCAAAGCCGGCCCGACGATGGATTTCCGCTATTGCAACGATCGCTGGCGGCGCTGCGGCGAGCTGCTCTACCATGCCGCAATCCGCTTTCCCGAGCATTGCCAAGAGTCGTAGATGAGCCAGTCCTGGAGCCCCGAGAGCTGGAGGGCCAAGCCGATCCAGCAACAACCCGAGTACCCCGATGCCGCGCACCTGGCCAGGGTCGAGCAGACCCTCGCCGGATACCCGCCGCTGGTCTTCGCCGGCGAGGCTCGCGAGCTGCGCCGGCAGTTCGCCGAAGTCACCGCCGGACGCGCCTTCTTGCTCCAGGGCGGGGATTGCGCGGAAAGCTTCGCCGAATTTTCCGCGGCGAAGATCCGCGATACCTTCAAGGTACTGTTGCAGATGGCGGTGGTAATGACCTTCGCCGCCGGCTGCCCGGTAGTGAAGGTCGGGCGCATGGCCGGCCAGTTCGCCAAGCCGCGCTCCTCCGGCGACGAAACGCAGAACGGCGTGACCCTGCCCGCCTATCGCGGCGACATCGTCAACGGCATCGGCTTCGACGAGAAGAGCCGCGTGCCGGACCCGGAGCGCCTGTTGCAGGCCTACCACCAGTCCACCGCCAGCCTCAACCTGTTGCGCGCCTTCGCCCAGGGCGGCTTCGCCGACCTGCACCAGGTGCACCGCTGGAACCTCGATTTCATCGCCAACTCGGCGCTGGCCGAGCGCTACCAGCAACTCGCCGACCGCATCGACGAGACCCTCGCCTTCATGCGCGCCTGCGGCCTGGACAGTGCGCCGCAGCTCCGCGAAACCAGCTTCTTCACCGCCCACGAAGCGCTCCTGCTGAACTACGAGGAAGCCCTGACCCGCCGCGACAGCCTGACCGGCGAGTGGTACGACTGCTCGGCGCACATGCTCTGGATCGGCGACCGCACCCGCCAGATCGACGGCGCTCATGTCGAGATGCTGCGCGGCGTGGGCAATCCGATCGGGGTCAAGGTCGGGCCGAGCATGGACAGCGAGGAGCTGATCCGCCTGATCGATATTCTCAACCCGGACAACGATCCGGGCCGCCTCAACCTGATCGTGCGGATGGGTGCCGACAAGGTCGGCGACCACCTGCCGCGCCTGATCCAGGCCATCCAGCGCGAGGGCCGCCAGGTGCTGTGGAGTTCCGACCCGATGCACGGCAATACCATCAAGGCCTCCAGCGGCTACAAGACCCGCGACTTCGCCCGCGTGCTCGCCGAAGTCCGCCAGTTCTTCGAGGTGCACCAGGCCGAAGGCAGCTACGCCGGCGGCATCCACATCGAGATGACCGGGCAGAACGTCACCGAATGCATCGGCGGTTCGCGACCGATCACCGAAGACGGCCTCAGCGACCGCTACCACACCCACTGCGACCCGCGGCTGAACGCCGACCAGTCGCTGGAACTGGCCTTCCTGATCGCCGAAACCCTGAAGCAGGTACGCCGCTGAGCGCGCCGCGGCCGCTCCCGCCGCCCGGCGGGAGCGTTCGCTAGAGCAGCACCCCGCGCAAGCGCACCGCCAACTCCCCGCCCCCCTCGATCGCCACCGTCGCCAGGCCCAGCCAGGCGGCCATGCTGCGCAACTGCTCGGCCAGCTCGTGCAGGGCGGCATCGTCCATGCCGTTCGCCTCGGCATGCAGCGCATGCACCGCCAGGCGCTCCCGCGCCCGCTCGGCGCGGAGGTCGACGCGGCCGACCAGACGGCCGTTGTACAGGAATGGCAGCACGTAGTAGCCGTACACACGTTTTTCCTTCGGCGTGTAGATCTCCAGGCGATAGCGGAAATCGAACAGGCGCTCGGCCCGCGCCCGCTCCCAGACCAACGAGTCGAAGGGCGAGAGTAAGGCACTGGCGCCTAGCCGCCTCGGCACCTGCGGTTCGCCGGGGCAGTAGGCCGGCTGGCTCCAGCCCTCGACCCGGACCGGCAGCAGCTCGCCAGCCTCCACCAGTTCGGCGAGGCGCGCGCGGCTCTGCGCCGGGCTCAGCCGATAGTAGTCGCGCAGGTCCTTTTCGGTGGCCACGCCCAGGGCGCTCGCCGCCATCCGCAACAGCTCGCGCTGGGCCTGTGCCTCCGAAAGCTCGGGACGCGCCAGCAATTCCGCGGGAAACACCCGCTCCGGCAGATCATAGAGCCGCTCGAAACCGCGCCGTCCGGCCACCGTCAGCTCACCGGCGGCGAACAGCCATTCCAGCGCATGCTTTTCCGCGCTCCAGTCCCACCAGGGACCGGCCCGCTCCTGCCGCGTGCTCAGGCTGCCGGCACCCAGCGCGCCTTGCTCGCGCACCGCCTGCAACACCTGGCGGATCAGTGGCTGCTGTTCCCGGCCGAAACGTGCCAGTTGCTGGTAGATGCCCTGGCCGTCGGCGGCCTGGCGCATCCGCCAGCGCATCAGCGGGTAGTGTTCCAGCGGCAGCAGCGAGGCCTCGTGCCCCCAGTATTCGAACAACTGGCGGTGACGGCCGACACTCCAGGCTGCCTCGTCGAGCAGCGTCATGGAGTAGGGACCGAGGCGGGAAAACAGCGGCAGGTAGTGCGAGCGCACCAGCGCATTCACCGAATCGATCTGTAGCAGGCCGAGGCGCGCGAGCATTTCGCGCAGATGCCGCCGCTGCACGCTGCGGCGCGTCCGCCGGCCGTCGAAGCCCTGCGCGGCCAGGGCCAGGCGGCGGGCTTCGGCGAGGGAAAGCGAAAGACTCATGGAGCGCCCCAGTCGATGAAGGAGACTGCGAGTCTATCGTGCCCCCGCCGCCGCGCCAGCCCGGCGCGCCGCTGCGGTTCGCTCAATGCCGACGCAGCGGGTCGTCCCAGAAATGCCGCTCGCCCTCTTGGAAGATATCCGCCCGACTCAGGCCGAGGTCCTTCAGCGCTTCGTCGCTCATCCTCAGCAGTTCCCGGCGCTCGCGGGCCAACTGCAACCAGCGCCGCCAGCGACGCCACAACGACGGCGCAGCGGTCGAGGCGGGATGGGATGCAGCGTGGCAGTGACTGCCGAAATAATCCTGTTGACCTTTCATCGTCTTGCCCTCCGTTCGGGATAGGCACAGTCTCCCGCCAGGCATAGGATCAATCCAACGAATCATTCTTATGCAATGCATCTTGGAGATTGATGAATGAGCTACCAGCCCGGCATCGATACGGAATTGCTCCGCACCTTCGTCGCCATCGCCGAGCACGGTGGTTTCACCCGCGCCGCGGAGGCGCTGAATCGCACCCAGTCGGCGGTCAGCATGCAGATGAAGCGGCTAGAGGAGGACGTCCTGCAGCGCTCGCTGTTCGAGCGCGACGGAAGGCAGACCCGCCTCACCGCCGAAGGCCAGGTGCTGCTCGGCTATGCCCGGCGGATCCTCAAGCTGCACGGCGAGGTGTTCAACACCCTGCGCCGCCCGCACATGGTCGGCTCGGTGCGCATCGGCACCCCGGACGACTACGTGATGCGCTTCCTCCCGGCGATCCTGTCGCGCTTCGCCGAAGCCTATCCGCTGGTGCAGGTCGAGGTGCATTGCGACACCTCGCTCAACCTGCTGGCGCGCAACGACCTCGACCTGTCCATCGTCACCCGCGAGCCGGGCACAGAGATCGGCCAGTTGCTGCGCCAGGAGCCCTTCGTCTGGATGGCCGCCGAGGGCTTCTGCCCCCACGACCAGCGGCCGATCCCGCTGGCCATGTTCAACACCACCTGCTTTTGCCGGGCCTGGGCCTGCAACGCCCTGGAGGCGGCGGAACTGGACTACCGCATCGCCTACAGCAGCCCCAGCCTGTCGGCGCTGTTCGCGGTGGTCAGCGCCGGCCTCGCCGTGACCGTGCAACTGCGCAGCCTGCTCACCGGCAACCTGCGCATCCTCGACGAGAGCGAGGGCCTGCCCGCCCTGCCCTCGGCCAGCATCATGCTGATGCGCAACCCGCACAGCCAGTCACCGGTCACCGAGAAGCTCGCCGAATACATCGGCGAGGGCTTCCGTCTCTGACTCAACCGCGCACCAGCAGGAGCACCGCGCACAATGCGAGGAAGGCGCAGAAGGCCATGCGCAGGCTGCGCTCGGGCAAGGCGTGGGCCAGCCTCACGCCCCAGGAAATGCTCAGCAGGCCGCCCAGCGCCAGGGGGATCCCCATCCGCCAGTCGACATGGCCGTGCATGGCGTAGGTCCCCAGCGCCACCGCCGTGCTCGGCGCGGCCAGGGCCAGCGCGAGGCCCTGGGCGACGACCTGGGCGAGGCCGAACACCGAAGTCAGCACCGGTGTCGCCAGCACCCCGCCACCGACCCCGAAAAGCCCGCCGAGCGAGCCCGCGCCAAGGCCCAGCACGCCCATCCAGGGCAAACCGTAGCGCGGCGTCGCGCCGCCCTGCGGCGGGCGCCGGAACAGGCGCCAGAACATGTAGCCGGCCAGCGCCAGGAGGAAGATCACGAACGCTTCGCGC
This sequence comes from Pseudomonas sp. 22490, assembly GCF_052044465.1. Taxonomy (NCBI): domain Bacteria; kingdom Pseudomonadati; phylum Pseudomonadota; class Gammaproteobacteria; order Pseudomonadales; family Pseudomonadaceae; genus Pseudomonas; species Pseudomonas sp. 22490. Next base: position 273,521 of record NZ_JBQENS010000003.1, on the reverse strand, counting down.
ATCCGCGCCGCATCGATCCGCGCGGCCACGCTGGACGCTAGGAACGCGCAAAGCAGGCCGGTCAGGGCAAGGACTCCGGCCTGGCGCGGATCGATGCGGTTGCGCTGGTGGTAGCGCCACAACGCCAGCACCACGTTCGGTACCACCATCACCAGCGCGGTACCCTGCGCCAGTTGCTGGTCGAGACCGAAGATCACCCCCAGCGCCGGGATCGCCAGCAAGCCGCCGCCTATCCCGAACAGACCGCCCAGGCAACCGAGCACCATCCCCAGCAGGAAATCGAGAAATACATCCAGCATGTCAGCCCCTCTTTCGACGCCTCCATGCTAGGCAAGCGTGGCTGGATGGGAAACGCACAAGAAAGCACAATGGCTATGCCAATTACGCAAAGGCATGAGCATGTTGCCCGATACCCTCAGCGAACAGTTCGTTCTCTACCTCGATGTCCTCGATGGCGGCAGCTTCTCCGCCGCTGCGCGCAAGCACCCGCTCACCCCGTCCGCCGTGGCGCGCCGGATGGACGCCCTGGAACGCGCCGTCGGCAGCACTCTGCTGGTGCGCACCACCCATGCGGTGCGCGCTACTCCGGCCGGCCTGGCCTTCGCCGACCGCGCCCGGCGGATCGTCACCGAACTGCGCCTGGCCCGTGCCGAAGCGGTGTCCCTGAGCACCGCGCCGCAGGGCCTGATCCGTATCGATGCGCCGGTGCCCTTCGGCCGCCGCCACCTGGCCCCGGCGGTCGCCGACTTCCTCAAGGCCAACCCCGGCCTCGACGTGCAATTGCGCCTGATCGGCAGCTTCATCGACCTGCAGGGCGAACATCTCGGCGAGGTCGACCTGGTGTTGCGCGCCGGCCCGCTACCCGACAGCCGCCTGGTGGCCACCTCGCTGGCGCCGATGGTGCGGGTGGTCTGCGCCAGCCCGGAATACCTGCGCGAACACGGCGTTCCCGCATCCCCAGGCGAACTGCCGGAGCATGCCGGCATCGATTGGGACAACCTGTCGCCACCCTATGCCTGGCGCTTCCAGCACGACGGCAAGCTCCAGCACCTGCGGCCGAAACGGGCGCGGCTGGCCACCAATAACGCCGAAGCGATGGTCGACGCGGCGCTGGCCGGCCTCGGCATCGCCCACCTGCCGACCTGGTTGTGCAGCGAGTACCTGCTGCGCGGCGAACTGCAGGCGCTGTTCTGCGACGACGGCTTGCCCGCCGCCGAGCCCACCTGCATCTATGCCCTGCGCCTGGAACGCGAAGCCAGTTCGCGAACCCGCCTGCTGCTGGCTTTCCTCCGCGAGCGCTTCGGCTTTCCGCCGCCCTGGGACCAGGCCCTGCAGCAGCGTCTCGGCGAGCGCTGAGGACACCACCCGGCGGGAAACCTGGAAAGCCAATAGCCACTACGCTAAATTCATGCACAGTGCCCTACTTACTTGGAAGACAGCCATGTCCCGACTGCCCACCACCCCTTGCGAGCAGCTCAAGCTGGACAACCAGCTGTGCTTCGCCCTGTATTCCACCTCGCTGCAGATGACCAAGGTCTACAAGCCCCTGCTGCAAGCGCTCGGCCTCACCTATCCGCAGTACATCGCCATGCTGGTGCTGTGGGAACGCGACGGCCTGACCGTGGGCGAAATCAGCGCACGCATGCTTACCGACCCGGGATCGCTCACGCCTCTGCTCAAGCGCCTGGAGGGCGAAGGTCTGATTACCCGCACTCGCAGCAGCGAAGACGAGCGGGTAGTCCTGCTGCGCCTGACCGACAAGGGCCGCGCCCTGCAGCGACAGGCCGAGAGCATTCCCGCCTGCATCCTGGAGAGTACCGGCCTCGACTTGCCACAACTGGTCGCCCTAAAGGATGAGCTGCTGGCCCTGCGCAGCAACCTGCAAGCACCGGATTGAGGGGCTTATACCTACCCGTCTGGTTTTTATCGCCAAATCTTCCAACGATTTATCTTGCGCACAAAATAACATGACGATAAATTTCACTTCACGCACTTACTTAGCGCGCAAGAACTTAACGTACAAATCAGACAGGTGACCCTCATGCAAACCATCAAGGCTCTCTACACCGCAACCGCAACCGCCACCGGAGGCCGTGACGGCCGTGCGGTATCCTCGGACGGCGTGCTCGACGTGAAACTCAGCACTCCGCGCGAACTGGGCGGCCAGGGCGGCGCGGCCACCAACCCGGAACAACTGTTCGCCGCCGGCTACTCCGCCTGCTTCATCGGAGCCCTGAAGTTCGTTGCCGGCCAGCGCAAGCAGACCCTTCCCGCCGACGCCTCGATAACCGGCAAGGTCGGCATCGGCCAGATTCCCGGCGGCTTCGGCCTGGAGGTCGAACTGCACATCAACCTGCCGGGCCTGGAGCGCGAAGCCGCCGAAGCGCTGGTAGCCGCCGCCCACCAGGTCTGCCCCTACTCCAACGCTACCCGCGGCAATATCGACGTACGCCTGAACGTGTCGGTCTGAAGCTTCCGACTCTCCGCGCCGCGGCGGCGGACAGCGGAAACGAAAAAGCCCGGCGAATGCCGGGCTTTTTCTCGTCGCACGAAAGGATCAGGCCTTGACGCGGGACTTGTACTCGCCGGTGCGGGTATCGATCTCGATCGAGTCGCCGATTTCGCAGAACGCGGAAACCTGCAGCTCGGCGCCGTTGTTCAGGCGCGCGGTCTTCATCACCTTGCCCGAGGTGTCGCCGCGGACGGCCGGCTCGGTGTAGGCGATCTGGCGAACGATGGTGGTCGGCAGCTCTACCGAGATCACCTTGTCGTTGTAGAACACGGCTTCGCAGATGTCGGTCATGCCGTCTTCGATGAAGGTCAGCACGCCTTCCAGATCGTCTTTCTCGATCTCGTACTGGTTGAACTCGCTGTCCATGAAGACGTACAGCGGGTCGGCGAAGTAGGAGTAGGTCACTTCCTTGCGATCGAGGATGATCGGCTCCAGCTTGTCGTCGGCCTTGAACACGGTCTCGGTACCGGCGCCGGTCAGCAGGTTCTTCAGCTTCATCTTGACGACGGCAGCGTTACGGCCGGACTTGTTGAACTCGGCCTTCTGGATGACCCAGGGAGCGCCATTGATGTTGGCAACCTGGCCGGCGCGGAACTCTTGAGCGGTTTTCATACGAATATCCGATGGATGAAAGACAAAAAATCAGGCCGCGTATCATAGCCAATCTGCGTAAAATTGCACCAGCCTTGCCGCAAGATCCGGACGCATGCCCTGTTCGTCGGCCCAGCGCTGCGCTTCCCGACGCCACTCGGGCAGTTGCCTCTCCAGCCCCTCCCAGGCCCCGGCAAGTCCACCGCCGGCGTTCCACGCCAGCCAGAAGGTGCGCAGGTTTTCCGCCAGGTCGGCGGGCAGGCCGGCGCAATAGAGTTCGAGGAATGCCTCGAGCTTCGCCAGGTGCGCCTCCTCTTCCTGTCTATAGATGTGCCAGAGCAGCGGCCGTCCCGCCCACTGCGCGCGAACGAAGGAATCCTCGCCGCGCACCGCGTTCAGGTCGCAGCACCACAACAGGCGATCGTAGTCGTCCTGCGCCATGAACGGCAGCACCTGGACCCGCAACGCGTCGCGCACGTGGACGTCCCCGACGGCCAGGGTAGCCACCCGCAGCCAATCGGCGACATCCGCCAGCACCCGCCCTTCCGGCACCAGCAGCAGGCTCGGCTGGCGGGCGTCGCGCAGTTGTTCCAGCCAGCCAGGCAGCGCCGGGTTTTCGTAGGCAAACAGCGAAATCAGTCGCTCGCCAACCTTCCGCCGCACGCCAAGGGAGGCGAGAAACTCATCCTGCTCCGAGACGGAGGCCTGGAAACGGCGCCGACGTTCCAGCAGGCCGGCCTCGCGCAACAGGCCGCCACTGGGCTCGCGGAACCCGGGAAAGAAGAAGTACTTGGAAAGCCCGCACGCCTGCAGCGACGGCAATGCGTGGCAACTGCCGATCCATTCCTCGGCACTCAGGTACTCCAGGTTCAGCCACAGGGACGGCCGCTCGCGCATGGCCTGCCGGTGCGCCTCCGGCAGTTCGCAGGCGAAGGCCTCGATCACCACGTCGGCGGCCGCCACCGGTGCCCACGGCCGGCCCCAGGCACGCACTTCGACCCCATCCAGGCTCTGCACGTGCGCCGCCGGGTCCGCCCGCGGACAGATCCGGGCGAAGGCCTGCGGCTCGTCCACCCACAGGCGCACCGCCTGACCGTGCTCGGCGGCCAGTTGGCGAGCCAGGCGCCAGGTGACGCCGATGTCGCCATAGTTGTCGACCACGCTACAGAAAATGTCCCAGCTCGCCATCCGCCTCTCCTCTTCGTGCCCGGCAGTCTACCAAGGCACCCCGCGGACTTTCCTCCGACGACCTAAGCCGATGAAAAAGTTAAAAAAATATTTGCCAAGCGGGAAATGTTCGAGTAAATTGCGCGCCTCGACAGACACGGCGCTGTCGAGAACCTGGTGAGGTGTCCGAGTGGTTGAAGGAGCACGCCTGGAAAGTGTGTATACGGGAAACCGTATCGAGGGTTCGAATCCCTCCCTCACCGCCAGATCGCAAGAAGGCCCGGCTAATCAAGTTAGCCGGGCCTTTTTCATTTCCGCACCAATACTTACGGCATTTCCGGCAACATGCTGGCAACTTAGTTGTTACTTGCCACTCCCCGCCAAGTCGATAAGCGCCAGCCACTCCGGCGGAACATTCTCGACAACCCGGCAGCCCTCATCCCCCGCCTCTTGCAGCAACTCTACCCAAGGTCCGGGAAATTGCTTACTTGCGCCGCACGCTGGATATTTTTTGAACAAACGACACTCCAACTACTGCTAAAGTCGGGGGGACTAAAAAAAAAGTTGCTCGGCTTGCGCTTGGTCAGTTTACTTACTACAAGTAATGGGTAGTATGTAGCCGGCTAATTTCCCCGGCTGGGGAGATTGCTGTTATGGAAATGTCCACCTTAAGGGGAACACGATGAACAACGTTCTGAAATTCTCTGCTCTGGCTCTGGCTGCTGTTCTGGCCACCGGTTGCAGCAGCCACTCCAAAGAAACCGAAGCTCGTCTGACCGCTACCGAAGACGCAGCTGCTCGTGCTCAGGCTCGCGCTGACGAAGCCTATCGCAAGGCTGACGAAGCTCTGGGCGCTGCTCAGAAAGCTCAGCAGACTGCTGACGAGGCTAACGAGCGTGCCCTGCGCATGCTGGAAAAAGCCAGCCGCAAGTAATAGGTCTCACGACCTGTTGAAAACCGGTCCCTCGGGGCCGGTTTTTTTATGCCTGCGTTTCGCCGGGCATGAAAAAACCCGCGTCCCTTGCGGGTACGCGGGCCTCTGCCTCGACGCTCTCCGTCAGGGCGTAAGCTGGGTAGGATCGCTATCCACCGTCGCGGTCATCGCCGGCGCCGATTCCTGGGCGATTTCCACCGGCACGCCATCCTCCGAGGCCACCACTTCGCGGACCACGTCCCAGTTCAACTGGATACGCTTGGCCAGGTCGTCGCGCTTGAGCAGGGTGTTGATCACCGCGGTGTGCTTGTCCACCACCGACGGGTCGCCATGGTCGTTCAGCGGCGTATGCGCCTCCAGGTAGACCTTGCCGTTGCTCACGCCGAACTTGTAGGGCTCGTTGATGATACGCACGCTGGTGCCGACGCTGATCATCGAGAACAGGTGGGTCACGTCGGCGTTGTACATGCGGAAGCAGCCATGGCTGGTGCGGGTGCCGATGCCGAACTTCTTGTTCGAACCATGGATCAGGTAGCCCGGCACGCCCAGGGTCAGCTTGTACGGCCCCAGCGGATTGTCCGGGCCCGGCGGCACCACGGTCGGCAGCGGATCGCCATCGGCGGCGTGCTCGGCGCGGATCGAGGCCGGCGGATACCAGGCCGGGTCCTTGGTCTTGGCGGTGATGCGGGTGTTCGCGATCGGCGAACCCCAGCCCTCGCGGCCGATGCCCAGCGGATAGGTGTGCACCACGTTCTGCCCTTTCGGGTAGTAGTACAGGCGGTATTCGGCCAGGTTGATCACCACGCCTTCGCGCGGGCCAGGCGGCAGCACGAAGCGGGTCGGGATGATCACCTCGGTGCCGACGCCCGGCAGCCAGGGATCGACACCGGGGTTGGCGGCGACCATTTCGCTGTAGCCCAGGTTGTACTGCTCGCCGAGGTCGGCGAAAGTGTCCTCGTACTTGGCCTTGATCACCTGGACCTGGCCGACGACGTCCTCGCCCGGAGGCGGGAGCTGCAGTTCCAGGGCCGATGCGGAGCCGGCCGAAAGCAGCGCGGCGAAAGACAGTGAGACAACGGGTACGCGCGACAACATTCCGGAGAATCCTTGGCGAGTGCGATGAAGGAGTAGGAAAGACAGTGTAACACCCCGCCAGGTTTCACCGGGAGGGCTCAGACCAACCAGGACAGGCGCTCCCCGCGCTTTTCCGCCTCCAGTTGTTTCCGGCAATCGGGACACAGCAGCCGGTCGCGCAGACGCGCCCGTTCCAGCGGCTGCCAGCGCGGCTGGGCCGGCAGCAGCTTGCCGCAAAGCGTGCGGTCCGCCGGGGTATCCAGCTCCAGCTGACGCGCCACCACATGCACCCGGACCTCGCGACAGGCGAACAGGTCCAGCTGATCGTCGGGCTCGATCAGTTGATAGGCATAGAGGGTCCAGGCGGGACGCGGCATGGGGGGCTCCTGAGGGGTGCGCAACCTTAGCCGAAAGCGGTTTCCCGGGGAAGTCTCAAAGCAGCGGTTTCAGCGTCGGCCAGACATTTTCCAGGAGCCTCGGCTGGGCGGCGAGCGCCGGATGGATGCCATCCGCCTGCATCATCCCCTGGACCCCGCCGACCCCTTCGAGGAAAAACGGCACCAGGGCGGTCTTTTCCTGCGCCGCGACCGCGCCGTAGACCCTGGAAAAGGCCTCGATGTAGCGCGGGCCGTAGTTCGGCGGCAACTGGATACCCAGCAGCAGCACCTTCGCTCCTTCCGCCCGGGCCTTTTGCGCCATGCTGGCAAGATTCTGTTGCAATTGCGCCGGTGCCATTCCGCGCAGCCCGTCGTTGCCTCCCAGCTCGATCACCACCAGCGCCGGCTTCTCCTCGGCAAGCAGCGCCGGCAGGCGCGCCAGGCCGCCCGCGGAGGTGTCGCCGCTGATCGAGGCGTTCACCACCCGGTAGTCGTAACCTTCGTCGGCGAGGCGCTTCTGCAACAGGGCGACCCAGCCCTGGCTGGTATCCAGTCCCAAAGCGGCGCTGATACTATCGCCCACGACCAACAGCGTCTGCGCCGCGGCCTGCTGGGTCAGCAGGACCAGGGCCAGGCAGCCGCTCAACAGCAATGCACGCATCGGAACCTCCATGAGCGCCAGCATTCTCAACGCGCAGAACCTTAGCAAGGTTGTCGGTAGCGCGGAAGGCAAGTTGACCATCCTCCACGACCTCTCCCTCGACCTCGCCCGCGGCGACAGCCTGGCGATCGTCGGCAGCTCCGGCTCCGGCAAGTCGACCCTGCTCGGCCTGCTCGCCGGGCTCGACCAGCCCAGCGGCGGCGAGGTGCGTCTCGCCGGGCACGCCCTCGGCGACCTCGACGAGGACCAGCGGGCGCGCGTCCGCGCGGCCCATGTAGGCTTCGTATTCCAGTCGTTCCAGTTGCTCGACAGCCTCGATGCGCTGGAGAACGTGATGCTGCCCCTGGAGCTGGAAGGCCGCGCCGACGCTCGCCAGCGCGCCAGAGAACTGCTCGAGCGAGTCGGCCTCGGCCAACGCCTGGGCCACTATCCGCGCCAGCTCTCCGGCGGCGAGCAGCAACGGGTCGCCATTGCCCGTGCCTTCGCGGCGGAGCCGGACGTGCTGTTCGCCGACGAACCCACCGGCAACCTCGACAGCGCCACCGGCGAGCGGATCAGCGACCTGCTCTTCGAACTCAACCGCGAACGCGGTACCACCCTGGTCCTGGTTACCCACGACGAGCGTCTGGCGCATCGCTGCCGGCGCCTGATCCGTCTGGAAAGCGGTCGCCTGATCGACCGGGTCGAACCCTGATGAAGCCGGTGCCCCTCTCCCGCCTGCTGAGCCTCGCCGGTCGCCAATTGTTCCGCGAGTCGCGCAGCGGCGAGCTGCGCGTGCTGTTCTTCGCCCTGCTGATCGCGGTCGCCTCGAGCACCGCCATCGGCTATTTCAGCGCCCGCCTGAACGGCGCCATGCTCGCCCGCGCCGCCGAGTTCCTCGGCGCCGACCTGGTGCTCAACGGTACCCAGCCGGCAAGCGCCGAACAGATCGAACGCGGCACCCGTCTGGGCCTGCGCCACGCCGACAGCGTCGAGTTTTCCAGCGTGATCGCCACCGACCAGGGCATCCAGCTCAGCAGCATCAAGGCGGTCGGCGACCGCTACCCCCTGCGCGGCCAGCTCAAGAGCGCTGCCGCGCCGTTCGCCGCCGAGCAGGCCGGCGGTCGTCCGCAGGCGGGCGAGGTATGGGTCGAATCGCGCTTGCTGGTCAGCCTCGACCTGAAGGTCGGCGACAGCATCGAGATCGGCCGCAAGCCGCTGCGCATCGCGCGCATCCTTACCTACGAGCCGGACCGCGCCGGCGACTTCTACAGCCTGACGCCCCGCGCCATGATGAGCCTGGCCGACCTCGATGCCACCGGGGTGGTCCAGCCGGGCAGCCGGGTGCGTTACCGCGATCTGTGGGAAGGCCCGCCGGAAGCCCTCCAGGCCTATCGCCAGCAGGTCAAGGGCAGCCTCGCCGCCAACCAGCGCCTGCAGGATGCCCGCGACGGCAACCGCCAGGTGGGCGATGCCCTCGGCCGTGCCGAGCGCTACCTGAACCTGGCCAGCCTGGCCGCGGTGCTGCTCGCCGGCGTCGCCGTGGCGCTGTCCGCCGCCCGTTTCGCTGCACGGCGCTACGACGCCAGCGCGCTGCTGCGCTGCCTCGGTCTGTCGCGCAGCGAAACCCTGCTCCTCTACGCGCTGCAACTGTTGCTGCTGGGCCTGCTCGCCAGCGCCATCGGCGCCCTGCTCGGCTGGTTGGCGCAGCTCGGCCTGTTCCGCCTGCTCGCCACGCTGCTGCCGCCGGACGTACCAGCCGGCGGCCTGTTCCCCGCCTTCGCCGGGATCGCCACCGGCCTGGTAGCGCTGGCCGGCTTCGCCCTGCCGCCGCTGGCAGCCCTGGGCCGGGTACCGCCGTTGCGGGTCCTGCGCAGCGACCTGCTGCCGGTGCCGATGCGCACCTGGATGGCCTACGCCTGCGCCCTGCTCGCCCTGGGCCTGATCATGTGGCGGTTGAGTCTCGACCTGAAGCTGACCCTCGCCCTGCTCGGCGGCGGCCTGGTCGCCACGCTGGTGCTCGGCGCTCTCCTGCTGCTCGGCCTGAACGGCCTGCGCCGGGCACTGGCGCGTGCCAGCCTGCCATGGCGGCTGGGACTCGGCCAGTTGTTGCGGCACCCACTGGCCGCCGCCGGACAGAGCCTGGCCTTCGGCCTGATCCTGCTGGCCATGGCCCTGATCGCCCTGCTTCGCGGCGAACTGCTGGATACCTGGCAGGCCCAGTTGCCGCCGGACGCCCCCAACCATTTCGCCCTGAACATCCTGCCGACGGAAAAGGACGCCTTCGAACGTCGCGTGCAAAAGCTCTCCCCCGGCGCCGAGCCGCTGTTCCCCATGGTTCCCGGGCGCCTGGTAGCGGTGAACGGCAAGCCGGTCCAGGCGCTCGACGAAGACGTGCGCAGCGAGCGTGCCCTGCAGCGCGACCTCGGCCTGACCTGGTCGGAGCGACTGCCCTCCGGCAACCAGCTCACCGCCGGACGCTGGTGGAGCGCGCCGCAGCCGGGGGCCCTGCCGGGCGTGTCGGTGGAAGAGAAGCTGGCCGCCAACCTGCGCATCCAGGTCGGCGACCGGCTCACCTTCAGCGTCGCCGGGCAGAATCGCGAGGTCCAGGTCCAGAGCCTGCGCAAGGTGAAGTGGGACAATTTCCAGCCGAACTTCTTCATGGTCTTCCAGCCCGGCACCCTGACCGACCTGCCGGTGACCTACCTGACCAGCTTCTACCTGCCGGCCAGCCAGGAACGCGACCTGATCGAACTGGCCCGCGCCTTCCCCACCGTCACCCTGCTGCCGGTAGACGCCCTGCTGAGCCAGCTGCGGAGCATCCTCGACCAGGTCACCCTGGCCGTGGAGTACGTGCTGGTGTTCGTTCTCGCGGCGGGTTTCGTGGTGCTCTTCGCCGGTCTCCAGGCGACCCTCGACGAGCGCGTGCGCCAGGGTGCCCTGCTGCGCGCGCTGGGTGCCGAGCGCGAGTTGCTGCAACGTACCCGGCGGGTGGAGTTCGCCCTGCTCGGCGCAGTCAGCGGCCTGCTCGCGGCGCTCGGCTGCGAGGCGGTCAGCCTGCTGCTCTACCGACTGGTCTTCGGCCTGCCGTGGCAAGCGCATCCCTGGTTGCTCGCACTGCCTCTGGTGGGCGCCGTGCTGGTAGGCGGCGCCGGCCTGCTGGGCACCCGTCGCGCCCTCAACAGCAGCCCGCTGCGGGTCCTGCGCGAGGGCTGATCGGATACACTGGCAGGCTTTCATCCGTTCATTTGTGGAACCACCCGAACCATGAGTCGCTATCGTCCACCGCGCACCGCCGGCACCCCGCTGATCACTCCGGAGGGCGCCGCGCGGTTACGCGCAGAGCTGCATGAACTCTGGCACGTGCGCCGTCCCCAGGTGACCCAGGCGGTCAGCGAAGCCGCCGCCCTCGGCGATCGCTCGGAAAACGCCGAATACATCTACGGCAAGAAGATGCTGCGCGAGATCGACAGCCGCGTGCGCTTCCTGCGCAAGCGCCTGGAGAACCTGAAAGTGGTCGGCGAGCGGCCGGCGGATCCGAACCGGGTGTACTTCGGCGCCTGGGTGACCCTGGAAGACGAAGACGGCGAGCAGGCCCGCTATCGCATCGTCGGCCCCGACGAACTGGACCTGCGCAACAACCAGATCAGCATCGACTCGCCGCTCGCCCGCGCACTGGTCGGCAAGGAGCTTGACGCCGAGGTGCTGGTGCGCACCCCGGCCGGGGAAAAGCTCTGGTTCGTCGTCGAGATCGAGTATCCGCCGGCGCCCTGAGGGGTCACGCGCTCAGCGCAGGATACGGCGGGTGATCAGGCCCTGGCGGGCGACCCGGATCAGTTGCCGGACCACCAGGTCCAGCTCTTCCGCCTCGGGGGCCTGGACCACGGCGAAGTCGAACGCGTCGCTGGGGAAGCGCGCCAGGTCCTTGCCGTCCTGGGCGAACTGGATAAGGAAGGTACGCGAACCGTTCCAGCGCTTCGGCCAGCCTTCGAGGTAACGGACGAGGGTCGGCTGGTGTGGGCCGCTGAGGAGAATCCTCGGGTTCCGCCGGACCAGGCCGGTGGTGATGGGTGCCAGGCGCAATTGCGTGCTGGGACAGGTCATGACGTCATGTCTCCGCCTCTTCGGTCCCGCTGGACAGCGGTGAGAGGCAACACCGAGCCAGCGCTTTAGCGGTATTTCGGCTGCTGCCGGGCGCCCCGCAAGTTGCTGTTTAAATCGGCGCACGCGCATCCTAGAAAAGCCGCATGGAGACTGTCAAGAAACACGCGGAGGCGCCCATGCCCGATCGCTTTCTTCGCCTGTTCTTCGCCCTGCCCTGCCCACCTCCCCTCGCCGAGCGGATCGGCCGGTGGCGCGATGACCGGCCACTGCCCGGACGCCAGGTGGCGACGGCGAACCTGCACCTGACCCTGGCCTTCCTCGGGCAGGTCCCGTACGCTCGGCTCGAGGCCCTGCTGGACATGGCCGCGGCCATCGAGGCCGCGCCCTTCGACCTGTATCTCGACCGCCTGCTGCGCTGGAGAAACGGCATCCTGCTGCTGGCCCCCAGCCAACCGCCCGGCGCCCTCCTGCGCCTGCGCCGCGCCCTGCGCTCCGGCCTTGCCGAACTGGAGCTGCCCGTGGAAACCCGCCCATTCAGCCCCCATCTGACCCTGGCTCGCGATGCCGCGCCGCTGAAGGACGCCCCGCTACCCCCAACCTTCGTATGGCAGGTCGACCATTTCAGCCTGTTTTGCTCGCAAAACGACGCCGCGGGCGTGCGCTACCGCACACTCGGTCGCTGGGCGTTGTGCGGGGAAGATTCAAACGAGCGTTTCGCGCCGTAACAACCCGCCTCTTCCGCTCTGCCACGCAGGTTATGACCGGCCGCCAGGAAGCCGCGGATTTCCTGGCCTGGAGGAAAAAAGCCGAAGCTGGCACGGTTCCTGCGCAAGGGACAGCGAAGCGGTTCTCCCGGAAGGATTCGGGCGATGGCTGGCAGGACGCGCCCCTCGGCCCCATCAACCTGAGATGAGAACAACATGAAGAAGAAGTCTCTGCTCCCCCTCGGCCTGGCCATCGGCCTCGCCTCTCTCGCTGCCAGCCCTCTGATCCAGGCCAGCACCTACACCCAGACCAAATACCCCATCGTGCTGGCCCACGGCATGCTCGGCTTCGACAATATCCTCGGGGTCGACTACTGGTTCGGCATTCCCAGCGCCTTGCGCCGTGACGGTGCCCAGGTCTACGTCACCGAAGTCAGCCAGTTGGACACCTCGGAAGTCCGCGGCGAGCAGTTGCTGCAACAGGTGGAGGAAATCGTCGCCCTCAGCGGCCAGCCCAAGGTCAACCTGATCGGCCACAGCCACGGCGGGCCGACCATCCGCTACGTCGCCGCCGTACGTCCCGACCTGATCGCTTCCGCCACCAGCGTCGGCGCCCCGCACAAGGGTTCGGACACCGCCGACTTCCTGCGCCAGATCCCACCGGGTTCGGCCGGCGAGGCAGTCCTCTCCGGGCTGGTCAACAGCCTCGGCGCGCTGATCAGCTTCCTTTCCAGCGGCAGCGCCGGTACGCAGAATTCACTGGGCTCGCTGGAGTCGCTGAACAGCGAGGGGGCCGCGCGCTTCAACGCCAAGTACCCGCAGGGCATCCCCACCTCGGCCTGCGGCGAAGGCGCCTACAAGGTCAACGGCGTGAGCTATTACTCCTGGAGCGGTTCCTCGCCGCTGACCAACTTCCTCGATCCGAGCGACGCCTTCCTCGGCGCCTCGTCGCTGACCTTCAAGAACGGCACCGCCAACGACGGCCTGGTCGGCACCTGCAGTTCGCACCTGGGCATGGTGATCCGCGACAACTACCGGATGAACCACCTGGACGAGGTGAACCAGGTCTTCGGCCTCACCAGCCTGTTCGAGACCAGCCCGGTCAGCGTCTACCGCCAGCACGCCAACCGCCTGAAGAACGCCAGCCTGTAGGACCCCGGCCGGGGCCTCGGCCCCGGCCCTTTCCCGGAAGCCCCCTCGCGTGAAGAAAATCCTCCTGCTGATTCCACTGGCGTTCGCCGCCAGCCTGGCCTGGTTCGTCTGGCTGGAACCTTCCCCCGCACCCGAGACGGCGCCCCCGGCCAGCGCGCAGGCGGGCGCAGACCGCGCCCCGCCAGCAGCCTCCACGGGAGAAGCGGTGCCGGCCCCCCAGGTCATGCCGGCCAAGGTCGCGCCGCTGCCAACCTCCTTCAGGGGCACCAGCGTCGATGGCAGTTTCAGTGTCGACGCCAGCGGCAACCTGCTGATCACCCGCGACATCCGCAACCTGTTCGACTACTTCCTCAGCGCCGTCGGCGAAGAGCCCCTGCAGCAAAGCCTGGACCGCCTGCGCGCCTACATCGCCGCCGAACTCCAGGAGCCGGCGCGCGGCCAGGCGTTGGCGCTGATGCAGCAATACATCGACTACAAGAAGGAACTGGTGCTGCTCGAACGCGACCTGCCGCGCCTGGCCGACCTCGACGCCCTGCGCCAGCGGGAAGCCGCGGTGAAAGCCCTGCGCGCGCGGATCTTCAGCAACGAAGCGCACGTGGCGTTCTTCGCCGACGAGGAAACCTACAACCAGTTCACCCTGGAGCGCCTGGCGATCCGCCAGGACGGCAAGCTCAGCGCCGAGGAAAAGGCCGCCGCCATCGACCGCCTGCGCGCCAGCCTGCCGGAAGACCAGCAGGAAAGCGTGCTGCCGCAACTGCAAAGCGAACTGCAGCAGCAGACCGCCGCCCTCCAGGCCGCTGGCGCCGGCCCGGAAGCCATCCGCCAGATGCGTCAGCAACTGGTGGGCGCCGAAGCCACCACCCGCCTGGAGCAACTCGATCGGCAACGCTCGGCCTGGAAGGGCCGGCTGGACGACTATTTCGCCGAGAAGAGCCGGATCGAAGGCAATACCGGGCTGAGCGAAGCCGACCGCCGCGCGGCGGTCGAACGCCTGGCCGAGGAGCGCTTCAGCGAACAGGAACGCTTGCGCCTGGGCGCGCTGGAACAGATGCGCCAGGCCGAGCAGCGCTGACCGACACGGAAACGCCAAGAACGCGGCGAAGGGCGCTTCGGCGGATAACGCTACCCTCAGGGGTGCAGCCCTGGCGTGGCCGGCGAGGCGGAAACCTTGTGCTGCGCGCCGCAACGAAAAAGGGCGGCCACCCGAAGGTGTCCGCCCTTTTTCGTCGCCAGCCCGGTTCAGCGGGACAGCTTGCCGTCCAGCGAGAACTTGCCGGCGCCATCGATCAGCAGCGCCACGCTGATCATCAGCAGGGTCAGGGCATATTCATAGCCGTTGTCGGTGATGAAGAAGCCATTGCCGATGTGCACGCTGAAGATCGCCACGATCATGGTGAAGCCCACCACCACCGACGCCGGACGCACCAGCAGGCCGATCACCAGCGCCAGGCCGCCGAAGAACTCGGCGCTGCCGGCCAGGGTCGCCAGCAGGTAGCCAGGGGTTAGGCCGATGGATTCGAACCACTGCGCCATGCCGTTCAGGCCGGCGCCGCCGAACATGCCGAAGAGCTTTTGCGAACCGTGGGACATCAGGGTAAGACCGGTGACGATACGCAGGATGGCCAGGCCGGCACCGGCGTTGGTCGACAGGATGGTCTTGATCAGTGGATTCATGGTGCGTCCTCAGGTGTGGGATAAGATGGGCACACTATAGGCAAGATAATTCGATATTAAAACCGCAAAAAACGCGTTATCAATATCGAATTTATAGATTATTTTTGAGCCGTCGCCGTCTTCGCACGCACCCCGGGCTCCAGGCGAACCCGTTCGCGTTCATATGCAAGGTAGTACTTGTTGACGCTGCTGACATAACTCACCACACCCATGCCTATCTCTTCCGCAGCCACCCGCTCGACCTGGAAGAACCAGCGATTCGGATCGAGCCCCCGGCGACGCGCCTGGGTGCGCAGGTTCTGCACCCGCTCCGGGCCCATGTTGTAGGCCGCCAGGGTGAACGCCAGGCGCTCGCGTTCGTCGAGGTGCTTGCTGGAGAAGAACTGCTTGCGGATCTTGGTCAGGTAGCGACTGGCGGCCAGCACGTTGCTGTCCTTGTCGTGCACATTGCCGACCCCGACGCTGCGCGCCGCCGCCGGGGTGATCTGCATCAGCCCGCTGGCGCCGCCGGAACCGCGCGCCTTCGGGTTCAGGTGCGACTCCTTGTAGGCCACCGCCGCCAGCGCCAGCCAGTCCATGCTGCTCTGCCGCGCGTAGCGCTGCAGCAGTGGACGGACCGCTTCCAGGCGCTTGCGGTCCGCCGCGCCGAGGGGGTTGCGGACCTTGTAGGCGCGCCGGTAGACGCGCTGGAAAGCCACGTCCTGGTCGGCCGGCGCGCGGTAGTCGGCGAGGAAGCGGTCGATGGTCGCGCGCAGGGTGCTGGCATCGCGGCGCACGTACCAGGCCATGTCGGCGCGATTGTCCAGCACCAGGTGGCGGTCGACGCGCAGTTTCGGCAGCACCTTGGCCCAGCGTTCGGCGATGGGCTGCTCGACCACGGTGAAGCCGAGGATGCCTGCCTGGACCATTTCCATCACATCCTCGACGGCCAGGGAAGCGTCCAGCTTTTCGATCCGGATCGGTGCCATGCGGCGTTGCGCCAGGCGCTGGTTGACCAGTTCGATGGCGCCCTCGGCGGCGCTGCCGGCCGGCAGCGGGATGGTCCGCCCGGACAACTGCTCCAGGCGCGTGTAGCGCCGGTTGCCCTTGCGCGCCACCAGCACCAGCGGCACATCGGCGCGCACCGGTGCGCTCGGGCTGACCTGCAGGCCGTCGTGCGCCGGCAGCAGTTCGCCGGGGGCGACCAGGTCGCCTTCGCCACGCTGCAGGGCGGCAAGCAACTGGTCCTTGGGCTTGGGTATGAGCTTGAGGGTGAGGTTCCGCGCGGACGGCGAGCGGCTGTTGAGGTATTGCTCGAAGGCGCGCAGGCGACGGTACTCGACGCCGATCGGCTCGCCCTTCACCTCGCCCGAGCTGTTGCGGCTCTGGTTGACCAGCACCTTGAGCACGCCAGCGCGGCGGATGCTCGCCAGGTCGCGGGTCTCCGGCTGTTCCCTGTGCCAGTTGTCCGGCTGGCCGGTGATGCGCGCAGCCGCCGGCAAGGGTGCGAGCACCAGCAGGCAAAGCGAAAGCAGCAACAGACGCGTCATCCAGGTCTCCAGAGGCCAGGCTCGATGTCCCTCTCCGGGGGACCGGATCAATCAGAGCATGGCAGTCTTGGCAAGTTCCTCTCCGACAGCGGCTGCAAACGGAGGCATTGGGTAGATAATCCGGGCGCCGAAGAACCCGATCTGCGATTATAACGGATTGTTCTACAAGCGGTTTGCCACCCATCCCCCGGCGGGTCCGGCGCGATCGAGGGGGCGCCGCCTCGCTGCGAATTCCAGGAAGGCACCATGCAACTCATCGATATCGGCGTCAATCTGACCCACGCCAGCTTCGCCCCGGAACGTGAAGCACTGCTCGCCCGCGCGCGCGCCGCCGGGGTGGTGCAGATGGTGATCACCGGCACCAGCCTGGCCGACAGCGAACAGGCGCTGCAGCTCTGCGGCGAACTCGACGAGGGCGGCCGGCTGTTTACCACCGCCGGCGTCCACCCCCACGAGGCCAGCCACTGGAACGGCGACACCGCTCGCGGCCTGCGCGCCCTGTTCGACGACCAGCGGGTACGCGCGGTGGGCGAATGCGGTCTCGACTTCAATCGCGACTTCTCTCCTCGTCCGGCCCAGGAAAAGGCCCTGGAGGAACAACTGGCACTGGCCGTCGAGCTACAGCGTCCGGTGTTCCTCCACGAACGCGACGCCAGCGAGCGCCTGCTGGCGATCCTGCACGACTTCCGCGATCGCCTGCCGGCCGCCGTCGTACATTGTTTCACCGGCGAGCGCCGGGCGCTGTATGGCTACCTCGACCTCGACCTGCACATCGGTATCACCGGCTGGATCAACGACGAGCGCCGCGGCACCCACCTGCATGATCTGGTAGGCGAGATCCCGGTCGGCCGTCTCATGCTGGAAAGCGACGCGCCCTACCTGCTGCCGCGCAGCCTGCGGCCGAAGCCGAAGAACGGGCGCAACGAACCGGCCTACCTGGTCGAGGTGCTCGACTGCGTGGCCCGCCATCGCGGCGAGAGCGCGGAGCGCCTGGCCGCTCACACCAGCGCCGCGGCGCGGGCGTTCTTCGGCCTGCCGACGATCGACTGAGATCGCCCTCAAGCTCCCGGCGGATCGGCCGCTAAGCTGACGAACGGTCTCGTTGACCCGCATCAACGATTGCCCCTTACTCAGCTTTCAAGATAATGGCGCCTTGCCATTAGCTTGCCGATAAGAAGAAATCCCCCTATGGGCACCTGGATCAGCGACATTCCACTGAAATACAAGTTCTGGGCCGTCAACGCGGTGGCCTTCTTCACCACCCTGCTGCTGGTGTTGTTCGCCATGCAGCAGGAAGCCGCCGGGCGCAACGCTTCCGCCCAGCGCGCCGCCGCCGCCGAGGGCGAGCTGGTTCAGAGCTGGCCGGCGGGCAGCGCCCTGCCCGCCCGCAGCAACCTGCTGCCGCTGGAACAGGCCGCGAGCCTGGGCGGCACCGCTGCCCAGGCGCTGGGCAAGGGGCAGGGTTGGATCGAGTTGTCCGGCGCGCGCCAGGGCGATACCCCGCTACTCGGCGCCTGGGTCGGCCAGACCGGCTCCGGCCAGCGCTTCGCCGTGCTTGCCCCGGCCAGCGACCTGTGGCAGGTCTTCGCCGACCGGGCCGGCGCTTACGCCGTCGCCGTGCTGGTGCTGATGCTGGCGCTGCTGGCGGCCTCGCAACTGCTGATCCGCTTCATCCTCACCCACCTGCATACCCTCAAGGACGTGATGCTGCACGTCGAGAAGAGCGGCGACCTGTCCGCTCGCGTACCGCTGCAGGGACGCGACGAAGTCGGCCAGATGGCCAGCGCCTTCAACGCCATGCAGGCCGGCTACCAGCGCATCGTCAGCACCGTCGCCGCGGCCGCTACCAAGCTCGACGAAGGCGCCCAGGCGCTGGCCCGCAGCATGGGCCAGGTACGCCAGGGCATGCTCGGCCAGCAGAGCGAGACCGACCAGACCGCCACCGCGATCAACGAGATGTCCACCACGGTCTTCCATATCGCCCAGCACGCTGCCGACACCCGTGACCAGTCGCAGGAAGCCGACCGCCTGGCCGGCGCCGGCCAGCAGGCGGTGAGCCGGGTCAGCGCGTCGATCGCCGGGTTGTCCCAGGGCGTCCAGGACACCGCCGAGATGATCCAGAAGCTGGCCGAGGACAGCCAGAAGATCAGCGGCGTGGTCAACGTGATCCACGGCATCGCCGAACAGACCAACCTGCTTGCCCTCAACGCCGCCATCGAGGCCGCGCGGGCCGGGGAAATGGGCCGCGGCTTCGCCGTGGTGGCCGATGAGGTGCGCAACCTCGCCCGTCGCGTGCAGGACTCCACCGACGAGATCACCCAGATGATCCTCGCCCTGCAGTCGGGCACCCGCGACGCCGTGGAGTTCATGCAGGAAAGCTCGCTCAAGGCCGACGGTTGCGTCAGCCAGGCCGGCGACGCCGGCGAGGCGCTGGCGGCGATCGCCAACGCGGTGGCGCAGATGCGCGAAAGCAACACGCAGATCGCCGTCGCCGCCGAACAGCAGAGCCAGGTCGCGGAAGAGATGACCCGTTCGGTGGTGGGCATCCGCGACGTCACCGAACTCACCGTGCAGCAGACCGTCGAGTCGGCGGCCACCAGCCAGCAACTGGTCGACCTGGCGGGCGATCTGACCCGCGCCATCGGCCAGCTACGCCTCTGATCCGCAGGCGCACCTGCCTATCGCCCGGATAGGCAGGAATCATTCGCCGCGCTACCGCACCCCGCCTAGACTCGACGACATGTAACGACCCGCCTCGCGGGTCGCCGTCACGGAGTACCGAGAACATGGGCAAACGTCATCCCAACCTGCTCGCCTGGCAATGGCGCGGCTATGCCGCCAACCACCGCAACCCGACCAACCTGGTCCTGCACCTGATCGCCGTGCCGCTGTTCATCGTCGCTGCGATCCTGCTGCTCGGCGGCCTGTTCGGCCTGGACCTGCTGCAGGTGGTACTCGGTGTCATCGGCATCGGCGCCGGCCTGGCGATCCAGGCCAAGGGACACGCGCTGGAGGAACAGGCACCCGAGCCATTCAGCGATCGGCGCGACGCTGTCAGTCGCCTGCTCGTCGAGCAGTTCGTCACCTTCCCCCGCTTCGTCCTCAGCGGCGCCTGGTGGCGGGCTTGGCGCGAACGGCATAAGTGACAGTTCGTCCGGGATTTTGCACAGCCCTTCAGTTTTAGCGCGACGCTGCCGATATAATCGACGGAATCCTGTCGTGGACCGACAACATGCCGTCAATGCGTCAATTAATCGTCTTTTCCTGTTGCCTGGGGCTGCCTCTTGCCCAGGCCGCGGAACCCGTGCCGCTGGGCGGACGTCCGATCGTCACCCTGCAGCGGTCCGGCGACGCTCCCGTACGGCTGACCCTGTCCGACCTCGAAGCCCTGCCCAGCGAGACCCTGGAAGCCCAGCTCCCCGGCGAGGCCAACGCCCGCTGGCAAGGCGTGCGCCTCAGCCTGTTGCTGCGCCACCTGGACCTGGCGCCGCCCAAGCGCCTGCGCGTGCTGGCGCTGAACGATTACTCGGCGATCATCCCGTACAGCGACCTCGACAGCTACCAGCCCATCCTCGCCTATCGCCGCAACGGCGCCTACATGGCGATCCGCGAACGCGGACCGCTTTTCATCATCTACCCGATGGCCCGCTATCCTGAGTTGAGAAACCAGGTCTACTACAACCGTACCGTCTGGCAGGTCAGCTCCATCACTCTTGAGTAAGTAACGGACATGACTGTGCCGCTGCTCGATCCGACAAAGCTGCGCCGGCAACGCCAGATCATGGGGCTGTTGCTCGGCCTGGTGCTGCTCATGGCGCTGATCGCCGGGGCTGCGCTGTGGCTGGCGGTGCGCCAGGCCCAGCAACTGGCCCAGCCGAACCTGCACAACGAGCTGTGGCAGACCTACTCGCTGCGCGCCGAACTGGATCGCACGCTGGACGCCGCGCGGCACACCGAGAGCGGCGAAGGCCAAGCCGACGACCTGGCGATCCGTCTCGAAGTCCTCGCCAGCCTGATCGCGCCGCTGCGCCGCCAGTCGTTGTTCAGGCATCTCGCCGAACCGCGTCCGGAGGTACAGGCCACCCTGCAACGCCTGATCGAGCTCAGCGATCGCTGGTCGAACCAGGCCCCCTGGGGCGATCCCGTCGCCGCGCGCCGCCTGGCCGCGGAGATCGTCCAGCAGGTTCCGCCCTTGCTCGAACCGACCCACCAGATCGTCGTTGCCAGCAACATCGCCCTGACCAACCAGTTGGACGTCGACCGCAAGCGCCTGCACCGGGCGTTCTACGCGTTGTTCTGGGCGCTGCTCGGGATCGGTGCCGGCGGTGCCCTGCTGGTGCTGCGCCTGGTCACCGACTTCAAACGCGCACAGCAACTGGCCGGGCATCTGATCGAGCTTAACGCCACCCTGGAGAAACGCGTCGGCGAGCGCACCCGCCAGCTCAGCGAAGGCAAGGCGCTGCTGCATTTCATCCTCGAGGCCAGCCCGAGCGACGTGGTCCTGCTCAGCGCCTGCGGCGCCAGCATCCATTACGTCAGCCCACGCCTGCTCAAGCGCCTGGGTTGCCAGGCCCAGGACGACTTCAACCTGCCCCGGCTGTTCGCCAGCACCAGCGAATACAGCCGCCTGCAGAACGCCCTGGAGGCGCGCGGCCAGGTGGATGGCTGGGAAGCCCAGCTATGCGGGGAAACGCCTTGCTGGGCGGTGATCTGCGCGCGCCACCTGGAAATCGACGGCGAGCCGGCGACCCTGATCTGGTGCTACGACATCAGCCGGCGCAAGGCCATGGAGCAGGAACTGCGCCTGCTGGCCAGCACCGATACCCTGACCGGCCTGCACAACCGCCACTCGTTCCTGCACCAGGCGGAACTCATGCTCAAGGCCGCCGAACGCTTCCGCCACCCCTGCGTGGCGCTGATGCTGGACATCGACCACTTCAAGAACATCAACGACAGCCACGGCCACCTGACCGGCGACCGCGCCCTGCAACGTGTCGCCGAGACCCTGCGCCAGGGCCTGCGCGAGGTGGACCTGCTCGGTCGCCTGGGCGGCGAGGAATTCGCCGCGCTGCTTCCAGAGGTCAGCCTGGACCAGGCGCTGGACGTCGCCGAACGGCTGCGCGCCGGCGTCGAGGCGCTACGGGTGAACAATCCCGACGGCGAACCGCTGCGGATGACCGTGAGCATCGGCGTCGCCCTGCGCAGGGACGCCGGGGACGACCTGGAAAGCCTGCTGGTGCGCGCCGACAGCGCGCTCTACCAGGCCAAGAGCGGCGGGCGCAACCGCACCGAGTACGCGCCCGCCTGACATGCGCCTCAGCCGAACACCGTGACCATCTGCCGGCTGATCGCCAGCAACTGGCCGTCGGCGCTCCACATCCGCGCCGCCACGTGGCCGTAGCCGTCGCGCGCCTCCTCGATCTCCGCCAGGTAACGGCACCAGTCGCCGCTGCCCTGCTGCGGCAGCGGCTGGAGGAACTCGGCGGTCCAGGTCAGCGAGCTGGCCATCGCCGGGGTGCCCAGGTGCGGCAACAGCGCCGGCGGCCAGGAGTCGAGCAGCGCCAGCAGGTGGGAAACCTCCATGGGCTCTCCCTCGGGTTCGTCGCGGAAACGCATCCAGCCGCCCATCTGGCGCGACTTGTTCGAAGAGAACGGCAGGCCGCCCACTGCCCAGCGCATGGCGATGTAGCGAGTGAACTCCGGGGTCACGTTACGGATATAGGGCAGCTCCTGGCTCTCTTCGGGGCCCTTCATCCCGGCCGCCGGCAACGCTTCCACCGCCACCGCCGACGCGCGGGCGACGCCGAAACTGGCCTGGACCAGCGTCACCACCTGCTCGCCCTGACGGACCTCGACCTGTACCTGGCTCACCGCCTTGCCCTCGCGCAACAACCGGGCGCTGAAGCTCGCCGGCTGCTCGGGGGCCAGCGGTCCGACGAAGCTGACGCCGATGGAGCGCAACGGACGCCCCGCCTCGACCACCGCAAGCATGGCCTCGTAGGCCAACGCCACCACCAGGCCACCGAAGGTGGCGCGGCCCTGGCCCCAACTGGCCGGTACTACCACCGAGGAAGGGTCGCGGCGGACCGCCTGGATCAATTCGGAAAAATTCATGTGTGCCTCGCGAGGGGATTCGAGGGCCCATCTTAGGCGAGGCGATCCTTGGGAAAAAGCCGATCGGAATACCGGCGGCCTCAGTGCTCGGCAAGCGCCTGCTGCAATGTCGACAGGGCCCGTCCGGCACGCTCCCGGGCCAGTTCGAAGCGTGCCGTCCAGACCTCGCGCACGGGCGCCAGGTCCGGCTCGCGCTGGCATCGCAACAGCCACTGTTCGAGGTCGTGCCAATCGCCCAGCGCCGACTGGGCCGCCTTGAGCGGCGCCAGCAGCGAGCCGGGAATGCTGCAATCGTGCGGATAGGCCTCCAGCCCGTAGCGCACGCGCTTGATCCGCAGCCGTAGCGGGTGCCAGTGCTCGTAGGTGGTGTCCGCCAGCTCGGCGCGCAGGGTCTTCCATTGCCGGCGCAGGCGCTTGCGCACCCGGCCGTGCAGGCCATCCAGCACGGCATGCCGCTGGGCCGTACGCAACAGGGCCGGCCAGACGTCCAGGCAAAGCTGCAGGCGGTGCAGCGGCTGGCTGGCGAGAACCGCCACGTAGCCGGACTCCAGCACCGGCCGGCGCACCGCCAGCGCATCCCGCAGCCCTTCGGCGGCGAGCGCCGGCAGCAGCACCTCCAGGTCGCGGATCGGCCCGCTGAGCCGCCCGACCTCGGCGGCGGCATGCTCCAGCTCCTCGACGCCGGGGACTCCGCGGATCGGCCGCAGCAGGCTGCGCAGACGGCGCAGGGCGATGCGCAGGTCGTGCAGTGCCTCGCCATCCGTGCGCGCCTCCAGGCGGGCGACCGCCGACATCAACGCCACCTGCTGGCCGATCACCTCGGCCAGCAGTTCATCGATGAACCCCGTCATGCCTGCTCCTCTCCCCGGCCATCCCGCGTGGGCGCGCGCACCAGGCGCCAGGGCAGCGCCCGGCGCAATGCGCGCAGACGCAACCCTGGATCATCGGCACCGCCGTGTCCATAGCGTTGCGCTTCGAACGCGCCGACGAAGGCCGCGATGGCTGGCGCCTGCGCCGGCAGGACGCGGGCGGCGCGCTCGCCGTAGGAGCGTAGCCCTTCGCCGGGGGAACGGCGCAGGCCATGCATTTCCAGCAGGCGTTCGAAGCGGCGCAGTTGGCGGCTGCGCAGATCGCCACGGCCTTGCCAGGGCTTGAGCAGGAACAGCGCGAGCAGACCGACCGACAATATCGCCGCGGCACCGAGCAACAGACCCAGTCGGGTCGGATCGAGCCCGCCGAACCAGCGCTGCAGGAAGGCGCCCTGCTGCTCACCCTGGTAGGCCAGGACCCAGCGTTGCCAGCCATAGTTCAGGCTGTCCCAGGCCAGACGCATGTCGTTGAGCCAGGGCAGGCCAAGGTAGCGCAACGGCGACAGCGGTGCGTCGGCGAGGTACTCGCTGTCCCCGGCCAGGGCCTGCTCCAGCCCCTGTTCGATCCGTTCGGGCGCCACCTGGTAGGTCGGGTCGACGCTCAGCCAGCCCTGCTCCGGCTGCCAGTATTCGACCCAGGCGTGGGCGTCGAACTGATGCACCAGCAGGTAGTTGCCCGCCGGATTCAGCTCGCCGCCCTGGTAGCCGGCCACCACTCGCGCAGGAATGCCCGCGGCGCGCAGGACGAAAGCCATCGCCCCGGCGTAATGCGCGCAGAAGCCGCTGCGCGTGTCGAACAGGAAATCGTCCACCCCGTCGGCACCGGTCGCTGGCGGTTTCAGGGTGTAGGCGAAGGGCTCGCGGTTGAAGCGCTGCAACAGGGCCGCGACCAGTGCCTGCGGTTGCGCATGGGCCTGGCGCAGTTGCTCGGCCAGGGCGCGCGCGCGCGGATTGCCGTGCATCGGCAACTGCAGGTTGCGCCAGCGCATGCGCGGATCGATGCTGGACTCGCGCAGCGCCTGTGGCCAGGAACTGGCTCGGTAGAACAGACGTTGCTCGACCGGCTGCCGCCGCTGCAGGTGGAAATCGCTCATCAGGCGCGTGTCGGTCTGGTCGGTCTGCGCCACGTCGAGGGCGAACAGCCAGGGCTGCGAACTGGGCTGCATGATCACGTCGTAGCGCAGCTCGGGGCCACGCTTCTGCCAGTGCACAGCATCCTCGCCCGACCATTGCGGCACCTGAGCCCAACGTCGTCCGTCGAAACGCTCCATGGTCAAGGCGCGCCAGTAGAGCTGCTCGCGCGGCGGCGGTGCGCCCTCGAAGCGGACCCGGAACGCCAGTTCGGCGGAGCGCCCAAGCTCGGCGATATCCCCTGGCGCCATGCTCTCCGAGAGTCCGGTGACCCCCTTGTTGCCGGGCATCGGCAACGACCACAGCGGCCCCAGGCGGGGGAAGAACAGGAACAGCAGGAGCATCAGCGGCAGCGCCTGCAGCAACAGCCCGCCGGCCAGCCGCAGGGTCGGCCAGGGCCGGCTGGCGAAAGCGCTCTGCTGCAAGCCGATCAGCGCCGCCAGCAACGCGGTCACCGGCAGCAGGCTGTACAGCGCGGCGAGGAAACCGTCGTCGAACAGGTAGCCCACCACCACTGCGAAGAAACCGAGGAACACCAGTACCAGCGCATCGCGGCGGGTCTTCATTTCCACCAGCTTGAGGATGAACGCGGCGATCAGCAGCACCGCCCCCGCGTCCAGGCCCACCAGGCTGCCGCGCGACAACC
Organism: Pseudomonas sp. 22490; assembly: GCF_052044465.1. Lineage (NCBI taxonomy): Bacteria > Pseudomonadati > Pseudomonadota > Gammaproteobacteria > Pseudomonadales > Pseudomonadaceae > Pseudomonas > Pseudomonas sp. 22490. Next base: position 248,303 of record NZ_JBQENS010000003.1, on the reverse strand, counting down.
AGACCCCGGCCCCGGCGAGCAGCGCCAGGGCCAGCTTGACCCAGGCGCGCGGATAGCCGGCACGCATGCGGAAGACCTGCACCCGCCAGGCCGCGCAACCGAGCCACATGGCCGCGATCCACAGCGGCATGTAGGCCAGGTGCGGCAGGATCACCAGTACCTGCGCCACCAGCAGCCAGACCAGCGCGACCCGCGGAATCGCGTTCATCGCGCCGCTCCGAACAACGCCAGCGCACGCAGGCAGGCCTCGCGCTGGGCCTCGCCGCTGGCCGGTTGCAGGCGTGTGCCGGGCAGCGCCAGGCCATAGGGCTGCTGCCGCGAGGAGAGTTCCAGGACTGCATGGCACAAGCGGCCCAGGCGACTTTCGAGATCCCCGCCGAGGCGCTCGAATTCCAGCCACAGGTCTTCCCCGCCGAGCGCGGCGAAGTCCTTCACCAGCAGCCCCTGGCCACGGGAAAACGCCTTCCAATGCAGGCGCCGCCGCGAGTCGCCCGGCTGGTAGGCGCGCAGTCCCTGGTAGTCGTCGACGCCCGCGCTCGCCAGCGCGCGCCCCTGGTCCTCGGCATCCTCCGCGCCCGGCGCGAGGAACGGCTCGCCGGCCTGCGGCCGAGGGTAGACCAGCGCCTGCTGGCGCAGGTCGACCCAGCTCCAGGCCACCAGCAGGCCGAGGGGAAAGCGACTCTCCACCCGCAGGCGCCCCGGCCGCAGCCAGCCGCGTCGCTCGGTCGGGTGGAACAGCAGCACCTCGGCAGCCGCGTCGCCTGCCAGGTCGGCGTATTCCAGCGGCCGCTCCGGCCAGCCGACGGCGATGGCCTGGCGCGCCCGCCGCGGGCTTTCCAGGCGCACCCGGAAACCGGCGCGCTCGCCGGCGAACACCGGGTCCGCTCCCAACGCGGTGAGGCGCAGGCCGGCAAGGTTGCGATAGGTATGGAGGATGGTCACCACGCCCAGGGACAGCAGCAGGAAGGTCAACCCGTAGGCCAGGCTGTTCTGGTAGTTGATCGCCGCCAGCAGCATCACCAGCAGCGCCAGGCCGAAAGCGCCGCCCTGGCGGGTCGGCAGGATGAATACGCGGCGCTGGTTCAGCTCGACGCTGCTCGCCGGCGGTATCCGCCGGTTCAGCCAGCGCTGCCAGCGCGGCCAGTTGCGCAGGCGCATCAGAGCGCCGGGACTTCGCGCAACAGCCATTGCACCAGCGCGCCGCCACCGTGCCCGGTGGGGTCCGCCTGGTCGCGCAGGCGATGCCCGGCGACCGCCGGCAACACCGCCTGGACGTCTTCCGGAATCACATAGTCGCGTCCCGCCAGCAGCGCCCAGGCACGCGCCGCGGCGAGCAACGCCAGGCTACCGCGCGGCGACAGGCCGAGGGCGAAGGCCGGCTGCGTGCGGGTCGCTTCGACCAGGCGCAGCACGTAGTCCACCAGCGCATCGCTGGCGCGGACCTTCGGCACTTCGGCCTGGAAAGCGGCCAGCGCCGCGTGGTCGAGCAAGGGTTCCAGGCGCGGCAGCAGATCGCGCCGGGCTTCGCCGAGCAACAGCGAGCGTTCCGCCGCGCGTCCGGGGTAGCCCAGCGACAGGCGCATCAGGAAGCGATCCAGCTGCGATTCCGGCAGGGAGAAGGTGCCGCCCTGGCTGGCCGGGTTCTGCGTGGCGATGACGAAGAACGGTTCCGGCAAGGGCCGGGTGGCGCCCTCGATGGTCACCTGGCCTTCTTCCATCGCCTCGAGCAAGGCGCTCTGGCTTTTCGGCGTGGCGCGATTGATCTCGTCGGCAAGCACCAGTTCGGCGAAGATCGGCCCGGGATGGAAGACGAATTGCCCGCTGTCCTTGTCGAACACCGAGGTACCGAGGATATCGCCCGGCAGCAGGTCCGAGGTGAACTGGATGCGCTGGAAACTGAGCCCGAGCACCCGCGCCAGGGCATGGCTGAGGGTGGTCTTGCCCATCCCCGGCAGGTCTTCGATCAACAGGTGCCCACGGGCCAGCAGGCAGGCCAGGGCCAGGCGCACCTGGCGGTCCTTGCCCAGGAGAATCTCATCGACCGCCTTCAGGCAGGCTTCCAGGGTGTTCAGCATCCCGACCTCGCGTTTCCGGGGAAAACAGCGATCCTACTGGCCTGGGGCCAGCCGGCAAGGCACTTGCAATTTTTCCTCACGAAACTGTGAAACCGTTGCCACCGGTACTTGCCGGAGTGCCCGCTACAAGCCTAGACGCTGGGGAGGGACAGGCGCGGATGATGCCTGCGCCAGTCCGGCTCGACACGGCGCGCGACGGTCGCCGACGGCAGGCGTGGGGGAAGCCGCCTCAGCCCAGTTCGGCGACGATCGCCGCCAGCGCCTTGGCCGGGTCGGCGGCCTGGCTGATCGGCCGGCCGATCACCAGGTAATCGGAGCCGGCGTCCAGGGCCTGGCGCGGGGTGAGGATGCGCCGCTGGTCGTCCTGGGCGCTGCCGGCCGGGCGGATGCCCGGCGTGACCAGTTGCAGGCCCGGATGGGCGGCCTTCAGCGCCGGCGCTTCCTGGGCCGAGCAGACCAGGCCGTCCATGCCGGCCTTCTGCGCCAGGGCGGCGAGGCGCAACACCTGCTCCTGGGGCTCGATGTCGAGGCCGATGCCCGCCAGGTCCTCGCGCTCCATGCTGGTCAGCACGGTCACGCCGATGAGCAACGGCCTGGGCCCGCTGAAGGCCTCCAGCGTCTCGCGGCAGGCGGCCATCATGCGCAGGCCGCCGGAGCAGTGCACGTTGACCATCCACACGCCCATCTCGGCGGCGGCCTTCACCGCCATCGCCGTGGTGTTCGGGATGTCGTGGAATTTCAGGTCGAGGAACACCTCGAAGCCCTTGCCACGCAAGGTCTCGACTATACCCGCGGCACAACTGGTGAAGAGTTCCTTGCCGACCTTCACCCGGCACAGTTTCGGGTCCAGCTGATCGGCCAGCGCCAGGGCGGCCTCACGGGTGGGGAAATCCAGGGCGACGATGATGGGGGACTGGCAGGCGGACATGGGCTCTCTCGCGGCGAATCGAAAACGGCGCGCATTGTCGCAGAATCCGGCCGTTTGCCGTAGCCCGGAACGCGCCGGGGAGATGAACGTCGTGGACTAGAGGCGGGCGCGGAGCAGTTGCTCCAGCCAGTCGACGAATGCCCTGACCCGCCGCGACAGATGCCGCCGGTGCGGATACAGGGCGTACGCCGGCATCGCTTCGGCCCGCCACTGCGGCAGCACCTCGCGCAGCTCGCCGCGTTGGAGGTGCTCGCGCACGTCGTAGGCAGGGATCTGGATCAGGCCCAGTCCGGACAGGCAGCAGGCGATGTAGCTTTCCGCGTTGTTCACCGTGACCCGGCTGCGCAACGCGCGGGTCAGGGTGCGCCCATCCTCGCGGTACTCCCAGGGCAACACCCGGCCGCTGCTGGGCGAGGCATAGTTGATCGCCCAGTGCCGGTCGAGGTCGGCTGGCGTCCGTGGCTCGCCATGCTCTTCCAGGTAGGCGGGACTGGCGCAATTGACCAGTTGCATCTCGCCGAGGCGTCGCGCCACCAGGCTGCTGTTGCCCAACTGGCCGACCCGCAGGACGCAGTCGACGCCCTCCTGCACCAGGTCCACCGAACGGTCGCTGGAGCCCAGTTCCAGTTCGATGTCCGGATGCTGGCGGAAGAATTCCGGCAGCGCCGGGGCGATCAGCAGTCGCGCCACCCGGCTCGGCACGTCGACCTTGAGCCGGCCGCTGGCGCGGCTGCCGTCGTGGAACAGGCTCTCCAGCTCCTCCATGTCTTCCAGCAGGTGGCGGCAACGCTCCAGCACCACGCTGCCGTCGTGGGTCAGCTGGACCTGCCGGGTGGTGCGATGCAGCAGCCGGCTGCCGAGTTGCGCTTCGAGCTGCTGGACCGCCGCCGAGACCGTCGCCCGCGGCATGTCCAGCAGATCCGCGGCCTTGGTGAAGCTGCCGGTTTCGGCAACGCGCAGGAACACGCGCATGCTGTCCAGACGATCCATGGGCAGGCCCCTTCTCTCTATTCGGGATGGCTGGACAGTCTATCCATGCCACCCACGTTTATCCAAAGAACCCGGACCAATAGCCTGGAGTCCCTACTCTACTTCCTGGATCCGCAGATGCCCCATGCAGCGCTTTTGCCTCCTCCCAGCGCGTCCCCGCTGCCGGAAGTGGTCGGTTTCTGGCGCGATGCCGGCCCTACCCTCTGGTTCGCCAGGAACGCCGATTTCGACCGGCGCTTCCGCGAGCGCTTCGCCCACCTCTACGAGCTTGCCTGCGCCAACGCTCTGCGCCCGGCTGCCGGTGAAGCCGAGGACCATCTCGGCCTGCTGTTGCTGCTCGACCAGTACCCGCGCAACGCCTTCCGTGGAACCCCGCGCATGTACGCCAGCGACGCCCAAGCGCGGCGCTGGGCGGAGCGGGCTCTGGGACAAGGCCTCGACCGCCAGGTCGGGGACGCGCTGCGGCTGTTCTTCTACCTGCCGTTCGCCCATGCCGAGAACCTTGCCGACCAGGATCGCTCGGTAGCGCTGAACCACGGACTCGGCCAGCCCTTCCTCGCCAACGCTCGTGAGCATCGCGAGATCATCCGTCGCTTCGGGCGCTTTCCCCATCGCAATCCGATCCTCGGTCGCCCGTCCAGCGCCGAGGAACTCGCCTTCCTCGCCGCCGGCGGCTTCGCCGGCTGAACCGGGGCTCAGCCGGCCCTCCCTAGATAGGCAGGTCGCGATCCAGCAAGCGGTCCAGCAACCAGTTGGCCGCCGGTCCCAACGGCCGCTGCCGCGACCAGACCACGTCCACCGCCTGGCTGCGCGGCCAGCCGGACACCGGCAACTCCTTCAGCCGTCCGTTGGCGTAGCCGCTGACCAGCCAGCGCGGCAGCTCGGCCCAACCGAAGCCGTGGGTGGCCATTTCCAGCAGCAACAGGTAGTTGGGCGCCGACCAGCAGCGCCCGCCGCTGGACGGCAGGCCGTCGTTGATCGCCGCGCCGGTCTCGCTATAGGTGTTCAGGCGCAGCAGACGCCATTCGGAAAGGTCGCGCTCGCTGACCCGCTCCAGACCCGCCAGCGGATGGTCGACGGCGGCGAACAGGCCGAACTCGGCACGCTCGGCGACCGCCGCCACGCCCAGCTCCGGCGGGTAGTGCGGCTGCGCGGCGAGCAGGCCGAGGGTGGCGCGGCCGCGGCTGACCTGGGCGATCACGTCCTGGTCCTCGGCGATCAGGCATTCGAACTCCAGCTCAGGGTAACGCTCGTCCAGTTCGGCCAGGCGCGCCTCGTAGCGCGCCGAATGGTAGGTGTCGGATAGCGCCAGGGTCACCCGTGGCTCCGAGCCGCCGGCGAGCAGCGCGGCGACCCGGCGCAGGCGGTCGGATGCGCCGAGGACCTCCTCGACCCGTCCCAGCAGGGTGCGCCCGGCCTCGGTCAGTTGCGGCTGGCGGCCACTGCGATCGAAGAGTTCCAGGCCGAGGTCGATCTCCAGCCGGGCAATGGCCTCGCTGACGGTCGACTGGCTCTTGCCCAGCTTGCGCGCGGCGGCGCTGAAGGAGCCGAGGGAAACGGCCTGGACGAAGGCCTCGAGGGATTCGGGCGACAAATGCATATCGGTTTTTCCGATGGTATCCAACTTAACCCTATCCCAAAGACCGATGACAATACAGCCCGACTTCAACGACGAACCGGGAGCGTTCGCCATGACCCACACCCACACCGCCCTCGACAAGACTCTCAAGGAGCGGATCTTCCACGCCCTGGCCTTCGAGGGCCTGGCCGTCCTCCTCACCGCGCCGGTGCTGTCGCTGGTGATGAACAAGCCACTGGCGCACATGGGTGCGCTGACGCTGATGTTCTCCACCGTGGCGATGCTCTGGAACATGCTCTTCAACAGCCTCTTCGACCGCGCCCAGCGGCGCATGGGCTTCCAGCGCACCCTGCAGGTCCGGGTGCTGCATGCGATGCTCTTCGAGCTGGGCCTGATCGTGGTGCTGGTACCGCTGGCCGCCTGGTGGCTGTCAATCGGACTGGTCGAGGCGTTCCTCCTCGACATGGGCCTGATCCTGTTCTTCCTGCCCTACACCATGGCCTTCAACTGGAGCTACGACGTCCTCCGCGCACGCCTGGTGGAAAGCCGCCAGGCCAAGGCCGCCGGTTGCGACGCCGGCTAGGCCGGCGTTCAGGCCGTCAGCCGCTCGCGCAGGCGGCCGAGCATGCCGAGCAGGCTGCCGACCCGTTCCTTCTCGCGCTCGTCGCGCGGCACCTCGGCCAGCCGGTCGACCTCCGGCAGGCTTCGCCCGCGCCACAGCAAGGCCTGCTCGGCGGCCGCCTTCAGGCCTTTCTCGAACAATCCCCTGCGGATCGGCTTGGGCAGGTAGCGGAATATCTGCGCCTGGTTGATCAGTTCGAGCAGGGCCTGGGTGTCGCGGAACGGCGTAACCACCAGGCTGAGCAGGCGCGGATGGGCCTGGGCCAGGGATTTCAGCAGCGGCGCGGTATGCTCCCCGGCCAGCTTCAGGTCGCTGACCAGCACCTCCACCGGTTCGGTGTTCAGCCACACCAGCGCCTCGGCCAGGTTGCGCGCGCGCAGCAGGCGATGCCCGCCGGCATGGCAGAAGGCCCCGACGCAGTCCAGGGTTTCCGGGTCGTCGTCGAGCAGCAGCACGCTCAGCGGCGCCGCCAGCGTGGCCGCGGGCGGCGCCAGCAGGCCCTGGCGGCTGGCGATCTCCGCCGCCTGGCGCAGGGTGAAGGCCATTTCCTGGGGATTCCAGGGCTTGGTCAGGTAGCGGAAGATGCCACCGTCGTTGAGCGCGTCGACGGCGGCATCGAGGTCGGAATAGCCGGTGAGGAGAATCCGCAGGGTCTCCGGATAGCGCTCGCGAGCCTGCGCCAGCAGTTCGGCGCCGCTCATCTGCGGCATGCGCTGGTCGCTGACCAGCACCTGTATCCGTTCCGTCTTCAGGCGCTCCAGGGCGCGCCGCGGGTCGCTCTCGGTGAGCACCTCGTAATGGCGGCGGAACTGCATGGCCAGGCTGCGCAGGATGCGCTCCTCGTCATCGACGAAGAGAATGCGGACGGGAGATGGGCTCATGTCAGGCGCTCCGTTTCAGTTCGCGGGCCTGCTCTCGCGGCAGGCTGATGAGGAAGCGGGTTCCGCGGCCCGGTTCGGAGGCCACGCGGATGGTCCCGCCATGTTGCTGGATGATCTTGTAGCTGATCGACAGGCCGAGCCCGGTGCCCTGCCCCACCGGCTTGGTGGTGAAGAACGGGTCGAAGATCCGGCCGAGGACCTCGGCGGGCATGCCCTTGCCGTTGTCCTGCACGGAGAGGAACACCTGGCGCTCGTCGGCCCAGCTCTTCAGCAGGATGCGGCCGAAACGCTCCATGGCCTGCGCGGCGTTGGTCAGCAGGTTCAGCAGCACCTGGTTGATCTGCGACGGCGCGCAGGCGATAAGCGGCAGCTCGCCGAGCTGGCTGCTGATCTCGGCCTTGTCCTTGATGGCGGTGCGGGCGATCAGCACGGCGTTGCGCACGCAGTCGTTGAGGTCGACCTCCTCGCTGAAGGCGCGGTCCAGGCGGGCGAAGTCCTTGAGCCCGGAAACCAGCTCGCCGATCTGGCCGAGGCCGTAGCGGGTATCGACGAACAACTGCCGCAGGTCCTCGCGCAACTGTTCGACGGCGGCTTCGCGGCGCACCGCGTCGGCCGCCTGCAGCGCCTGCGCCAGGCGCGCTTCGTCGCACTGCGGGTCGCCCAGGCAGTCGACCAGCGCCACCTGGGCATCGGCCAGGCGCAACAAGGGATCGCTCAGCTCCTCCAGCAGCGCCAGGTTGTTGCCGACATAGCCGAGCGGCGTGTTCAGCTCGTGTGCGACCCCGGCCACCATCTGCCCGAGCGAAGCCATCTTTTCCGACTGCACCAGTTGCGCCTGGGACTCCTTGAGGTCCACCAGCGCCTTGCGCAACACCCGGTTGCGCTGGGCGATGCGCGCCTCCATGGCCTTCAGCAGGTCGAGCACGGTGCCCAGGCCACGGTAGCGGCCCTCTTCGTCGACCAGGGCGAAGTCCTCGGTGATCGGATACTGCAGGCGACCGGTGACCTGCTGCGCCGCCTCTTCCAGGCTGGAGCCGAGGGAGACGCTGAGGGGCGCCCGGTTCATGACGTCGCGCACCGGATGGCGGCCCCAGAGGTCGCGGCCGAAACGCTGCATGAAGATGTCCTGGAGGGTGTAGCGGCTGACCAGGCCGAGGACCCGGCGCTCGTCGTCGACCACCGGCAGCGAGAGGAAGGCACGGTGCTCCGGCATCAGCAGGCGGTCGGCGACGTCGCTGATGCTCATCGCCGGAGTCAGGGGTTCCACCGGGCGCAACAGACGGGACAACGCGCTCGGAGACATCGGCAACCTCTCGCTGGCAGGCCCGGACGGGGCAATGAAGGGATACCCGCCAGTTAAGCAATGTCAGATTGCCAACATGTGACAGGCATCACGCCGACCAGGCTCAGCGCTTTCTCCGCCCGCAACTTCCAAGCGCCGCCGGGAGTCTCAACCACAGGACCTCGCGCCGGAACGTTGCCTGACAGAAAGGCAAACCCGGCGTATGGTGAACATTCATATCGATGAGGGAGAACAACATGCCCTGGTACGCCTGGTTGATCATCGTCCTCGCCCTGGGCTCCATCGTCGGCGGACTCCTGCTGCTGCGCGACTCGGCGAAGAAGCTGCCGTTGAGCGAGGAACAGCTCAAACGCATCCATGAACGCAACGCCGAGCTGGACGCGCAGGAGGCGAAGGACCGCTGAACCTATTGGCCTGCCGGCGGGTCACTAGGTCTCGTAGGAAAACCCCGGCGGGCGAAAAACCGGCGAGGCGAAGGCTCGCGGGGCGGAGTCATGCGGGCCGCGCGTGGTTTTTCCTGCGCAACCTGGGGTTCGTTCCCCGTATGTTTCCCTCTGGCAGAAGGTTCGTTCCTTGCGCTTTTCCCATCCGCGGGTCGAAATGCCTTTAGAATCCCTCCTTTAAACGGGAGGCTGCATGCTCGGGCGTCTGATACCGCTTCTACCCATTCTGTTCCTGCTCGGGGGCTTCTTCACCGGGCACATCGCGCTGCTGACGGCGGTCATCGTCCTGCTCTACATCATCTGGGTGACCTACGCCGAGCGCTGGCTGCCGACCCTGCTCTGGTGGCCGGTGAGCCTCGCCGCCAGCGCCCTGATCGCCATCCACTACCTGCCCGGCTTCATTCCCCTGCGCCTGTTCCCCTGGGACCTTGCCAGCGCCAGCCCGCCGATCCAGATGATCTGGCTGCCCTGGGACAAGGCCCTGGTCGCCCTTACCCTGCTCGCCTGGTGGCTACGCCGGCCGAAGCAGCCGCTGGTGTCGCTGGATATCACCGCGCTGGCCTTCTGCCTGACCTTCTTCGTGGTGCCGCTGCTGTCGATCATGACCAATGCCGCGAGCTGGCAGCCGAAGTGGCCGGATGCCTTCTGGTGGTGGCTGGTACTGAACGTCGGGGTGGTCTCGCTGGCCGAGGAGGCGTTCTTCCGCGGCCTGCTGCAAAGCCAGTTGATCCGCTGGTTCGGCGCCTGGCCGGGAATCATCGTCGCGACCCTCGCCTACGCCGCGCTGCACCTGCTGGTGAACCCGGTGTACGCGCTGCTGGCCGGGATCGCCGGGCTGGGCTACGGCATGGTCCTGCACTTCAGCGGGCGGCTGTCCCTGGCGGTGCTGCTGCACGCCTCGATCAACACCCTGCACTTCCTCCTGCTGAGCTACCCGTTCCGCCTGATCTCCGAGTGATCAGGCGTCCTTGATCACCAGCGCCAGGGCCTCCTCGGCGAGCTGATCGAGACTCATCGGTCCTTCCGGACGGAACCAGGTGGTGGTCCAGGACAGCGCGCCGGTGAGGAAGCGCCGCAGGATGAACGGATCGCCCTGGCAGTAGCCGGCCAGCCGCGCCTCCCCCAGCACGTCGAGCCACATCTGCTCGTAGATGTCGCGCAGGCCGAGGATGTACGCCTGGCCTTCGGCGGACAGCGAGCGCCACTCGTAGACCAGCACCGCCATCGCCTCGCCGGTACCGCCCATGATCGATTGCAGCTCGCAGCGGATCAGTCCCAGCACCCGCTCGCGCAGGTCCTCGGCGTCGGCCAGGGCGGCGCGCATCAGGGCGGTATTGTAGAGGATGGTCTCTTCCATCACCGAGCGCAGGATCTCGTCCTTGCTCTTGAAGTGATGGAAGATGCTGCCCGACTGGATGCCCACCGCGCTGGCCAGGTCGCGCACCGTGGTGCGTTCGTAGCCTTTGCTGCGGAACAGGTGGGCGGCGGTCTGCAGCAGCTTGCCGCGGGCGCTTTCCGGATCGGTGAGCTGTCCGGTAGCCACCAGCTCCAGCATCACTTCCCGGGCTTTCTGATCGTCCAACGCTGAGTACCCCTTTTCCGGATCGTCGGCGGCTCGGTGCCGCTCATCCGCGCGCCCGGCCGCTCCGTATTTGCCGACCGGCCTCGGGATTGCCCCGCAAGTGCTTGTCGGCATTCATGAAATGTATGCCTGCGAAGACGACCGAGCAAGCGCTTGGGTAACAGCCGAGAACGGATTTGTTTCCGCCCTCTTCTCAACCAAGCGCTTGCTTGGTAATGTCGCCCCACACTTCCGCCGTCACGGGTCAAGAACAATGCAAAAGACCGTACGCATCGGCTGCGCCTCGGCCTTCTGGGGCGACACCTGCACCGCGGCCGCGCAGCTGGTGCGCGGCGCGCCGCTGGACTACCTGGTGTTCGACTACCTGGCCGAGATCACCATGTCGATCATGGCCGGCGCCCGCCTGAAACAGCCGGACGCCGGCTACGCCACCGACTTCGTCGAGGTCCTCGCACCACTGCTGGGCGAGATCGCCGAGAAGAAGATCCGCGTCATCAGCAACGCTGGCGGGATCAATCCGCAGGCCTGTGCCGCCGCCCTCGCCGCGGCCTGCGAGAAGGCCGGGGTGCAGCTGAAGATCGCCGTGCTCCATGGCGACAACCTGCAAGCGCGCCAGGCCGAACTGGCCAAGGCCGGCATCCGCGAGATGTTCAGCGACGCGCCTTTCCCGCCGATGTGCGTCTCGCTCAACGCCTACCTCGGCGCGCCGGGCATCGTCGAGGCCCTGCGCCTGGGCGCGGATATCGTGATCACCGGCCGGGTGGTCGACAGCGCGGTGGTCAGCGCCGCCCTGGTGCACGAGTTCGGCTGGGCCTGGGACGACTACGACCGACTGGCCCAGGCCGCCCTCGCCGGGCACATCGTCGAATGCGGCGCGCAATGCACCGGCGGCAATTTCACCGACTGGGAGCAGGTGCCGGACTACGAGCACATCGGTTTCCCCATCGTCGAGGTCGAGGCCGACGGGCGCTTCGTGGTGACCAAGGCGTCCGGCACCGGTGGCCTGGTCAGCGAACTGAGCGTCGGCGAACAGATGCTCTACGAGATCGGCGACCCACGCGCCTACCTGCTGCCCGACGTGGTCTGCGACTTCACCGAGGTGCGCCTGCGCCAGGTCGGACCCGACCGGGTCGCGGTGGAAGGCGCGCGCGGCCTGCCGCCCACCGACCGGTACAAGGTCAGCGCCACCTATCCGGACGGTTTCCGCTGCACCGCCAGTTGCCTGATCGCCGGCATCGATGCGCTGAAGAAGGCCGAGCGGGTCAGCCAGGCGATCATCGCCAGGACCGAGGAAATCTTCGCCGAGCGCGGCTGGGAGCCCTACCGCGAGGTCAACGTCGAACTGCTCGGCAGCGAAGCCACCTATGGCCCCCATGGGCGACGGCAGGACAGCCGCGAAGTGGTGGTCAAGCTGGCCGTCCGGCATCCGCGCAAGGAAGCCCTGGTGCTGTTCTCCCGCGAGATCGCCCAGGCCGCCACCGGGATGGCGCCCGGCCTGACCGGCATCGTCGGCGGCCGGCCGACGGTGTATCCGGTGATCCGCCTGTTCTCTTTCCTGATCGACAAGGCGCAATGCGCGTTGAGCGTAGAGATCGACGGCCAGCGCCATCCGCTGGAACTGCCGGTCCTCGAAGCCTTCGACCCGGCACGATTGGCCGAGGCGCGCCAGCCGCCACGCCCGGAGCAGCCCGCCAGCGCCAGCGTGCCGCTGGTGAAGCTAGCGGTGGCGCGCTCCGGCGACAAAGGCAACCACAGCAACATCGGGGTCATGGCGCGGCGCCCGGAGTACCTGCCGTGGATCGCCGAGGCGCTGGAGGAAGGCGCCGTGGTGGACTGGATGCAGCATGTGCTCGACCCGCAGACCGGCCGGGTCGGCCGCTGGTACCTGCCGGGCAGCCACAGCCTGAACTTCCTGCTGGAGAACGCCCTCGGCGGCGGCGGCGTCGCCAGCCTGCGCATCGACCCGCAGGGCAAGGCCTTTGCCCAGCAGTTGCTGGAGTTCCCGGTGGCGGTGCCGCAGGCGCTCGCCGACGCGCTGGAAACGCAAGGCAGATAACCACAACCAGGAACGGCGAATGCGGCGTTCCGCTGCCCCTCTACGGGATTCATCGGAGTCACCAGAACAATGAGCTACGACTCGATCTTCCGACCTGGCCTGTTCGACGGCCAGACCATCATCGTCACCGGCGGCGGCAGCGGCATCGGCCGCTGCACCGCCCACGAGCTGGCGGCCCTCGGCGCCCACGTGGTGCTGGTCGGACGCAAGGCGGAAAAGCTGGAGAAGACCGCCGGCGAGATCGTCGAGGACGGCGGCAGCGTCAGCTGGCACGCCTGCGACATCCGCGAGGAGGAAGCGGTGAAGACGCTGGTGGCGAATATCCTGGCCGAACGCGGAACCATCCATCACCTCGTCAACAACGCCGGCGGCCAGTATCCCTCGCCCCTCGCCTCGATCAGCCAGAAGGGCTTCGAGACCGTGCTCCGCACCAACCTGGTCGGCGGCTTCCTGGTCGCCCGCGAAGTGTTCAACCAGTCGATGAGCAAGACCGGCGGCAGCATCGTCAACATGCTCGCCGACATGTGGGGCGGCATGCCCGGCATGGGTCACTCCGGCGCCGCACGCTCGGGCATGGAGAATTTCACCAGGACCGCCGCCGTCGAGTGGGGCCATGCCGGCGTGCGGGTCAACGCGGTGGCGCCGGGCTGGATCGCGTCCAGCGGCATGGATACCTACGAAGGCGCGTTCAAGGCGGTGATCCCGACCCTGCGCGAGCACGTGCCGCTCAAGCGCATCGGCAGCGAGTCGGAAGTCGCCGCCGCCATCGTCTTCCTGCTCTCCCCCGGCGCCGCCTTCGTCAGCGGCAACACGATCCGCATCGACGGCGCCGCCAGCCAGGGCAGCCGCGCCTTCCCGCTATTCAAGGGCAAGCCGGGACAGAGCCGCGCGTACAACGGCTTCCACCGCGCCTACCTGCCCGACGTACTGAAGGACCAGGAGGACTGACATGCCCGCGATCCAGTCGGAACTCGACGTCAACGGCGAGGACTTCGCCCGCAACCGCGAGGCCATGCTCGCCGCCGTGGCCGGCTTCCGCGAGTTGGAGCAGAAGGTGCTGGACAAGGCCGCCGAGGCCAGGCCGAAGTTCGAGAAACGCGGCCAGCTGCTGCCGCGCGAACGCCTGGCGCTGCTGCTCGACCCGGGCGCGCCGTTCCTCGAACTGTCCTCGCTGGCCGGCTACAAGCTGCACGACGACAAGGACGGCACCCAGGCCGGCGGCGGGATCATCGCCGGGATCGGCTACATCGCCGGGGTGCGCTGCCTGGTCAGTGCCAGCAACAGCGCGATCAAGGGCGGCACCATCTCCCCGACCGGGCTGAAGAAGACCCTGCGCCTGCAGCAGATCGCCATGGAGAACAAGCTGCCGGTGGTGACCCTCACCGAAAGCGGCGGCGCCAACCTCAACTATGCGGCGGAGATCTTCGTCGAAGGTGCGCGCGGCTTCGCCAACCAGGCGCGGATCTCCGCCATGGGCATTCCCCAGGTCACCGTGGTGCATGGTTCCAGCACCGCCGGCGGTGCCTACCAGCCGGGGCTGTCGGACTACGTGGTGGTGGTGCGCGGCAAGGCCAAGATGTTCCTCGCCGGGCCACCGTTGCTCAAGGCCGCCACCGGCGAGATCGCCAGCGACGAGGAACTCGGCGGAGCCGAACTGCACGCGCAGGTCGCCGGCACCGCGGAATACCTGGCGGAAAACGACGCCGACGGCGTGCGCCTGGCCCGCGAGATCGTCGGCATGTTGCCGTGGAACGCACAACTGCCGGCGCGCCCGGCGCGTTCCTGGCGCGAACCGCTGTACCCGGTGGAGGAGCTGCTCGGGGTGGTTCCGGCCGACCCGAAGAAGCCCTACGACGTCCGCGAGATCGTCGCGCGCATCGCCGACGGCTCCGAGTTCCTCGACTTCAAGAACGAGTTCGACGGCCAGACCGTCTGTGGCCACCTGCGCATCGAGGGCCACGCCTGCGGCCTGATCGGCAACAACGGACCGATCACCCCGCAGGGCGCGGCCAAGGCGGCGCAGTTCATCCAGCTCTGCGAACAGAGCAACACGCCGCTGCTGTTCCTGCACAACACCACCGGCTTCATGGTCGGTACCGAGTCGGAGCGCCAGGGCGTGATCAAGCACGGCTCGAAGATGATCCAGGCGGTGGCCAACGCCCGCGTGCCCAAGCTGACCCTGGTGGTCGGCGGCTCCTACGGCGCCGGCAACTACGCGATGTGCGGACGCGGCCTCGACCCGCGCTTCATCTTCGCCTGGCCGAACAGTCGCACCGCGGTGATGGGCGGCGCCCAGGCCGGCAAGGTGCTGCGCATCGTCACCGAGGAGAAACACGCCAAGGAAGGCAAGGAAGCCGACCCGAAGATGCTCGACATGCTGGAAACCGTCACCGCGCAGAAGCTCGACAGCCAGTCCACCGCGCTCTACGGCACCGCCAGCCTGTGGGACGACGGCCTGGTCGACCCGCGCGACAGCCGCAGGCTGCTCGGCTACCTGCTGGATATCTGCGCGGAAGCCGAGGCGCGGCCGCTGAAGGGCAACAGCTTCGGGGTCGCGAGGTTCTGACTGCAACAGGCGAGCCGGCGACAGCCCCTCTCCCCGCTCTCCCTGAAGGAAGAGGGTTGGGAGAGAGCAAGCGGATCCTGCCGGAAAACAATGATGCCCAGGAGGAAAGACAACCCATGATCTTCACCCAGGAACACGAGGAACTCCGCCGCACCGTTCGCAGCTTCGTCGAGCGGGAAATCAACCCCAACGTCGACCAGTGGGAAAAGGACGGCCGCTTCCCGATCCACGAGATCTTCCGCAAGGCCGGCGAACTCGGCCTGCTGGGCATCTCCAAGCCGGAGAAGTTCGGCGGCATGGGCCTGGACTACAGCTACTCGATCGTCGCCGCCGAGGAATTCGGCAGCATCACCTGCGGCGGCATCCCGATGGCCATCGGCGTGCAGACCGACATGTGCACCCCGGCCCTGGCCCGCTTCGGTTCCGACGAGTTGCGCGAGGAGTTCCTCCGCCCGGCCATCGCCGGCGAGATGGTCGGCTGCATCGGCGTCTCCGAGGTCGGCGCCGGCTCCGACGTCGCCGGCCTGAAGACCACCGCGCGCAAGGACGGCGACGACTATGTGATCAACGGCAGCAAGATGTGGATCACCAACTCGCCGTCGGCCGACTTCATGTGCCTGCTCGCCAATACCTCCGACGACAAGCCGCACGTCAACAAGTCGCTGATCGTGGTCCCGATGAAGACCCCGGGCATTACCCTCAGTCCGCACCTGGACAAGCTCGGCATGCGCAGTTCGGAGACCGCCCAGGTGTTCTTCGATAACGTCCGCGTACCGCAGCGCAACCGCATCGGCGCGGAGGGCGCCGGCTTCATGATGCAGATGCTGCAGTTCCAGGAAGAACGGCTGTTCGGCGCGGCCAACATGATCAAGGGCCTGGAGCACTGCATCGACGTCACCATCGAGTATTGCAAGGAGCGCAGGACCTTCGGCCAGCCGCTGATCGACAACCAGGTCATCCACTTCCGCATGGCCGAGATGATGACCGAGGTCGAGGCGCTGCGCGCCCTGGTCTACCAGGCCACCGAGCTGTACGTGAAAGGCAGGGACGTGACGCGCCTGGCTTCCATGGCCAAGCTCAAGGCCGGCCGCCTCGGCCGCGAGGTCAGCGACGCCTGCCTGCAGTACTGGGGCGGCATGGGCTTCATGTGGGACAACCCGGTCTCCCGCGCCTACCGCGACACCCGCCTGGTATCCATCGGCGGCGGTGCCGACGAGATCATGCTCGGCATCATCTGCAAGCTGATGGGCATCCTGCCGGGCAAGAAGAAAGGCTGACGTTCCAGGAGGAAACCGGCATGAGCCTGCCGCATTGCGAGACCCTGCTGCTGGAACCCATCGAGGGCGTCCTGCGGATCACCCTGAACCGCCCGCAAAGCCGCAACGCCATGAGCCTGGCGATGGTCGGCGAACTGCGCGCGGTGCTCGCCGCCGTGCGCGACGACCGTAGCGTGCGGGCGCTGGTGCTGCGCGGCGCCGGCGGGCACTTCTGCGCCGGCGGCGACATCAAGGACATGGCCGGTGCCCGCGCCGCCGGGGCGGAAGCCTACCGCACGCTGAACCGCGCCTTCGGCAGCCTGCTGGAGGAAGCCCAGGCCGCCCCGCAACTGCTGGTGGCGCTGGTGGAAGGCGCGGTGCTCGGCGGCGGTTTCGGCCTGGCCTGCGTGTCGGACGTAGCGATCGCCGCCGCCGATGCGCAGTTCGGCCTGCCGGAAACCAGCCTCGGCATTCTCCCGGCGCAGATCGCGCCTTTCGTGGTCCGCCGCATCGGCCTGACCCAGGCCCGCCGCCTGGCCCTCACCGCCGCCCGCTTCGACGGCCGCGAGGCGCTGCGCCTGGGCCTGGTGCATTTCTGCGAGGCCGACGCCGATGCCCTCGAACAGCGCCTGGAGGAAACCCTCGAGCAACTGCGCCGCTGCGCGCCGAACGCCAACGCCGCCACCAAGGCCCTGCTGCTGGCCAGCGAAAGCGGCGAACTCGGCGCCCTGCTGGACGATGCGGCGCGACAGTTCGCCGAAGCGGTGGGCGGCGCCGAAGGCAGTGAAGGCACCCTGGCCTTCGTACAGAAACGCAAGCCGGTCTGGGCCCAGTGAGCCACGACCGCGAAACAGGGCAACAGCCTCCAGGAGCCGAACGACATGCCCAGCTTCAACAAGATCCTCGTCGCCAACCGCGGTGAAATCGCCTGCCGGGTGCTGCGCACCGCCCATGAACTGGGCTACCGCAGCGTCGCCGTGTACAGCGAGGCGGACGCCGACGCCCGCCATGTGCAACTGGCCGACGAGGCCGTGTGCATCGGCCCGGCAGCGGTGGCGCAGTCCTACCTGAATCTCGAGGCGATCCTCGACGCCGCCCGTCGCAGCGGCGCCGAGGCGATCCACCCCGGCTACGGCTTCCTCTCCGAGAACGCCGAGTTCGCCCGTGCCTGCGAAGCCGCCGGGATCGTCTTCATCGGCCCGGATGCGGAAGCCATCCACCTGATGGGCAGCAAGCGCCTGTCGAAGATCGCCATGCTCGCCGCCGGGGTGCCGTGCATCCCCGGCTACGAAGGCGACGAACAGGACGACGCGACCCTGCGGCGCGAGGCCGAACGCATCGGCTACCCACTGATGATCAAGGCCAGCGCCGGCGGCGGCGGCCGCGGCATGCGCCTGGTGGAGGAACCCGACCAACTGCTGGAGCAGTTGCGCACCGCACGCTCGGAAGCGCTGGGCGCCTTCGGCAGCGCCGAACTGATCCTGGAGAAGGCCGTGCTGCGCCCGCGCCATGTGGAGATCCAGGTGTTCGGCGACCGCCACGGCAACCTGCTCTACCTCGGCGAACGCGACTGCTCGGTGCAGCGCCGCCACCAGAAGGTCATCGAGGAAGCTCCCTGCCCGGTGCTCGATGCCGACCTGCGTCGCGCCATGGGCGAGGCGGCGGTGAAGGCCGCGGCTTCGGTCAACTACGTGGGCGCCGGCACCGTCGAGTTTCTTCTCGGCGAGGATGGCCGCTTCTACTTCCTGGAGATGAATACCCGCCTGCAGGTCGAACACCCGGTCACCGAACTGGTCACCGGCCAGGACCTGGTGGCCTGGCAGATCCGCGTCGCCGAGGGCCATCCGCTGCCGCTGCGGCAGGAACAGGTGGAACTGCGCGGGCATGCCATCGAGGTCCGCCTCTACGCCGAGGACGCCGGTCGCGGCTTCCTGCCGCAGACCGGCACGGTGCTGCGCTGGGACCCGGAACTGCTGCCCGGCGTACGCATCGACCATGGCCTGGTCGAGGGGCAGGCGGTGACGCCCTTCTACGACCCGATGCTGGCCAAGCTGATCGCCTACGGGGCGACCCGCGACGAAGCCCGGCGCAAGCTGATCCGCGCGCTGGAGCGCTGCGTGCTGCTGGGGGTCGACGGCAACCAGCGGTTCCTCGCCAACCTCCTGGCGCATCCGGACTTCGCCGCCGGCGAGGCGACCACCGCCTTCATCGGCGAACGCTTCGCCGAAGACCCCAGCCTGCAACCGCGCCAGCCGGGCGCCGAGGAACTGGCCCTGGCCGCCGCCCTGCTCTACCAGGCCGGCGCCGAGGCCAGTGCGCACCAGCCCGGCCTGGCCGGCTGGCGCAGCGCCGCCGGGGCACCGTGGAAGATCGTCCTGAAGCACGCCGAACAGCGCCTGGAGATCGGCCTGGAGGTCCTCGAAAGCGGTCGCCGGCCGCGACTGCTGGCGCGCCTGGAGCGACGCGAGATCGCCGTGCGCCTGCTCGACTGCGACGGACGCTGGGCCAGCGCCGAACTCGACGGCATTCGCCGCCGCCACGCCTACCACCTGGACGGCGGGCGCCTCTGGCTATACGGCCACGGCGGCAACCTCGAACTGCTCGACGTCACCCACGCCGGCGCCAGCGCCCAGGTCGGCGCCAGCTCCGGCACGCTCAAGGCGCCGATGGACGGCGCCATCGTCGAGGTGCTGGTCGGCGAGGGCGAACGGGTCGGCAAGGGCCAACTGCTGCTGGTGCTGGAGGCAATGAAGATGGAACACCCGCTGAAGGCCGGAGTCGACGGCGTGGTCCGCCGCGTCCAGGTCGGCCGTGGCGAGCAGGTGCGCAACCGGCAGGTGCTGGTCGAGGTGGAAGCCGACGCCTGAGACACCCCGCCGCTCATCCGCAACGACAACGACAAGAAAACGGAGACGCCCATGTCACTGCACGGCAAGACCCTGTTCATCACCGGCGCCAGCCGCGGCATCGGCCGGGAGATAGCCCTGCGCGCCGCGCGCGATGGCGCCAACCTGGTGATCGCGGCGAAGAGCGCCGAGCCGCATCCGAAGCTGGAAGGCACCATCTTCAGCGTCGCCGCCGAGGTCGAGGCCGCCGGCGGCCAGGCCCTGCCGCTGCAACTCGACGTGCGCGACGAGCAGGCCGTGGCGGCGGCCATGGCCCGCGCCGCCGAACGCTTCGGCGGGATCGACGCGCTGGTCAACAACGCCGGGGCGATCCGCCTGGTCGGGGTGGAGAAGCTGGAGCCCAAGCGCTTCGACCTGATGTACCAGATCAACACCCGCGCGGTGCTGGTCTGCAGCCAGGCCGCCCTGCCCTACCTGCGCAGGAGCGCCAACGGCCACATCCTCAGCCTGTCGCCGCCGATCAACCTGGCCGGCAGGTGGTTCGCCCAGCACGGCCCCTACACGGTCACCAAGTACGGCATGAGCATGCTTACCCTGGGGATGCACGAGGAGTTCGGGAAATACGCCATCAGCGTCAACGCGCTGTGGCCGAAGACCATGATCGCCACCGCCGCCATCGAGTTCGAGCTGGGCAGCCGTGACGCCTTCCGCCGCGCGCGCACCCCGGCGATCATGGCCGACGCCGCGCACGCCATTCTCACCAGCGAGGGGCGCAGCCTCAGCGGGCGCCTGCTGGTCGACGAGGAATTGCTGCGCGAGCGCGGCCAGAGCGATTTCGAGCAGTACCGCTACGACCCGGAGGGTGGCGCGCTGGTGCCCGACCTGTTCCTCGACTGAGGTCTCCGACGAAAGGCGCGCGGCGCTCTGCGGCGGGCTTCCGGGCTATTTGCCGAAGTGCCCCGGGGCGACCGCGCAACGGTCATAGCCGAGGCGGCGGCTGCGGTCTAGAGTCGCGGGAGCGTCCTACGCCCCGCACAACAACGACAAGCGCGAGAGCCATGACCCACGCCGACCTGATCACTTTCAACCGTTTCGTTGCCCGCCTGCCTGCCACCTTCGGCCGCGTGCCGCGCATGCTGCGCGGCCTGTACTACACCGCGATCCGTAACCGCGAGAAGAGCCTGTCCCTGGGCTGGGCGCTGGAGCGCGCGGCACGCCTGTACCCGGACAACCCGGCGGTGCTCGACGGCCAGCGGCGGATCAGCTACGCCCTGTTCAACGGCTGGGCCAATCGCCTGGCGCGCGCCTTCAAGGCCGAGGGCGTAGGCCACGGCAGCGTGGTCGCGGTGATGCTGGAAAACCGCGTCGAGCTGCTGGCGATCCTCGCCGCCCTGGCCAAACTCGGCGCCATCGGCGCACTGGTCAACACCACCCAGCGCGGCAAGGTCCTGGTGCACAGCCTGAACCTGGTGAAGCCCGGCCACTTCGTGGTCGGCGAAGAATTGCGCGAGGTGTTCGAGGAAGTCCGCCAGGAGGTGCTCGGCAACGCCGGCCATTGCTACTGGGTCGACGACGGCGACACCCTCGGCGATCCCGGCTCGCCGCCGATGGGCTGGCGCAACCTGATGCGCCTGGCCCAGGGACAGACCTCGGAGAACCTCGAGGACACCGGCAGGGTGCGGCTCAAGGACTCCTGCTTCTACATCTACACCTCCGGCACCACCGGCCTGCCGAAAGCCTCGATCATGAGCCACGGCAAGTGGATCAAGGCCTACGGCGGCTTCGGCCATTCCGGTCTGGGCCTGGGCCGCGACGACGTGCTCTACCTAACCCTGCCCTGCTACCACAACAACGCCGTGACCGTCTGCTGGAGCGCGGCGCTCGCCGGCGGCGCGGCCATGGCCCTGCGCCGCAAGTTCTCCGCCAGCGGTTTCTGGAAGGACGTGCAACACTACCGGGCGACCTGCTTCGGCTACATCGGCGAGCTCTGCCGCTACCTGCTGAACCAGCCACCGTGCGCCGAGGAACGCGGCAATAGCCTGACCTGCATGATCGGCAACGGCCTGCGCCCGTCGATCTGGGCCGAGTTCAAGCAACGCTTCGAGATCCAGCGGATCACCGAGTTCTACGCTTCCAGCGAAGGCAACATCGGCTTCACCAATGTATTCAATTTCGACAATACGGTGGGCTTCTCCCCAGCCACCTACGCCATCGTCCGCTACGACCTGGAGAACGACCATCCGGTGCGCGACGCCAAGGGCTTCATGGAGAAGGTCGGCAAGGGCGAGGTCGGCCTGCTGATCAGCGAGATCAGTGCGAAGTGGCCGTTCGACGGCTACACCGATCCGGCCAAGAGCGAAGCGGTGATCCTCCGCGACGTGTTCAAGAAGGGCGACGCCTGGTTCAACACCGGCGACCTGATGCGCGACATCGGTTTCAAGCACACCCAGTTCGTCGACCGTCTCGGCGACACCTTCCGCTGGAAGGGCGAGAACGTTTCCACCACCGAGGTGGAAAACGCCCTCGGCGCCTTCGACGGGGTCGAGGATGCGGTGGTCTACGGCGTGGAGATTCCCGGCACCAACGGCCGCTGCGGGATGGCCGCGCTGCGCCTGGCCGATGGCGTCGAACTGGACCGCGACGCTCTCGCCGCGCACCTCGACCGCGAGTTGCCGGCCTATGCCACACCGGTGTTCCTGCGCCTGCTGCGCGAAGTCGAGACCACCGGCACCTTCAAGTACAAGAAGACCGACCTCAAGCGCGACGCCTACGATCCCGCGCGGGTCAGCGACAAACTCTTCGTCAGGTTGCCCGGCAGCGCCGGCTACCAGCCGTTGGACGCGGAGCTGTACCAGGCGTTGCAGGAGCAGCGCTACCGCTTCTGAGCACCGTGGCGGCCTACTGGCGGAACTCGAACTGCAACTCGGCCCCTTCCAGGGGCCGCGACACGCCCAGTTCGCGGTCGCGATAGAGCAACTGGCCGTTGAGGCGGAAGTCGCTGTCGTCCTTTTCCTCGAACATCGGCGGCAACAGCGGCTTGGGCTTATGGGTCTCTTCCGTGCCGGGCGGCGCCATCTTCTGCACCAGTTCCTTCGGCAGGCGCAGGTCCAGCTTGGCGCTCGGCAGCGGCTTGCGTACCTCGGGGTCGAGACGAGCGGTGGAAGCGCGCTTCGCCGGCGCCGGCTTGTCCTTGGCGACCGGCCTGCTGGCCGGCTTCGGCGGCGCAGCCGCAGGCTTCGGCTTGGCCGGCGGCTTGGGTTCGGCAACCTGCTCCGCGGCTGGCGCGACCTTCTTCGAAGCTGTTTTCGGCGCGGCAGGCACGGCAGGCGCTGGCTCCGCTCGTGCAGGCTTCACTGGCTTGGCAGGGGCGCGCTGCTCCTGCGGCGGTGCTTCCGGGGCTTTCTTTTCCGGTGCCTTGGAGCCGTCATCGCAGGCCGCCAGGAAGCAACCGAAAAGAACAACGACGCAAATTCGGCAAAGACGTTTCATAGTCACGCAGGTATGGCCAATTGCGGCAATGCTGACGGCAGACTGCAACCAAGGCAAGGGGTCACTATCGTCATCCTGGCACTCTCTCTGTTGTTCGCCCCATGTCTAACCTGTCATGCGCGGATAACCGCTTGATGTCAGCCCGCGACGCCGCCGCCGCGTCGCGGGCCATGGTCGTCACGGCCGTTTCTTGGCGCTCGCGGCTATCGTCGCGAGGCGTTCCAGTCGTTCCACCAGGTTCTCTCCGGGGAAACGTTTCTGCAGCTCGGCCAACTGGGTCGCGGCCTGCTCCGTCTTGCCCTGCTCACGCAGGGCAAGGACCGCCCCGAGCGCCTCGTCGAGCACCTCCGGCTTCACCGCAACCGCCTTGCCCCTGGCCTGGGCGACGAAGTCGCCGGCCAGCGCCGCCTGGACCTTCGCCTGCTGCGCGGCCTGGGCCGGCGGTCGGTCGGCCAGGGCAGCCGGAGCCGGCGGCGCGGCCTCGGCCATCAGTTGCGGCGCCTCCCCGGACGATGCGTAGCTGGCCAGCAAGGCCGGGGGCTCCGACATCTCGCCGGACAGCGGAGCCGGCGCCGCCGGCGCGCGCATGGCCCGCTTCGCCGCAGCGGCCCCGGCGACTCCGTCGCGCAGGGGCACATCGCTGAACGCCACTTCGGGGCGGGCCTGGCGCTCGGCGTCGTCCAGCACGTTGTGGCTGACCAGCCCCAGCACCAGCGCCACGCCCAGCAGGCTGGCGAAAGCCGCCTGCCAACGCGGCCTGCGGGAGGCTTCCAGCCAGCGCCGCCACCAGGACCGGGCGGGTTCGACATGCGCCGCCTGGCGTCGCGCGGCGGCGAGGATCGCCTGGTCCAGCGCCGGCGCCGGCTGCTGCGGCGCGTGGGCGCGGAAATGCGCCAGCATCTGCTCTTCGGCGACGCTCGCGGAATGCTTCTGTGGGTTCATACCGCCACCTCCTCGGCCAGCAGCCGGCGCAGCTTCTGCACCGCGTAGCGGAAACGGCTCTTCACCGTCTCCAGCGGCGACTGGGTGAGCGTGGCGATCTCGGCCAGTTCCAGTTCGCCGTGGGCGCGCATCAGGAATACCTCGCGCTGTTCCTCGGGCAGGGTCTCCAGCGCGCTCTGCAAGCGCTCGCCGTCGCGGCTCAGGCTGAGCTGCTGCTCGGGGCCGGCGCCCTGGTCGGGTTGCGCGTGCAACTGTTCGTCGTAGCTGTCCTGCAACGGCTGGCGCTGGCCATGCTTGCGCCAATGATCGATCAAGCGGTTGCGGGCGATCTGGTAGAGCCAGGTGCGGAAGCTCGCCCGGCCCTGCGGCTGGCTCTCGCTGCGGATCAGGCTGAGCCAGGTTTCCTGGTAGATCTCGTCGGCCAGTTCGGTCTGTCCGGCCAGGCCGCAGAGAAAACGGTAGAGACCTTGCCGATGGCGCTGGTAGAGCACCTCGAAGGCCGCGCTGTCGCCCTTGCGGTAACGCGCCAGCAGCGTTTCGTCGCTGCCGGCGGCCGTCGTGGCGCTGGTGGAGGCATGCATGCCGCTGGTCGACTCCTGTCCTGTGTCAAAGGCGACCGAGAGCAGGCTCATCGGCCACATCCTTCGCGGCACGCATCGGCGTCGCCACGAAACGCCCGGGCCGTCGCCAGAAGCGCGGCCGGAGCGGCTATCGGTAGACATTTTCCAGCGTCGGACAGTTCGGCGAAAGTGCCGGTCCGGATGGAAGCCGGGAAAAACATCGAGACGACCTCGTCGTGCAGCGGAGATACCCGCTGAGACGAAGCTGTCGGTGGATTCGGGTTAATCCCCGGGAAAATTCTTCGCGGACTGTCGCGGGGCGCCCCTCAGCCAGGGGAGCGCCTCGCGCTCAGGCGGCGATAAGGCCTTCCTGGCAAAGCTGCCCGGCAAGCATGCCGAGGGTCATGATCGCCCGCTCCGCCTCGCGGTTCCAGGGAATCCCGCAGGTCAGCCGCAGGCAGTTGTTGAACTGCTCGGTGTTGCTGAAGATCAGCCCCGGGGCGATGCTGATGCCCTGCTCCAGGGCCCGCACGTGGAGTTCCTTGGTGTTGACCTTGGCCGGCAGGCTGACCCAGAGGATGAAGCCGCCCTTGGGCCGGGTCATCTGCGTACCTTCCGGGAAGTACTGCTGCACCGCCAACTGGTAGGCGGTCATGTTCTTCCGGTACTCCTGGCGGATGTAGCGCAGGTGGCGGTCGTAGCCGCCGTTCTCCAGGTAGGCGGCGACGCCCATCTGGGTCACGGTGCAGGCCGAATGGGTGGTGAAGGTCTGCAAGCGACGGATCTCCTCCTGGTAGCGCTCGGCGATGATCCAGCCGATGCGTACGCCGGGCGAGATGGTCTTGGAGAAACTCGAGCAGTAGATCACCCGGCCGTCGCGGTCGTGGGACTTGAGCGAGCGCGCCTGGCCCTGGTCGAACATCAGTTCGCCGTAGATGTCGTCCTCGACCACCCCGATGTTGTGTTCGGCGGTCAGTTTCAGCAGTTGCTTCTGGCGATCCTCGGGAATCGTCCCGCCGAAGGGATTGCTCAGCCGCGCGGTCAGCACCAAGGCCTTGATCGACCACTGGTTGGCCGCCAGTTGCAGCGCTTCAAGGCTGATCCCGGTGCGCGGGTCGCTGGGGATCTCGATGACCTTCAGGCCCAGCACGTCGGCCAGTTGCAGCAGGCCGTAGTAGCTCGGCGACTCGGTGGCGATCAGGTCGCCGGGACGGGTCAGCACCCGCAGGGCCATGTGGATCGCATCCACGCAGCCGTGGGTGATGGTCACCTGCGACGGGTCGACCACCACGCCGGCGTCGCGCATGCGGATCGCCACCTGCCGCCGCAGCGGCTCGAAACCGGGGCTGAACATGTAGCTGAACGCCCGTGGGCTCTGGAAGCGGGTGACCTTGGCCAGTTGCTGGTGCAAGGCGCGCACCGGCAGGTAGTCCACGTGCGGCACCGCCGCGCCGAGCGGGAATACCCCTTCGCGGCGGGACTCGGCGAGCACCTGGTTGATGATGCTGCTGCGGGTGACCAGGCCGGGACGCTCGACCCGCGCGATATCCGGGGTCGGCGCGGTCAGCGCCGGGGTGCGGTGGACGTAGAAGCCGGATTGCGGACGGGCGCGGATCAGTCCCTGGTCCTCGAGGGTGGCGTAGGCCTGCAGCACGGTGGCGTGGCTGACGTTCAACTGGGTACTGAGCTTGCGCACCGACGGTACCCGCTCGCCCGGCTGGTAGACGCCACGGCGAATGTCCTCGGCCAACTGCTGGGCGATGCGTTGGTAAAGCAGCAGATTGGTCATGGCGGGTTTTCCTCGGCGATTGAACCGAAACAGTAGCTCAATTCGTGAAACTGCTCCAGAACAGTTCGGCCGACAACCAGGCATACAGTCGCAAAACTGTACGGGTCGGTCGCAGAGACGGCGCGTTCGCGAGGAAAAGAAAACCCGGTCGGTCGCCACCGGCCGGGTGCGGGCGGGAAACAGTCCGCCAAGAGCCGCCTGGGGAGCGGCCATAGGGAAAGTCAGAAACGCAACGCGTCCGCCGCCGCGCTCTCGCCGGTCAACGCTTGCCAGGCGAAGGGGCTTGGCGCCAGGCCGAGATCGCCGAACAGGCGGTAGTCCGGGACGGCGGCGGGCTGGCGGGCGGCCGGGGAAAAATCATCGCGGCCGAGGCGGGTGACCAGAACCCGGGCCTGCACCTGCAACGCCACCAGGCTGAGGCTTTCCCGCGCCGTGCAGCCCACCTCGCCGCACGCCACCGGCGAGTCCTCCAGCAGGAGTTCCTGGCGGCGTGCTTCGGCAACCGCGCGGAGTTCGGCGGCGAAGGACGGCTGGCACAGGCTCAGCAACAACGGCAGGACGAAACGGGCAAAGCGGGGCTGGCGGATCATGCGGATTCCTCGGCTGCGGCGGGATGGCTCCCGGGGGCTGGCGAGGATTGTTCCGCAACTGGCGGTCGAGATGTTTCGAACCCGGTCAGGCGAGTTCGTGGAGCCAGTTCATCACGCCCAGGGCGATCAGTTCGGCGTCACTGTTGAGGCCTATCTTGACCATCGCGTTCTTCTTGTGGGTGCTGATGGTCGACACGCTGCGCATGGTCCGCTGGGCGATCTCGCTGACCGTGTCGCCACGCGCCAGGCGCCGGAGGATGTCCACCTCGGTGGGGCTCAGCGGCTTGCCGGTATGCCGCTGCGGGTGCAGGCCGGGGTCGAGGAAGGTCTGTCCGAGCGCCATGCACTCCAGCGCCGCCTTCAACGTCTCCAGCGGGCTGCGCTTGCTGATGTAGGCCGAGGCGCCGCTGCGCAGGACCGCCTTGGCCAGCAACGGCGCGCTGAACACCGAGTAGACCATCACCTTCATTTGCGGGCAGTGCCGGGTCAGCCATTCCACCAGGTGGATACCGTCGCGGCTGCGCTGGCCAGGCAAGCCCAGCTCGGTGATCAGGATGCTTTCCGGCGGCAGGTCGGCCAAGCGCTCCACCAGGCTGTCGCTATCGCCGACCACCGCCAGCACCTGGCGTCCGCACTCCTCGCTGAGGTAGCGCTGCAGCGCCCACTGCATGACCGGGAAGGAATCGGCGATCACCAGCCCCGGCAGGGTTTCGTTCGAACTCATTGCGCCTCTCTACTCGTTATAACGAAATACAAGGTGCTTATGCTGCACGGATTGCTGCTCGAACTAGTTCGATCCCGATGATAGCCCGCTCTTGCGCAAGTTCTGACAGAGAAATCCGGCGCCACCCAGTTCGCCAGGCGAAAAAAGCCCCGGACCCTTTGGGGTACCGGGGCTCCCTGCGGCGGCGCGGGGCTCAGCGCGGCGCGCTGAGCTGGCCCTTGTCGTTGGAGAAGACGATCTCCACCCGGCGGTTCTGCGCCCGCCCCCGGTTGGAGGCGTTGTCGGTGACCGGGAAGGCTTCGCCGTAGCCGACCACCTGCATGCGCGCGGGATCCACGCCGAGATCGGCGAGCACGTCGGCCACCGCCTGGGCGCGCTCGCGCGACAGGTCGAGGTTGGCCTGCCTGTCGCCGACGCTGTCGGTATAGCCTTCGATGCGGATCACCCGCCGCGGATTGAGCTGGAGGAACTGCACCAGCTTCAGCGCGGTGCGGTTGGCCGCCGGCTTGAGTTCGGCGCGGTTGAAGTCGAACAGCACGTCGCCAAGGGTGAGCACCAGGCCACGCTCGGTTTCCTCGGTGCTGAGACTGGCGATCTCCTCGCTCAGGCGCTGGCCCTGCTCCTGCACGCTGAGCAGCTTGGCTTCGCGCAGGGCCAGTTGCAGGCGCTCGCGCTCCAGTTGCAGGCGGGTCAGGCGCTCCTGGTTGAGGTTGAGCAAGGCGTGCTGGCGAGCGATCTCGCTGTAGCGCTGGCTCAGGTAGGCATACTGGATCACGTCGCTGCTGCTGCCCCAGTAGCTGGACAGGCGTTCGGCGCGGGCCAGCGATTCGCCGGCGCGGATCACATCCTTGGGCGCCGCGCGGAGCACGTCGGAATCTTCCTTGACCTGGTCGAACTCGCTCTGCGCCTTGGCCAGCGACTGTTCGCTGAGCTTGTGGTCGGCGCAGCCAGCCAGCGCGGCGCAGGCCAGCAGGGTGGCGAAGAGAGTCGCTTTGCCCGGCATCAGTCGGTCTCCCCCAGTTGCTTGCGCAGACGTTTCAGGCTCTTGTCCAGCTCGCCGAGCTGGTCCTTGCTCTTCTGCGTCAGCACCTTGGACTCGGCGAGGCGTGCGTCCAGCTCGGCCTGCTCGGCCAACAGGCGCGCCTTCTTGTAGGACTCCGCGGTCATCGCGATCTGCGCCGCGGCGTACTTGTCCTGGGCCAGTTTCAGCTCGGCCACGTCGTCGGTGGCACCCACCGCCTTGGCCTGCTCCAGCGCCTGTTCGGTCAGGCGCATCTGCTCCAGCGGAGCCGGGTCGTTGCTCGCACAACCGCTCAGGGTCAGCGCGGCGAGGCCTGCGGCCATCATCCATCGAATGCTCACAAGTCACTTTCCTGCGTAGTCGAACTGGCGCCGGAAGCCGGCAATTGCTGGGCTTTCCAGCGTTCGAGATTGTCCTGCAAGAGCGTTACGGGAACGCCGGCAGCCGACAATTCTGTCATCTTTTTCGCCAGTTGTCCGCGCAGCCACGGATCGTTGCAGGCGGAGTTGTGCGACAGCGTCAGGTACAGCCCCTCGCTACTCAGCACCGGTTCCAGCGCCTCCAGGTCGTCGGCCATGCCCAGCGCCTCGACCTGGGCCTGCCCGGGCAGCGCCTGGTAGAGGAGGAACTCGCTGCGCTTGAGCATCAGGTCCTGCAAGCCCTGGGTCAGGCTCGGCACCGGCTTCAGGTCGAGGCTGGCCTTGGCGAA
Source organism: Pseudomonas sp. 22490 (assembly GCF_052044465.1). NCBI lineage: Bacteria > Pseudomonadati > Pseudomonadota > Gammaproteobacteria > Pseudomonadales > Pseudomonadaceae > Pseudomonas > Pseudomonas sp. 22490. Next base: position 219,352 of record NZ_JBQENS010000003.1, on the reverse strand, counting down.
GCGGTCGAACTCCTCGCCCAGGCTGCTGCCGGCCAGCACGCTGCCCTTGTGCCCGATCAGGTCGTCGCGGCCGATGAACGGGAACGCGGCGTCCTTGTTCACCCAGACCACCCCGCTGGTCATCAGGAACGGCGGATGCACGTAGTCCATGCTGCCGAGCCGTGCCAGGGTCAGGTAGGCCCCGGCGAGCAGGTCGGCGCGACCGCTGGTCACCTCTTCCTGGGCCTTCTCCCAGGAGCCGCTGTAGAGCACGTCGATGCGCACGCCGAGTTCCTTGCCCAGGCGCTGCAACAGGTCGGCATTGGCTCCGATCAGGCGCTTCGGATCCTGCGGGTCGCGCCACAGGTAGGGTGGGTACTCCGGGTTGCCGGTGGCCACCAGGCGCTCGCAGGAGCCGGCCGCCGCGGCCAGCCCCGGAACGAACAGCGCCGCCAGCAGGATGCCGGCCAGGCGGCGCGGGGAACAGCGAAAGGACATGGATTCAGGCTCCGCGGTACAGGGATGCGCGCAGCAGTCTGCCACATTTCCGCGCGCGCTCCCGCCCCGCTATTCCGATGGGTACCAGCGCGGCGTGTAGACCCAGGCTTCGCCGTCGGCACGCGGGAAGCTGCAGGTGGTGGACGAGCCGATGATCACCAGGGTGCGCATGTCCACCTGCTCCGCACGCAGCTCGCCCAGGGTGGTGCGCAGCAGGCGCTCGCCGGGCCGCCCGATGTCGCGACCGAGCACCACCAGGGTCTGCGGCGAACGATGGCGGGCGACGATCTCCAGCGCCCGTCCCAGTTGCCAGGGCCGCGCCCGCGAGATCGGATTGTAGAAAGCCATCGCCAGGTCGGCGGCGCCGGCCAGGTCGAGGCGCCGCTCGATCACCTCCCAGGGCTTGAGGTTGTCGGACAGCGACAGCAGGCAGAAATCGTGGCCCAGAGGCGCCCCCGCCCTGGCCGCGGTGGCCAGGGCCGCCGAGACGCCAGGGAAGATCCGCAGCTCGACCACGTCCCAGGCCGGCTCGCCAGCGCCATGCAGGGCTTCCAGCACCGCGGCGGCCATGGCGAACACGCCGGGGTCGCCGGACGATACCAGCACCACCGCCCTGCCCGTCGCCGCCAGTTCGAAGGCATGCCGGGCGCGCTGCAATTCCTCGCGGTTGTCGCTGCCATGCAGCACCTGTCCGGCGCGGAAGGGTCCGGCCATGTCGACGTAGGTCTGGTAGCCGAGGATGTCCTCGGCCTCGTCCAGTGCCCGCCGCGCCGCAGGCACCATCAGCTCGGCGCAGCCGGGCCCCAGGCCGATCACCGTGAGTCGGCCGCGACGCTGGCCGATGCGGTCCATCGCCAAGGGCGCGGCGGCCACCGCCAGCCGGTCGCCGACCTGCTCGGCGGCGGGCAAGGCCTGGCGCAGGCGCGCAGCGGGATCGGTCTGCGGCAGGAAGCGCAGCGGTACGCCGAGCGCATCGGCGGCGGCCTGCAGGCGCGGATCGGCCATCCGCGCGCTGTCGGCCAGCAAGCCGCCGAGCGCCGCCGCGGCCAGGCCGGCATCGACCAGCGCCTGGCGCACCGCGTCCGCCGCCGCGTCGGCAGGTTCGAGCGCCGCCAGCACGCAGCGCGGATGGATCAGCAGTTCCTCGGCCCGCGGCGCACGCGCCGAGGGCGTCACGTGAATCGCCAGCGCTGCCTCCGGGTCGCGCGGCAAACGGGCCGCGTCGAGCCAGTCGGCGGCACCCTCGACGCGCACCGGCTGGCCACCGAGCAAATCGGCAACGAAGCGCTTGCCCTGCTCCAGGTCGGCCAGGACATAACCGGCGGGCGGGTTGAGCACGCAGGTGCCGAAGCGCAGCTCGCCGCTGGTGGTGATCGCCGGCGCCACGGCCAGCACCTCGCCGATTTCCCGCGCCAGCCGGTTGACCCCGGCCAGCCCACCGAGCAGCGGCACCACCGCGCTGCCGTCCTCGGCCAGGGCCAGCACCGGCGGCTCCGCTCCCTTGCGTTGCAACAACGGCGCCAGGCTGCGAATGACGATGCCGGCGGCGCACAGGGCGACGATCGGGCGGTCGGCGCAATACAGTTCGCGCAGGGTGTCGCCGAAGTCCGTATAGGAACGGTCGGCCTCGACCCGCCCGGCGAGCCCGTGGACCAGCGCCCCGGGATAGCGCGCCTGGACCCGCCGCGCGGTATCCAGCGCGCCCTGGCCGAGGATGACGATGGCCGGAACCTGCTGGGCGTCACTCACCGCCGGCCCCTCCCTGCCACTTGTCGCCGGGAACGACGATCAGCGAGAAGTACGGCGAGGCCATCGGCTCGACCCGTTCCAACGGCACGATCCGCTGGTTGGCCATGGTCGCCCGCTCGACGTACAGCGCGCGGCGCTCGAGGCCAAGCTCGACCAGCACGCGGCGGACCTTGTCGAAATTGCGGCCGAGCTTCATCACCACCGCCGCGTCGGCATCCGCCAGGCGCCGGCGCAACTCCTCCTCGGGCAGCACTCCGGAGAGCACCGAGAGGCTCTGGTTGCGGTACACCAGCGGCGCACCGAGCACCGCCGCGCCGCCGAGCATCGAGCAGACGCCAGGCACCACTTCGCTTTCGTAGCGCGTCGCCAGGCGGTCGTGCAGGTACATGTAGGAACCGTAGAAGAACGGGTCGCCCTCGCAGATCACCGCCACGTCGCGGCCGGCGTCCAGGTGCGCGGCCAGCTGTTCGGCGGCGGTGTCGTAGAAATCGCTGATGATGGTCTCGTAGCACAGCGGCGGTTCCAGCTTCTCGGTGGTCACCGGGTAGACCAGCGGCAGGCGCACCTGGGCCTGGTCCAGGTGCGCCTCGATGATGCCGAAGGCGTTGCCCTTCTTGCCCTTGGCCACGAAATAGCCGACCACCGGCGCCGCGCGCAGCAGGCGCAGGGCCTTGAGGGTGATCAGTTCGGGATCGCCGGGCCCGACGCCCAGGCCCAGCAGGCGGCCCTTCACGACACTCATCATTCGCGCTCCGTGGCCAGGGCGTTCACCGCCGCGGCGGCCATGGCGCTGCCGCCACGGCGACCGCGGACGATCACGTAGGGCACCCCGCGGCTATCGGCGGCGAGCATCTCCTTGGATTCCGCGGCGCCGACGAAGCCGACCGGGAAGCCCAGGATCAGCGCCGGTTTCGGCGCGCCGGCGTCGAGCATTTCCAGCAGGTAGAACAGCGCGGTCGGCGCGTTGCCGATCACCACCACGCTGCCCTCCAGGTGCTCGCGCCAGTGCTCCAGGGCCACCGCCGAGCGGGTATTGCCGAGTTCCGCGGCGAGCGCCGGCACGTCCGCTTCGTTGAGGGTGCAGATCACCCGGTTGGCGGCGGGCAGCCGCGAGCGGGTCACGCCTTCGGCGACCATCCGCGCGTCGCAGAGGATCGCCGCGCCGGCGGCCAGCGCGGCGCGGCCGGCGGCGCCGGCGCCGGGCGAGAAGCGCAGGTCGTCGACCACGTCGACCATGCCGCAGGCGTGGATCACCCTGACCGCGAGCTTTTCAAGGTCGGCCGGGATGCCGGCGAGGTTCGCTTCGGCGCGGATGGTGGCGAACGACTGGCGATAGATCGCCTGGCCATCGCGGATGTAGTCAATCATGCGGGTTTTCCGGAAGTGGGCTGGGAAGGCAGGGCCGCCAGGTAGTCGGCGGCCGTGGCGAAAGTCAGGCGGCTGGCCAGCAACTGGCCGAATCCGGGGCGGCATGGGTCGTGCCGGTACAGGTCGTAGAACCCGCCGCTGCGCGCCAGCAGGGTGAGCGGCGCGCGGTGGGCGGCGGCGCAGGACCGTTCGCAGCCGCACAGGTGCAGTTGCGGCAGGTCGCTGCGCGGGCCGAGGCGTTCGGCCAGGCGCAAGGCGTCGCCCTTGGTGTCGGCCAGGCCCCTGGCGCAGGCGCTGGAACCGCTGCAGGCGATCAGCCGCGCCAACGGCGCATCGGGCTCGGTCAGCAGGCCGAGTCCGCGCAGGCCGAGCAGCGCCTGGTCGGCCTCGGCGTGCGCCAGGTTCGGCAGGAGCACGCCTTGCCAGGGGGTCAGGCGCAGGCTGCCGTCGCCATGGCGTTCGACCAGCTCGGCCAGGCCTTCCAGGCAAGCGCTGTCGAGCCGGCCGAGCGGCGCCGCCGCGCCGACCATCACCAGGCCCGGCTGGCGTTGCGGCTGGACGCCGAGATGACTCCACGGACGCCCCGGCGAACGCCGCCAGGCCGCCACCCGCTCGTCACGCCGCAGAGGGAAATCCAGGCGCGCCTGCAAGGCCTCCAGCAAGGGTTCTCCGTCCAGCTCCTGCAACAGGTGGCGCATCCGCGTCTGTTGCGGCTGGGCGCGCTCGAGGAACAGGTCGAGCAACGCCAGCACCAGGGACTCGCCCCGCTCCGCCGGCAACGCCGCCAGGGGGCGGTCGCGGGCCGGGCAGCCGGCGAGTCCGAAGACCAGCGTCGCGGTCGGCGCCGCGGGCATCGGTGAGAGCCAGATGTCATGGGGATGTTCGAGCATCGCCAGGTCTTCGCCGCCGTCCAGCTGGATGGCGAACTTGGCCGACAGCGCGTGGTAGCGGCTGTCCGCCTGGAGCCGCAGCAACAGCCGAGCGGCCAGCGGGCGCACGTCCAGCGACAGGTGCGGATCGAGCCCGGCGGCCGGGCTGAGCATCAGGTTGCGCACGTCGTCGGCGCCGGCCAGGGACCCATGCCGGGGACCGAGGCCGGCGTCCAGCAGGCGGCGGACAAGCCGCTCTTCCTCGCCGCGACGGACGCCGCGCAATTGCAGGTTGGAACGGTTGGTCGCCTCGATCACGCCGCTGGCGCAATCCCGCGCCGCGGCCGCCACGGCGCGTGCCTGGGCGGCGTCCAGGCGGCCGGCGTCGAGCTTGATGCGGCAGATGCCGCCGTCCAGCGCCTGGACGATACGCAGCAGGCCGGGACAGGGCGACGGACGTGGTACGGGCAGGGGCGCCGGGGTCTGGTCGTCGTTCAAAAACGCTACTCGAATCGGCGTCGCGGCGACCGCACCGCTGTCCCCCAGGGACAGACCACGGCATCGGTACACCCCGCCCGATGTTGGCACTCGCGACTGGTTTCGGCGGCAGGTCTCCTGGCTCGCAGCCCGGCGTTCCACCCGGGGGAGGAACCTCCGCTTCGCGCCGCCTTCCCGGTAATCCAGTGGCGAATGGCGCGAATACAGGCTGCATACAGTTGCGGGGGCAGCCACGGCTAGGCCCGGGCTTCGAAAAGACCGCGGCTCCGTGTTCCCTCTTCGGCCCTCGTTGGCCCCGCGCTAACGCGAAAGGGCCGGGCACCGACGAACGCGCTATTATGCCGCCCAGCCCGGGGCCGGGAAAACCCATTCCGTCCGGAAGCCGTCGCGGGCCCTTCACAGACGCATTTCAGGAGTATCGGAACCGTGTCATCGGCAGACTCGACGCCGCCCTGGCTGACCCTGGTGGGCATCGGCGAGGACGGTTATCCCGGCCTCGGCAAGCAGGCCCGGCGTGCCCTGCTGCAAGCCAGCCGGATCGTCGGCGCGGCGCGCCAGCTGGAACTGCTGCCGCCGTGCATCGGCGCCGCCCGCGAAACCTGGCCGACGCCGTTCTCCCTGGAACCATTGCTGGCCCGGCGCGGCCAGCCGACCTGCGTGCTGGCCAGCGGCGACCCGATGCTGTTCGGCGTCGGCGCCAGTCTCGCCCGGCAACTGCCGGCGACCGAACTGCGGGTCCTGCCGGCGCCCTCCTCCCTCTCGCTGGCCGCCGCCCGCCTCGGCTGGGCCCTGCAGGAGGTCGCCTGCCTGTCGCTGGTGGCGCGCCCGCTGGCGGCGCTGCAGGCACAGGTCCACGACGGCCGGCGCCTGCTGGTCCTCAGCAACGACGGCGACAGCCCGGCCGCCATCGCCCGCCTGTTGAACGCCCGTGGCTTCGGCGCCAGTCGCCTGAGCGTGCTGGAACACCTCGGCGGGCCGCTCGAGCGCCGTCTCGACGGCCTCGCCGGCGACTGGTCGCTGCCGCGCGCCGCCGATCTCAACCTGGTGGCGGTGGAATGCCGCGCCGGCGCCGGCGCCGTGCGCCTGCCGCTGACCCCGGGCCTGGCCGACGAAGCCTATCGCCACGACGGCCAGTTGACCAAGCGCGACGTCCGCGCCGTGACCCTGGCGCGCCTGGCGCCCTGCCCCGGCGAGCTGCTCTGGGACGTCGGCGCCGGTTGCGGCTCCATCGGCATCGAATGGATGCGCGCGCACCCCAGTTGCCGGGCGATCGCCATCGAAGCCAACGACGAGCGCCAGGAACATATCCGCCACAACCGCGACGCCCTCGGCGTACCGACCCTGCACCTGGTCGCCGGCAGCGCCCCGGAGGCGCTGCTTGAACTGCCCGAGCCGGACGCCATCTTCATCGGCGGCGGAGTCACCGCCGAGGGCGTGCTGGAAACCTGCTGGGAGCGCCTGCGGCCCGGCGGCCGCCTGCTCGCCAACGCGGTCACCCTGCAGAGCGAACGGGTGCTGCTCGACTGGCAGCAACGCCTGGGTGGCGACCTCACCCGCCTCGGCGTCGCCCACGCGCGACCGCTGGGCGGTTTCGACACCTGGCGCCAGGCCTTGCCGATCACCCTGCTGGAATTGCGCAAGCCCGCCGCCAGGAAGCCTCCCCGCGATGCGTGAGGAAACCCCCGAGCAGCCCGCGCCGTTGCGCAGCGGCTACACCACCGGCAGTTGCGCCACCGCCACCAGCCTGGCGGCGGCGCGCCTGCTGCTGGGCGGCACGATCAGCGACGCGGTGCAGATCGTCCTGCCCAAGGGCCAGCAGGTGCTGATGCGCCTGGAATTCTGCCGCGCCTGGGAAAACGGCGCGGAAGCCGGCACCCTCAAGGATGCCGGCGACGATCCCGACGTCACCCATGGCGCCCTGGTGTTCGCCCGGGTGCGCCTGAGCGCCGAGCCTGGCGTGCGCTTCCATGCCGGCCCCGGGGTCGGTACGGTGACCCGCCCGGGGCTGACCCTGGCGGTCGGCGAGCCGGCGATCAATCCGGTGCCGCGACAGATGATCGAACGCCACCTCGCCCAGCTCGCCGCCGAACGGGGCTACGCCGGCGGCTTCGAGGTCGCCATCGGCGTGGAGGGCGGCGCCGAGCTGGCGCTGAAGACCATGAACCCGCGCCTGGGCATCCTCGGCGGGCTGTCGATCCTCGGCACCAGCGGCATCGTCCGGCCGTTCTCCTGCTCGGCCTATATCGCCTCGATCCATCAGGGCATCGATGTCGCTCGCGCCAACGGCGTCCGTCACATCGCCGCCTGTACCGGCAACGCCAGCGAGGACGCCATGCGCCGGCGCTATGCACTGCCGGAGATCGCCCTGATCGAGATGGGCGACTTCGCCGGCGCGGTGCTCAAGCACCTGCGCAGGGCGCCGGTGGAAAAGCTCAGCCTGTGCGGCGGCTTCGGCAAGATCAGCAAGCTCGCCGGCGGCCACCTCGACCTGCACAGCCGCCATTCCAGCATCGACCTGCCGCAATTGGCCGGCTGGGCCGCCGCGCTCGGTGCCAGCACCGCGCTACAGGACAGCATGCGCGCCGCCAACACCAGCCAGCAGGCGCTGGCCCAGGCACACGCCGAAGGCGTGGCCCTGGGCGATGCGGTCTGCGCCCACGCCCTGCGCTTCGCCCGCGGCATCGTGCCCACCGAGGTGGCGCTGGAAGTCTTCGCCATCGACCGCCAGGGCAACCTGGTCGGCCAGGCCTGCGAGGAGCGCCGATGAAGCGCCTGTTGCTGCTCGGCGGGATCGGTGAGGCCCTGGCCCTCGCCCGCCGGCTCGGTCCGGCGCATCTCTACAGCCTCGCCGGGCTGGGCAAGGTGCCCGGCGACCTGGCCTGCCGGGTCCGGGTCGGCGGCTACGGCGGCGCCGAAGGGCTGGCGGCGTTCATCGACGAGCAGGGCTTCGACCTGCTGGTGGACGCCACCCACCCCTACGCCGCACGGATCAGCCGGAACGCCGTGCGCGCCGCGCGACTGGCCGGAGTGCCCTGCTGGGCGCTGCGCCGGCCCGGCTGGCAGGCCGGGCCCGGAGACGACTGGCGCGAGGTAGCCGACTGGCGCGAGCTGATCGCCGCCCTCGCACCCTTCCGCCGTCCGCTGTTCACCCTCGGCCGCGAACCGCTGGAGCATCTCGGCCAGGTCCCGCCGCACCAGCACTGGACCGTGCGCTGCCTGCAAGGCCAGCCGGCTGCGCCGCGCGCCGAGGTGATCGGCGCGCGCGGGCCGTTCAGCCTGGATGGCGAACGGGCGTTGTTCGAGCGCCTCGCCTGCGACGTGCTGGTGAGCAAGAACAGCGGTAGCCAGGCCACCGAGCCGAAGCTCCAGGTGGCGCGGGAAATGGGCCTGCCGGTGCTGGTCCTGGCACGTCCGGCGCTGCCGCCGGCGGACCGCGAGTTCGCCGACGGCGAGGCGCTGCTGGCGGCAATCCGCGATTGGGAAAGCGCCTGAAGCGAACGCCCACCCACTCGCCGCGACCTGTCCCGCCCCGTCTCCGATGCCGCTCACGCCGCGCTGAGATGCTCGTAGAGAATGGTCGCACCGACCAGGATCAGCACCACCCCGCCGACCATCTCCGCGCGCTTGCCGGTCACTGCGCCGAGCGCCCGGCCGAGCATGGTGCCGAGGGTGACCATGGTCATGGTGGCCAGGCCAATGGCACCGGCGGCGAGGAAGATGTTGACATCGACGAAGGCCAGGCCGACGCCCACCGCCAGCGCGTCGATGCTGGTGGCCAGCGCCGTCACCGCGAGAATCCAGAACGAATGCTGGCCGGGCTTTTCCTGTTCCGTCGCATGATCCGCGCGCAGGCCGTTGTGGATCATGTGCAGGCCGAGCAGCACCAGCAGGACGAAGGCGATCCAGTGGTCCCAGTCGGCGACGAACTGGCTGGCGGCCTGGCCAAGCAGCCAGCCGACCAGAGGGGTGATCGCCTCGATCACGCCGAAGATTATCCCGGTGCGCAGCGCCTCCGACAGGCGCGGCCGATCCAGGCTGGAGCCCTTGCCGATGGCCGCGGCGAAGGCATCGGTGGACATGGCGAAGGCGAGGAAGATCAGGGAAACGGGATTCACGCGGATACTCCAGCCGGGCATGAGTCAACGACATGACCCCGCGGCCCGGCTTTGGCGCAGGAATGTCGTTGGTCTCACCAATCCGGTTGGATGCGCTGGCCATGGCAGGTTGCCAAGAATGTTGACCAGCGCGCCGTCAACGGGTGACGGCAGGCTACTCCCCAAGGAAGGCCGGCAGCATAGCAGACCGGCGTGAAGAAAATGTGATGACCCGGGAAGCTGCGCCAGGGCGTGGGGTCCGGCGAAGAAAGACTGCACAAGCGAATTGTTATAGTATAACATTTTATTCAATCCAGATCGTTCAAGGCTTGACTGGAAACGGTGCGGATGTTCCCATCCGGCCCGTTCCAGGTGCCTCCTGCCGCCGCGCAGGAGGTGAAACGGGAAGCCGGTGCGTCACTTCAGTGATCAGTCCGGCGCTGCCCCCGCAACGGTAAGCGAGCGAAATCCTCTTCAGGCCACTGTGCTCCAGCATGGGAAGGCGAGGATTTCACGACCCTCGCAAGCCCGGAGACCGGCCTGCAACGCCCTGTTGGCACACCCGCGGTGGGCGGGAGCGAGCCGGTTGTTCGAGGCGCTGTCGCGCCTGCGATTTCCTGCGCGTTCCGTCCTGCCCGGTCATGAGATGGAACGCCCATGCCCCGCTTCAGCCGTTTGCGCACCGAGCCTTTCGCCCTCGGCCTCTCCACCAGCCTGCTGCTGGTACCGCCCGCCCTCGCCGAAACCGAGGAAGCCGCCCTCGCCCTGCCCAGCCAGTTGGTCAGCGTTCGCCAGGATCCCGCCGAACTCGACCACATCGACCTCGCCACTCCGGTCAGTGCCGGTTCGCGCCTGGGCCTCAGCGCCCTGGACACCCCGGCGAGCACCAGCAGCATCAGCGGCGAGGAAGTTCGCCGACGCAACAACCCCAGCGTCCAGGCCGCCGTTACCCGCAGTCCCGGCATCAGCTTCATCGGCACCCCCGGAGATGGCGGTACCGGCCTCTCGGCGCGCGGCTTCAGCGGCCATGCATCGGTGATGCAACTGTTCGACGGCACGCGCCTGTACACCGGCATGGGCACGGTGAACTTCCCCAGCGATCCGTGGATGGTCGAGCGCATCGACGTGATCCGCGGCCCGGCCTCGGTGCTGTACGGCGAAGGCGCCACCGGCGCGGTGATCAACGTGGTGCCGAAGAAGCCTTTCGCCGGCGAGATCCGCAACCACCTGCGCCTCGGCTACGGCTCCTACGACAACCGCCAGTTGGCCCTGGACAGCGGCGGCTCGCTGACCGACAGCCTCAGCTACCGGCTCAACCTGAACCAGCAGCAGAGCCACGGCTGGATCGACCGTGGCGACTCGCGCAACCTGGGCATCAGCGCGGCGTTGCGCTGGCAGGCCAGCGACGATCTGGCCTTCACCCTCGCCCACGACTATGGCGACCAGGAGCCGATGAACGACTTCGGCACCCCGCTGGTCGGCGGCAAGTACCACAAGCGCCTGCGCGAGAAGAACTACAACGTGCGCAACGACGTGCAGCGCTACAACGACCAGTGGACCCGCCTGACCAGCGACTGGAGCCTTTCCGACAGCGTCACCGCGAGCAACCAGTTGTACTACATCAAGGCCCGCCGCCACTGGCGCAACGCCGAAACCTACGAATGGGACGTCCCGCGCGAAGAGCTGTTGCGCAGGGACTACCTGCGCATCAGCCACGAGCAGGAGCAGATCGGAGACCGCCAGACCTTCGCCTTCCAGCACGCCCTGTTCGGCCTCGACAGCCGCACCCTGGTCGGCGCCGAGTACAACCGCATCCGCTTCCGCCTGAGCAACAACTCGCCCTATACCGATGTCGGCGGCGACTACATCGACCCCTGGCATCCCGCGCCCGGCTACTTCGAAAGCCGCTCGCCCTACCGGCCGCACTCGCGCAGCCAGACCCGCACCTTCGCCCTGTTCGCCGAGAACCGCCTGCAGCTCAACGAGCGCCTGTCGCTGGTGACCGGGGTGCGCCGCGACCAGAACCATATCGACCGCGACGACCTGCGCGCCGGCACCCGCAGCGACCGCAGCCTGCAGGGCGGCAACTGGCGCGCCGGGATGGTCTTCGCGCTGACCCCGGAACTGTCGCTGTACGGCCAGTACTCCACCAGCGAGGACGGTGTGAGCAACCTGATCACCCTCAACGCGGCCCAGCAGCAGATGGACCTGACCCACTCGAAGCAGACCGAGGTCGGCCTCAAGCAGCTGTTCCCGGACGGTCGCGGCGAATGGACCCTGGCCGCCTACCATATCGTCAAGAAGAAGCTGCTCAGCGCCAACCCGCTGCCGCCGCACGACGCGCAGCAGGTCGGCCAGCAGAGTTCGGACGGCCTGGAGGCCAGCCTGGAACTGAACCTGGCCCAGGACTGGCGGCTGTCGGCGAACGCCGCGCTGGTGCGTGCCGAATACGACGACTTCGACGAAACGATCGACGGGCAGACCTACTCGCGCAACGGCAACCGCCCCAGGAACGTGCCACGGCGCACCGCCAACCTCTGGCTGGACAAGTCCTTCGCCGAGACCCTGCGCGTCGGCGCCGGGCTGCGCTACGTCGACCGGCGCTACGCCGACGCCGCCAACCAGGCCAGCCTGCCCGGCTACACGGTGGTCGACGCCAACCTGGGCTGGCGGGTACGGCCGGACCTGACCCTCGGCCTTGAGCTGTACAACCTGTTCGACCGCCAGTACGCCCTGGCTGACAACAACAACGGCCAGCAATGGATCATGGGCCAGCCGCGCTCGTTCAACGTCACCGCCGACTTCAGTTTCTGAAGCCGGCGCCGCGGCAATCGTCTCTGCTGAACCACCGGACCTGCGAGTAGCCATGTCGTCCCTTCACCTCGATGCCCTGCACTGGTCGCCCGACGCCTCCACCGAGTTGCTGCGCGGCGTGCATCTGGAAGTCCCGGCCGGCAGTTTCGTCGGCCTGATCGGCCCCAACGGCAGCGGCAAGACCAGCCTGCTGCGCTGCGCCTTCCGCTATGCGCGACCGCAGCGCGGCCGGGTGGTGCTCGACGGCGACGACCTCTGGCGCCAGCCGCCGCGCTGGGCCGCCCGGCGTATCGCGGTGGTGTTGCAGGAGTTCCCCGAGGACTTCGGCCTTGCCGTCGAGGACGTGGTCGCCATGGGCCGCACGCCGCACAAGGGCCTGTTCGACGGCCACGGCGCGGACGACCGCCAGCGGGTCCGCCAGGCGCTGCTCCAGGTCGGTCTCGAAGGGCGTGCCGCGAGCCCCTTCGCCAGCCTCTCCGGTGGCGAGAAGCAGCGCGCCCTGCTGGCTCGCGCGCTGGTTCAGGAGCCGCGCCTGCTGATCCTCGACGAACCGACCAACCACCTCGACCCGCGCTACCAGCTGGAGCTTCTGCGCCTGCTGCGCAGCCTCGGCCTGAGCACCCTGGCGAGCTTCCATGACCTCAATCTGGCGGCGGCCTTCTGCGACCGCCTCTACGTGCTCGACGGCGGCCGCATCGTCGCCCAGGGCACGCCGACCGAGGTGCTCGACGCCGACCTGCTGTGGCGGGTATTCGGCGTCCGCGCCCTGGTCGACCGCCACCCCCTCGCCGACCACCCGCGCCTGACCTGGATTACCCAAGCATGAAGCACCCGATCCTGCACCACCTGCTGCTCGGCGCCCTGCTCGCCTGCGCCGATGCCGCGCTGGCCGAGCGCTACCCGCTCAGCGTGCGCAGCTGCGAGCGCGAAGTGACGTTCGAGCGCGCGCCGTCGCGCGCAGTCAGCCACGACATCAACCTCACCGAGATGATGGTCGCCCTCGGTCTGCAAACGCGCATGGTCGGCTATACCGGCATCAGCGGCTGGTGGAAGAATGCCGATCCCGGATTGATCGCCGCGCTCAAGCCGCTGCCCGAGCTGGTGGCGCGCTACCCCACGGCGGAAACCCTGCTCGATGTCGACGCCGACTTCTTCTTCGCCGGTTGGGGCTACGGCATGCGCGTCGGCGGCGACCTCACTCCGGCCAGCCTGGAGCCGCTGGGGGTGAAGGTCTACGAGCTGAGCGAATCCTGCGCGCAGATCGGCGAGCCGCGCCGCGCCAGCCTCGACGAGCTGTACCGCGACCTGCGCAACCTGGGGCGGATCTTCGACGTCGAACCGCGCGCCGAGCGCCTGGTCGCCAGCCTCCAGGCACGCATCGAGCGCGCCCGCGCCGGCATCCCGGCGAACGCCGAGGCGCCGCGGGTGTTCCTCTACGACAGCGGCGAGGACCGCCCCTTCACCTCTGGCCGCCTGGGCATGCCGCAGGCGCTGATCGAGGCCGCCGGCGGCCGCAGCGTGACCGACGACGTGGCGGCCAGTTGGACCCAGGTCAACTGGGAAAGCGTGGTCGCCCGCGATCCGCAGGTCATCGTCATCGTCGACTACGGCGAGACCAGCGCCGCGCAGAAGCAGCGCTTCCTCGAAGAGAACCCGGCGCTGCGCAGCCTGACCGCGATCCGCGAGCGACGCTTCATCGTCCTGCCCTATAACCAGGCCACGCCGGGCATCGGCAACGCCGCGGCGATAGAAACCCTGGTCGCCGGCCTCCACCCTCGGGCGCCACGTCCATGACCCTGTTCCGCAGCCCTCGCGCCTATTGCCTGTTGCTGGGCGGCCTGGTCATGTTGCTCGGCCTGTCCTGCGTGGTCGCCCTCGGCTTCGGTCCGGCGCGACTGGACAGCGGCCTGGTCGGCCGCATCGTCCTCCAGCGCCTGTTCGGCGTGGCGGCGGAGCCCGGTGCCTGGAGCGCCGGCCAGGAGCACATCGTCTGGCTGATCCGCGCCCCACGGGTACTGCTCGGCGCCTGCGTCGGCGCCGGCCTGGCGCTGGTGGGAGCGGCCCTGCAGGCGGTCACGCGCAATCCGCTGGCCGATCCGCACCTGCTCGGCGCCACCTCCGGCGCGACCCTCGGCGCGGTGTTGGTGGTGCTCTACATCGGCGAGGTGATCGGCCTGCTGACCCTGCCGCTGGCGGCCTTCCTCGGCGCCCTCGGCAGCATGCTGCTGGTGCTCGGCGTGGCCAGTCGCGGCGGCCGCCTGGGCAGCGACCGGCTGTTGCTGGCGGGGGTCGCGGTGTCGTTCGTGCTCCTGGCGCTGGCCAACCTGCTGCTGTTCCTCGGCGACCACCGCGCCGCCTCCTCTGTGCTGTTCTGGATGCTCGGCGGCCTCGGCCTGGCGCGCTGGTCGTTGATCTGGCTGCCGGCGCTGTGCGTGGCCGGCGGCCTGCTGGTACTGCTCGGGCTGGGCCGTGCGCTGAACGCGCTGATGGCCGGCGAACAGACCGCCGTGACCCTCGGCCTGGACGCCCGTCGCGTACGCCTGTGGGTCTTCGTCTGCTGCTCGCTGCTGACCGGCGTGCTGGTCTCGGTGAGCGGCGCCATCGGCTTCGTCGGTCTCATGCTGCCGCACGCCGCGCGCCTGCTGGTGGGTGCCGAGCACCGCCGACTGCTGCCGGTGTGCGCCCTGCTCGGCGCGCTGTTCCTGGTCTGGATGGATGTCGCCGCGCGCACCCTGATCGCCCCCCAGGACCTGCCCATCGGCATCGCCACCGCGGCCATCGGCGGGCTGTTCTTCATTCTCCTGCTGCGTCGCCGCAGCTGATCAGAACAGATCCAGCGGGATCTTCAGGTAACGCACCCCGTTGCCTTCCACCGGCGGCAGGTTGCCGCCGCGCATGTTGACCTGGATCGCCGGCAGCATCAGGGTCGGCATGCCGAGGGTGGCATCGCGCTGCTGGCGCATGGCGACGAACGCCTCCTCGTCGACGCCTTCGCGGACGTGCACGTTGTGCCGGCGCTGCTCGCCGACGCTGGTTTCGCAGCGGTGCTCGTCGCGGCCGGGAGCCGTGTAGTCGTGGCACATGAACAGGCGGGTCGCGTCGGGTAGCGCGAACAGGCGCTGGATCGAGCGATACAGCTGGCGCGCGTCGCCGCCGGGGAAATCGCAGCGGGCGGTGCCGTAGTCGGGCATGAACAGGGTATCGCCGACGAAGGCGCTGTCGCCGACCAGGTAGGTCATGCACGCCGGGGTATGCCCCGGGGTATGCAGCGCGCGGCATTCCAGGGCGCCGATGCGGAACGACTCGCCGTCCTCGAACAGGTGCTCGAACTGGCGGCCGTCCACCGGGAACGCCTCGCCGAGGTTGAACAGGCCGGAGAATTTCGCCTGCACCTGGGTGATTCGCGCGCCGATGGCCAGGCACCCGCCCAGTTCGCGCTGCAGGAAGATGGCCGCCGACAGGTGGTCGGCGTGCACGTGGGTCTCCAGCAGCCATTCCACCTGCAGGTCGTGCTGGCGAACGTGGGCGATCAGGCGTTCGGCGCTGGCATGGCTGGTGCGCCCGGCGGCCGGGTCGTAGTCGAGCACCGGGTCGACGATGGCGCAGGCGCGGCTGGACGGGTCGCGCACCACGTAGCTGTAGGTGGAGGTGGCCGGGTCGAAGAAGGCAGTGATGTCGGGTTTCAACATGGAGGTTCCTTGCGCGGCGTGCTGACGGCGACCGCGCCATGGCTACGGATCGTCCCACCATAGCCAACCCGGGCCCGGCGTACCAACCCACAGGTTTGTCAGGAAGCTACCGGACCGCCTCAGAGCAGCAGGGCGGCCCAGGCCGATGCCAGCAACAACAGCGCCATGCCCTGGTTGAAGCGTTTCATCAGCGACGGCGAGCGCAGCAGCCGCGCGCTGCCGACGCCGAGCAAGGCCCAACTGGCCAGGCACGGCAGCGAAACCAGGAAGAACAGCAATGCCAGCAGGCCGATCCGCCCGGCCTGTCCGGCGCCTTCCCCGGCGAACAGTGCCAGCGCGGCGAGGGCCATCATCCAGGCCTTGGGATTGACCAGTTGCAACGCCGCGCCGCCGAGCACGCCGAGGCGCCGCGGCGGCTGCGCGCCGTCGATGCCGCCCGCGCTGCGGAACAGGCTCCAGGCCAGGTAGCTGAGCCAGCCGACGCCGAGCCAGGCGAGCCCCTGCTGGAGCAGCGGATGGCGTCGCAGCAACTCGCCCAGGCCGAGCCCGAGCAGCAGGATCAGCGCCGCCACCGCCGCGCAGGCGCCGAGCACGATCGGCCAGGCGGCGGCCAGGCCGTGGCGCTGGCTGTTGCTCAGGACCAGGATGTTGGTCGGTCCGGGGGTGATCGAGGCGACGACGGCGAACAGCAGGAAGGGCACGAGGGATTGCATGGACGGGCTCCTGTGGCGGGGGAGCCTTCATCCTGGCGACGCGCCGGGCCTCAGTCTGGAAGCTGGGTGCACTGCCGGCGGTAGGCCGCCGGGGTCATCCCGTAGGCGCGCCGGAACCAGCGGCCGAGATGGCTCTGGTCGGCGAAACCGAGAGCGCTGGCGAGGTCCGCCGGTTGCCCGCCGACAGCGAGCATCTGCCGCGCCTTGGCCAGGCGCAACTGGACCAGGTAGGCGTAGGGTGGCAAGCCGTAGGCGGCCTTGAATGCACGGTTCAGGCGGAAGCGGTCGGTGCCGCAGGCGCTGGCCAGCTCTTCCAGGCCGATGTCCTGGTAGAAGTGCGCATGCAGGTAGTCGCGGGCTTTCTGCGCCACCAGCGGCAGGCGCGGATCGAATGGCTTCGCCTCGCGCCAGCCGAGGTGCACGCGCAGCCGCTCCAGCACCAGCTCCAGGGCGGTCTGCCGCAGCAGTCGCAGCTCGCGGCCATGCAGGACGCGGAAGGCCTGGGCGATGGCCAGGGTCAGGCGCGGGTCTTCGGTGAGGTTGGCGTGGAAGCCGGGGTCGCGGTCGCTGGGCGCATCGTCGAAGGTCGCCCGCAGTTCGCGCCGCAGCCAGTCCGGCTGCAGGTACAGCATCGAGTAGGTGAAGCCGCCGGCGATCGGCGCGCGACCGTCGTGGATCTCCCCCGGTTCGACCAGGAATACCTGGCCGGCGGTGCTGTCGTGTCGGCGTCGGCGGCAGTTGAATTGCTGCACGCCGATCTCGGTGTAGCCGATCAGGTAGCTGTCGTGCCAGTGCGGATCGTAGGCGTGGCCCTCGAAATGGGCGCGCAGGGTCTCGATCCCGGTCTCGGCGTCGCGGGCCAGGTCGATCCAGTCTCGGCTCCCCATCGTGCGTCAGGTCTTCCCACTCGTTGGTTTCGTCGCCGCGACTATAACGCGCCCGTCCCGGGGTTCTAGAAGATTCGTGCAGGCGGCTGCGCTCCTCCGGAGGCGGGAATTGATCGGCGTTTCTGGACAATCTATCCAGGCCGCCGCGATTACTCCGCAAGGCCGCCCTCCCTAGACTGGGTTCTCCACTCACCGCAGGAGAAACACCCCATGGTCGACCACTCCATCAAAGGCAAGACCGTCCTCATCACCGGCGGCGCCAAGAACCTGGGCGGGCTGATCGCCCGTGATCTCGCCGCCCACGGCGCGAAGGCGATCGCCATCCACTACAACAGCGCCGCGAGCAAGGCCGATGCCGACGCCACCGTCGCCGCGCTGCAGGCAGCCGGAGCCAAGGCGGTAGCGCTGCAGGGCGATCTCACCAGCGCCGCGGCCATGGAAAAGCTGTTCGCCGACGCCATCGCCGCGGTGGGCAAGCCGGACATCGCCATCAACACCGTCGGCAAGGTGCTGAAGAAACCCATCACCGAGATCAGCGAGACCGAATACGACGAGATGAGCGCGGTCAATTCCAAGTCTGCGTTCTTCTTCCTGCGCGAAGCCGGCAAGCACGTCAACGACAACGGCAAGATCTGCACCCTGGTGACCTCCCTGCTTGGCGCCTATACCCCGTACTACGCCGCCTATGCCGGCACCAAGGCGCCGGTGGAGCACTTCACCCGCGCCGCCTCCAAGGAATTCGGCGCGCGCGGCATCTCGGTCACCGCGGTCGGCCCGGGTCCGATGGACACGCCCTTCTTCTATCCCGCCGAGGGCGCCGACGCGGTGGCCTACCACAAGACCGCAGCGGCGCTGTCGCCCTTCTCCAGGACCGGCCTGACCGACATCGAGGACGTGGTGCCGTTCATCCGCCACCTGGTCAGCGAAGGCTGGTGGATCACCGGCCAAACCATCCTCATCAACGGCGGCTACACCACCAAGTGACCCAGCGTCCCGGTCGCCGCCACGGCGACCGGCACCTGTCCGGGAAAGACCCCATGCACGTGACCCTGGTAATCGCCGGCGGGATCATCCTGCTCGGCCTGTTCCTGCTCTTCGGCGAACTCTGGGAGGCCGGGCCGGCGCCCGCTGCCGGCCTGTTCCTGCCGACCTGGCTGGCCGTCGCGCTGGTCAACCTGTGGGTCGGCGTCCAGCACGCCGGCTACGGCTTGCGCGAAGAACTGCCAATCCTGCTGCTGGTCTTCCTGGTCCCGGCGGCCCTGGCCGGCGTAGCGATCTGGCTGGCGCCGCGCTAGGCGGCGGCGCTTCAGACGCGGAAACGCCCGACCAGCCGCGCCAGTTCCGAGGACAGCTCGGACAGCCGGCGGCTGGCCCCGGTGCCCTGCTCCGAATGTTCCGCCGCCTGGGCGGAAAGCTCGCGCACCTCGCTGATGTTGCGGGCGATTTCGTCGATCACCCGGCTCTGCTCCTCGCAGGCCGAGGCGATCTGCGCGGCGAGGTCGTTGATCCGCCCCACCGCGTCGCCGGTGGCGGCCAGCACGCCGTCGACCCCGGCGGCGCGCTCGACGCTGTCGCGCGCCTTGAGACTGCCCGACTGCATGGCCCGCACGGCGTTCTGCACCCCGGCCTGGAGGCGCTCGATGCGCGCCTGGATGTCCTTGGTCGAATCCTGGGTGCGCGCCGCAAGCGCCCGCACCTCGTCGGCCACCACGGCGAAACCGCGACCCTGCTCGCCGGCCCGCGCGGCTTCGATGGCGGCGTTGAGGGCGAGCAGGTTGGTCTGTTCGGCGATGCCCTTGATCACCGTCAGCACCGCGTCGATGCTGGCGGTTTCCTGGGCCAGTTGCTGGATGCTCTCGGAACTGCTCTCCACTTCCTGCGCCAACTGGCGGATCACCTCGATGGTCGCTTCCACCACGTTGGCGCCCTCGCGCGCCTGCCGGCGGGCGTCATCGGCCACCTGCGCGGCGCTCTGGGCATTGCGCGCCACCTCGTGGACGGCGCTGCTCATCTGCGTCGCGGCGGTGCTGACCTGGTCCACCGATGCGTGCTCGCTGTTGATCAGACGATCGTTGGCGGCGGTCATGCCGGCCAGCGAACCGGCGGAATCGGCGACCTCGCCGGTGACCCGGCCGACCTCGCGGATCAGCGGCTGCAACTTGTCGAGGAAGGCGTTGAAGGCGCTGCCGAGGCGGCCGGGTTCGTCGCGCGAAGTGACCTCCAGGCGCACGCGCAGGTCGCCATCGCCGTTGGCGATCTCTTCCAGGCGTTGCAGCAGACGCTGCAACGGACGGGTCACCAGGCCGGGGAACACCAGCACCAGCGACAGGCACACCAGCAGGCCGAACGCCACCAGCGCCACCTGCTGCCAGCGGTGGCGCTCGCCCAGCGCGGAGGACGCCTCGCNCGCGGCCGCCTCTTCCATCTCGTCGAGCTGGTTGATCACCTCGCGCATCGCCCCGAACTGGCGATCGCTGTCACCGTAGCTGAGCTGCGCCGCGGCGCTCGGATCGCTGGCCGCCAGGCTCAGCACCCGCGCCGAGGTCGCGCTCCAGAGGGCATAGCCGCGCTCGAACTCGGCGACCTTGGCCAGTTCCGCCTCGCCCGGCTGCATCGCCGCGTACTGGCGCACCCGATCCAGGGCCTGCTGCAGGTTTTCCGCGTGATCGTCCCTCAGGCCGGCGATCTGCTCGGCGCTCAGGTGGCCCTCGAGCAGGCTGCGCTCGGCGACGAAGGCCTGGTAGAGATCGCGGTCGGCGTTGAGTAGCAGGGCGATGCCGGGGAGAAAACGCTTGCCCAGGCGCTGGTTGGACTCGTTCAGCTGGGCGATGCCATGCACGCCGAGCGCGCCCACCAGCAGCAGAAGCACCGCCAGCAGGAGGATCGGCAGGGCGATTTTCCTGCGGAACGACAGGTTAGCGAACCATTGCAGCATGCCGGCATCCTCGCTCGTGGCTTTCCAGGCTATCGGTCGCAGCACGACCGATCTTGAGCGACCGTACGTCCGTGCCAGTAGGAATCAGACTAGCAGGCGCAGGGTTTCGAACAGGCGCCGGTCATCCTTCTTCGCCGAGCGGGCGTGGCGGCGGATCACCTGCAGCAGGCACTCGACGAAGCATTGCGCCGGATTGCTGAGGGCTCCGCCGCGCCGGGTGATGATGCCCAGCCGTCGTGGCTCGAAGGTTTCCCGCAGCGCCAGCGGCACCACCCGGCCGAGCAACGGCGGGGCGGCGCCTATGATCGCCGGCACCCAGGTGCACATGTCGGCCTGCTCCACCAGGGTCTGCAGGATCGCCACGGAGTGCGCGCGGACGATGCGCCGCTCGTCGATCAAGGCGCCGTGGCGCCAGAACAACTCGCGCATCAGGGCGTCGTGGCCGTCGCCGGTGTAGTTCAACGCCCAGTCCTGTTCCAGCAGCTCGTGGATCGAGCCGCAACCCGCCAGCGGATGCCCCTGGCGGACCAGCACCGCGGTGTCGTAGTCGAGCAGCTTCTCGCAGGCGAACTCCTGGGCCGCCTGGGCGCCGTGCAGCGGGCCGATGGCGAAATCCATGCTGCCGTCGCGAAGCAATGGCTGGGCCACCGCCATCAGGCTTTCGAAAAGCTCCAGGCGCACCTCCGGCATGCGCTCGCGGAACGCCTGCACCGCCTCCGAGAGGAAGGTCAGCGCCACCCAAGGCGTCACCCCGATGCACAGCCGGCCGCTGGCCTGGCCACGCAGGTGGTCGAGTTCGACCTGCGCGTGCTCCAGTTGCTTGAGCACCAGCCGGGCGTGGATCAGCAGCGCCTTGCCGTATTCGGTGAAGGTCAGGCCGCTGGGCGTGCGGACGAACAGCGGCAGATGCTGTTCGGTTTCCAGTTCGCGCAGCGCGCGGGTCACGGCCGCCTGGGAAATCCCCAGGACGCGGGCGGCGGCGCGGATGCCGCCGGCGTCGGCACTGGCGACCAGGGCTTGCAACTGGTGGAGTTTCACGGGCTTACCGAGGTGACAACGAAAGGTTGTCATCATAGCCAAAGCGAGCCTCCCCGCCAGTCCCCCGCTTGCCTACCATCGGCTTCGACAACGCCCCGCCGCCCACCGGTCGGAGCCCTTGAGGAGAACAAGAAGAATGACCGAGCCTGCCGTCCTGCCCGCCATCGCGGCGCTGCGGGAAGAGATGGTTACCTTGCGCCGCCATATCCATGCCCACCCGGAGTTGGGTTTCGAGGAACGGCGAACCGCCGCGCTGGTCGCCGAATGCCTGGAGGCCTGGGGCTACCAGGTCAGCCGTGGAGTGGGTCGCACCGGCGTGGTCGGCACCCTGTGCCGCGGCGAGGGCCCAGCGCTGGGCCTGCGCGCCGACATGGACGCGCTACCGATCCAGGAAGCCACCGGCCTGCCCTACGCCAGCCAGGTGGACGGCGTGATGCACGCCTGCGGCCACGACGGCCACACCGCGATGCTCCTCGCCGCAGCCAGGCACCTGGTCGAGTCGCCGCACTGGCGCGGCACCCTGCAACTGATCTTCCAGCCTGCCGAAGAGGGCCTCGGCGGTGCCCGCGCGATGCTCGACGACGGGCTGCTGGAGCGCTTCCCCTGCGACGCCATCTTCGCCATGCACAACGTCCCGGGATACCCCGTCGGCCACCTCGGCTTCCATCCCGGCCCCTTCATGGCCTCGGCCGATACCGTGGTCATCCGCGTGATCGGCAGTGGCGGCCACGGCGCGGTGCCGCAGCGCACCGTCGACCCGGTGGTGGTCTGCTCCGCCATCGTGCTGGCCTTGCAGAGCATCGTCTCGCGCAACGTCGACCCGCAGGACACCGCGATCGTCAGCGTCGGCGCGATCCATGCCGGGACGGTCTCCAACGTGATCCCGGCCAGCGCCGAAATGATCCTCAGCGTCCGGGCCCTGACCGCGGAAACCCGTGCCCTGCTGGAGCGCCGCATCGGCGAACTGGCCCGCGGCCAGGCCGCCAGCTTCGGCGCGCGGGCGGAGGTCGACTACCGGCATTGCCATCCGGTGCTGGTCAACCATCCCGGGCAGACCGCGTTCGCCCGCGAGGTGGCCCGCGACTGGCTGGGCGAGGAATGCCTGATCGACGGACTGCGGCCGTTCACCGCCAGCGAGGATTTCGCCTTCATCCTCGAACGCTGTCCCGGCAGCTACCTGGTGATCGGCAATGGCCAGGGCGAGAGCGGCTGCCAGTTGCACAACCCCGGCTACGACTTCAACGACGACTGCCTGGCCGTCGGCGCCAGCTACTGGGTGCGACTGGCCGAGCGCTTCCTGGCCTGAGCCAGGGTTTTCAACGGGCGCGCGGCCTGGCGCGCGCGGATCGACAGAGGACAACCACAATGACAAGAACCCTCGGCAGCATCGCCCTCTCCCTCCTCCTCGCCGCACCGGCCGGCGCCGCCGACTGGACCGGCAAGGTCCTGCGCCTGGGCGTCGACCCGACCTACCCGCCGCTCGAATACAAGCAGCCGGACGGCCGCCTGGCAGGCTTCGGCATCGAGATCGGCGAAGCCCTCTGCGCGGAGCTGCGAGCCCGCTGCGAATGGGTCGAAAGCAACTGGGACGGCATCATCCCGGCGCTGCTGTCGCGCAAGATCGACGCCATCGTCTCGTCGATGACCATCACGCCGAAACGCGCACAGCACATCGCCTTCACCGACCGCGTCTCCAACGCGCCGAGCCGCCTGGTGGTACGCCGTGGCTCGGCGCTCCTGCCCGACGCCGAGAGCCTGCGCGGCAAGCGCGTGGGGGTCGGCCAGGGCTCCAACCAGGAGGCCTACGCCAAGGCCGAATGGGCCGCCAAGGGGGTGCGGGTCGTCTCCTACCAGAACCAGGACCAGGTCTACGCCGACCTCGTCATGGGCCGCCTCGACGCCTCGCTGCAAGGCGCGGTGCAGGCCAGCTACGGCTTCCTCGACAAGCCGGTCGGCAAGGATTTCGAACTGGCCGGAGCGGTGCTGGACGACCCTCGCTACTTCGGGGTCGGCGACGGCATCGGCCTGCGCAAGGAGGACGTGGCGCTGCGCGAGGACCTGAACAAGGCGCTGGCGACGATCCGCGCCAACGGAACCTACGCGCGAATCAACGCCCGCTACTTCGACTTCGACCTCTACGGCACGCCCTGAACGGCGTCCGGCCGCTTTTCACCTCGACCGACAACAACAAGCAATGGAGAGTGAAATGTTCCTCGACGGCTTCGGCCCGCAGATACTCGCCGGCACCCTGGTGACCCTGAAGCTGGCGCTGGGCTCCCTGCTCGGCGCCGTGCTCATCGGCCTCCTCGGCGCCAGCGCCAAGCTCGCCGCCAACCGCCCGCTGCGCGCCCTGGCCAGCGGCTATACGACGCTGATCCGCAGCGTCCCCGACCTGGTCATCATGCTGTTGCTGTTCTTCAGCCTGCAGATCCTCCTCAACCGCGTCACCGACGCCCTCGGCATCGGCCAGGTCGACATCGACCCGTTCGCCGCCGGCTGCGTCACCCTGGCGTTCATCTATGGCGCCTACTTCACGGAAACCTTCCGCGGCGCCTTCCAGGCGGTCCCGGCCGGCCAGGTCGAAGCCGCGCAAGCCTACGGCATGGGGCGCTGGCGAGTGTTCCGCCGGGTACTCCTGCCGCAGATGCTGCGCTACGCCCTGCCGGGCATCGGCAACAACTGGCAGGTGCTGGTCAAGTCCACCGCGCTGGTCTCGATCATCGGCCTCGGCGACCTGGTCAAGGCCACCCAGGACGCTGGCAAGGGCACCCTGCAGTTCTTCCACTTCACCCTGGTCTGCGGGCTGATCTACCTGGCCATCACCGCAATCTCCAACGCCGCGCTGCTGTGGCTGGAGCGGCGCAGCTCGCTGGGCGTCAGGAGGCCGCTGCCATGAACGCGGTACTCGACGAATACTGGCAGGCCTACCTGTGGACCGACGGCCTGCAACTGACCGGACTGGCGATGACCCTGTGGCTGCTGATCCTCGCCGTGGCGCTTGGCTTCCTGCTGGCCATCCCGCTGGCGGTGGCGCGGACCTGCGGCAACCCGCTGCTGCGCTACCCGGTCTGGCTCTACACCTACGTGTTCCGCGGCACCCCGCTGTACATCCAGTTGCTGTTCTTCTACACCGGCGTCTACAGCCTGAATGCCATACGCGCCCAGGACTTTCTCAACGCGTTCTTCCGCGACGGCTTCAACTGCACGGTACTGGCCTTCGTCCTCAACACCTGCGCCTACATGACGGAAATCTTCGCCGGCGCGATCAGGAACACGCCCCACGGCGAAGTGGAAGCGGCGCGCGCCTACGGCATGGGCGGCTTCACCCTCTACCGGCGCATCGTCCTGCCCTCGGCGCTGCGCCGGGCACTGCCGTACTTCAGCAACGAAGTGATCCTGATGCTGCATTCCACCTCGGTGGCGTTCACCGCCACCGTACCGGACCTGCTCAAGGTGGCCCGCGACGTCAATTCCGCCACCTATGCGCCGTTCCTGTCCTTCGGCATCGCCGGCGCGCTCTACGCCGGCACCGCCTTCCTGCTGATCTGGCTGTTCCGCCGCGGCGAGCTGCGCTGGCTGGCCTACCTCAGACCGCAAACCCACTGACCTCTCCCGGAGACACGCGCATGTACAGCCTGCAGGTCGAAGACATCCACAAGCGCTACGGCAGCCATGAGGTGCTCAGGGGCGTTTCGCTCAGGGCCGGCAAGGGAGACGTGATCAGCATCATCGGCTCCTCCGGCTCGGGCAAAAGCACCTTCCTGCGCTGCGTCAACTTCCTGGAAAAGCCCTGTGCCGGGCGCATCCGCGTCGGCGACGAGGAACTGCGCACCCGTCCCGGCGCCCTGGGCGAGCTGCGCGCCGCCGATCCCCGGCAGTTGCAGAGGATCCGCAGCCGGCTGGCGATGGTCTTCCAGCATTTCAACCTGTGGAGCCACCTGACGGTGCTGGAGAACGTGGTCGAGTGCCCGGTCAACGTCCTGAGAATGAACCGCGACGACGCCGTGGCCCGCGCGCGCCACTACCTGGCCAAGGTCGGCCTGGCGGAGAAGGTCGAACGGCAGTATCCCTGCGAACTCTCCGGCGGCCAGCAACAGCGCGTGGCGATCGCCCGCGCCCTGGCCATGGAGCCGCAGGTGATGCTGTTCGACGAACCGACCTCGGCGCTCGATCCGGAACTGGTCGGCGAAGTGCTGAAAGTCATGCAGCAGTTGGCCGAGGAAGGTCGCACCATGGTCCTGGTCACCCACGAGATGGCCTTCGCCCGCCAGGTTTCCAGCCATGTGATCTTCCTCCACCAGGGCGTGATCGAAGAGCAAGGGACGCCGGACCAGGTGTTCGGCGCGCCGCGCAGCGAGCGCCTGCGCCAGTTCCTCGCCGGCAACCTGAAATGAGTCCGGGGCTCAGCGCGACGGCGCGAGGAAACGCACGAAGACCAGCTCCGGATCACCTTCGTCGAGGTTGTCGATCACCCCGCTCGGCTGGAATCCCTCGCGCTCCAGCAGGCGCCGCATCGGCAGGTTGGAGCGGTTGCAGGAAGTGAACAGGCGGTCGCCGCGACAGTCGTCCCGCGCCTGCCGCAGCAACGCGCTGGCGATGCCGCGCCGGCGGCAGTCGGGGGCGACCGCCGCATCCTAGACGTTTTCACAGGTCAGGGCACGTCGCCGCGGCGCATGATCTATAGTCGCCCGGATCAGCCCCAGAGGATGCCGGACATGCCCCGTTCGATCGTCATCGTCCACGGCTGGAGCGACGATTCGAAGTCGTTCCGCCGCCTCGCCGAGCAGCTGGAAGCCTGGTTCGGCAGCGCGCCGACGCAGATCCGCCTCGCCGACTGGATCTCCCTGCAGGACGACGTCACCTACGCCGACCTCGCCGCCGCCCTGGATCGCGCCTGGACCGCCCAGGGGCTGTCGCGGGCACCGCGCACGGTTGACGTGGTGGTGCACAGCACCGGCGCCCTGGTGCTGCGCGACTGGCTGACCCGCCACTTCGACCCCGCCAGCGCGCCGGTCAAGCGCTTCCTGATGCTCGCCCCGGCCAACTTCGGCTCGCCGCTGGCGCACAAGGGACGCTCCTTCATCGGTCGCGTACTGAAAGGCTGGAACCGCTTCGTCGGGCAGACCGGCACCCAGGTGCTGAAGGGACTGGAGCTGGGCTCGCCGTACTCCTGGCAACTCGCCGAGCGCGACCTGTTCGGCGCCGAGGCCTGGTACGGCGCCGGCCGCCTGCTCGCCACGGTGCTGGTGGGCAATGCCGGCTACAGCGGCGTCGAAGCCATCGCCAACGAAGCCGGCGGCGACGGCACGGTGCGGATCGCCACGGCGAACCTCAACGCCTGCCGCCTGAGCCTCGAACTGGATGTCCGCCAGCGCGCCAGGCCCGGCTGGCGCCTGGAAGAATCGCGCGGCGAGATCGCCTTCGCCATCGTCGACGGCGAGAACCACGCCAGCGTGGCGCTGAAGGACCGCGGACCGAAGAACCCGCATACCCTGGAGCTGATCCGCGCCGCGCTGGAGGTCGAGGACGCCGATTACCGGAGCAGCGGCGCAAGCTTCCCCTGGCAGCGCCGCATCGATCAGCTCGACCCCGGCATCGAGCGCCGCTCGCCGCGCTACCTGAACCTGGTCAGCCACGTCTGCGACGACCTCGACCAGGAGGTGCGCGACTACTTCATCCAGTTCTTCCGCAAGCTGAACAGCGACCGGCGTTTCGAGCAGCGCTTCTACGAGCAGGTCATCGCCGACGTCCATCCCTACGAGGACAACCCCGCCTACCGCTCGCTGTACCTGTCGATCGAGTCCCTCGACGACCTGCTCGCCGGTTTCGCCGTGGACACCCTGTCGCTCAGCGTGTCGGCCCAGCCGCCGTTCGATCCGCCGCGCCAGCCGGTCGGCTATACCGCGGTGGGCCCCGGCGACAGCGAAGGCCTGGCAATTCCGCTGGCGCAGGTGCCGCGCTTCCTCGCAGCCCACCGCACCCTGCTGCTGCGCATCCGCCTGACGCGCCTGGTGGACAGCGGCGTATTCGTCTTCAGGAACCCCTGAATCGGCGCCCGGCCCCCCGCTGGGCAGCCACCAAGGCCGGGCGCAGGCGATCACGGTTGGCCTTCGGGCCACTCGACCCGCTGCAATGGCGCGCCGCCGCGCCCGAGGCGATGGACGATGCCGCTGCCCCGGCGCAGATCGACCCGCACCAACCGCCCGCCTTCCTCTCCACGGCAGCTGAGAAGCAGGTTGTGGGCATCCAGGCGGAACAGCCGCTCGGGACGCTCGATGGGCAGCTCCAGGGTCCAGAGCAAGCTGCCGTCGGCAGACACCGAGCTGAGCAGCAGCTCGCTACGCTCGGCCAGGCTGCGCCGGTGCAGCACCAGCCAGTTGCCGTCGACTCGCCAGGGACGGCGTGCCAACCTGGAATCGCCGCCCGGCAGCGCCGAGGCATAGCGACGGTACAACGCCTCCTCGCGCGTCTGCTCGTCGCGCCGGCGACGGTACTCGGCATCCGCCGCCGCCTCCAGGTCGGCGACCCGTTCCCGCCAGGCATCGTGCGCGGCAATCCAGCGTCGCCGTTCCTGGCGGTAGGCGTCACGCGCCGCAAGGAACGCACGGGTACTGGGAAAACGCTCCACGCGCTCGTCGAACTCTTCCGGCGGCTGCGGCTCGGGCGGCAGCGACGGATGCTGGCGCTGCCGCTCGGACGGTCGATCGAGCAGCCGCTGCGGCTCTTCGGCAGCGGCTGGATCGGGCAGCAGGCCAGCCTGCAGGAAGGCCGCGTCGAGCAGCGGACGCAGTCGATTCTCCGCCGGCGACCGCCAATCCAGGGTGCCCAGTGACAGGCGCTGGCGTCGCGCCCGTTGGTTCGCTGCCGGCAGCGCCTCGCCACGCTCCAGCGCTCGGGCCTCGTGATCGCTGGCGAGGATCAGCAGGCGTCCGTCGGGCAGGCGCGTCAGGCCCGGCGCCTGCCAGTCGATCCCGGCATTCGCCGGCGGCGGCGGGTCGCCGTGGAAATACCGCGCGGCATCGATTTCCGGAGCTTCGCGCAGGGCCAGGCTGTCGCCGTCGAGGAACCAGACGCGGCCGTCCAGCGCGAGCATCAGCAATCCGCCCCGGCCTTCGTCGTAGCGATAGGCGTCCTTCCCCCAAGGCGCCGACTTCAACGGCAGGCCGCCAGTGCGCCGCTCCAGCTCGTCGAACGCCAGCGCAGGGGCGGCGTCGCGCCGGTCGAGTACGTAGAGTTCGTTGCGCAGGAAGAACAGGTAGCGCGACGACTGGCCCAGCAGTTCGCCGGAACCCCAGTCGTCGCCGCGCTCGTTGTCGGCATCCAGGCGCGCGCTCCAGCGCAGGCTGCCGTCCTCGAGATCGACCACCTGGGCATAGCTGCGGCTGCTGCCGTGCACCACGCCGTTGTCCACTTCGTTGGCGCGATAGTCGTCGAGGGTGAACGCCAGGTAGGAATGGCTCTGTTCCTCGAAGACCAGTTGCGGCCCGCTGAAGCCGGCCTCGTCGTACTGGCCGAGAATGAAATGGATGGCCACCGGCAAACCGACCAGCAGGCCCAGGCCGAGTACCGCCCAGAGGACGGCGAAAAGCGTCGCTCCCTTCTTCATGCAACTCCCATGCGTCCCGCGATCCTGGGACCGTCCCTCAACTGGCGACGGCATGAACGGCGCATTCTAGGGAGCCGCCGGCCTCGCTTCAAAGGCGGCAAGCGGCCATCAGTGGTCCATGCTCATGGGCTTTTCGCCCCCAGCAGGACGCCGAAACCGACCAGCAGGGCGCCGAAGAACTGGTCGATGCGCCGGCGGAAACGCAGGAGCCGGCCGCGCACCGCCGGGCTCGAGAGAAAGCAGGCGACCAGGCCGAACCAGGCCACGTGGGCGAGCGCGATGAAGGCCCCGTAGCCCAGTTGCGCCGGCAACGCGGTATGCGGATCGATCACCTGCATGAACAGGCTGACCACGAACAGGCAGGTCTTCGGATTGAGCGCATTGGTCAGGAAGCCGCTGCGCAACATCGCCCAGGACGAAACCCCGGCGCCGCCCGCCGCCTCCTCCGCCACCGAGTCCTCTCGCGCCAGCAGCATGCGCAGGCCGAGGAACACCAGGTAGGCGGCGCCCGCCAGCTTCAGCGCGGTGAACAGCGCCAGCGACTCGCGCACCAGCACGCCGACGCCGAGGATGCTGTAGCCGACATGTACCGTTACCCCCGCGCCGATGCCCAGCGCGGTGAGCAGGCCGGCGCGGCGGGAATACAGCAGGCTGTTGCGCGAGACCATGGCGAAATCGGCGCCGGGGCTGATCACCGCAAGCACAGTGATGGTCAGGAAAGCTAGCAACTCTGTCATGCCTGGAAGGCTCCAAGGTAGAATGGACGACACAATCTACCGGTCTCCAGCGCCGAGCGAGAACGATGAATACTGACAATCATGGTGAGGAAAACTCACCATTCAGGCGCCGTCGCCTGCCCTCGCTGAACGCCCTGCGCTGCTTCGAGGCCGCCGCCCGCCTGGAGAACTTTTCCCGTGCCGCCGAGGCCCTGTGCCTGACCCACGGTGCCATCAGCCGCGCCGTGCGGACCCTGGAGGAGGAACTCGGTTGTGCGCTCTTCGAACGCCGCGGCCAGCGGGTTTTCCTCAGCGAGGCCGGCAGGCGCCTGCTCGCCGGCACCGGCCCGGCCCTCGACCTGATCGAGCGCACCGGCGAGGCCCTGCGCGCGGAGGCCGGCCCCACCGCGCTGGTGCTGTCCTGCGAACCGACCTTGCTGATGCGCTGGCTGATCCCGCGGATCGCCGGATTCATGCAGGAACAGCCACGACTGTCGATCCAGCTGGTCGCCGGCGGCGGGCCGTTCGCCTTCGGCCGCGGCATCGACCTGGCGATCCGCCGCAACGACTTCCCCTGGCCGCCCGGCAGCCATGCCCACTGGCTGTTCGACGAGCAGGTCGGGCCGGTCTGCCGGGCGAGCGACGTCGAACGGCATTTCCACCTCGATGCAGGCCCGCCCGGGCTTCGCGCCGTCGCACCGCGCCTGCACACGGCGACCCGCCCGCAAGCCTGGAACACCTGGACCCGTCTCGCCGGACAGGCGCCGGCGACGACCGAAGGGCAGCGCTTCGAGCACTTCTACCTGAGCCTGCAGGCGGCCGGCGCCGGACTCGGCGTGGCCATCGGTCCCTGGCAACTGGTGCGCGACGATCTGGCCGCCGGCCTGCTGGCGGCGCCACTGGGATTCCTCGCCGACGGCAGCAGCTATCACCTGCTGACCCCGCGACCGTTGCAGGCCGGAGAGCCTGCCACGCTGCTGCTGGAATGGCTGCGCCGCAGCGCGGCGGCCTGATGCGGCCCGCTCAGGGCCAGGCGCGCAGCGCCCGTTCGACCACCGCCAGCAGGCACTCGCAAGGCACCCGGTCCTTGGCCTGCACGCTGAGGCCGAACAGCACGGTGGCATAGAAGGTCGCCAACTCCTCCACGTCGGTGTCCGCCGCCAGGTCGCCGTCAGCGATGCCGCGCCGCATGCGCTCACGGAACAGGCGGATCGACTCGCCGCGCTCGGCGCTCAACGCGTCCCGCACCGCCTCGCTTTCCGGGGTTCCGGTCAGCGCCGCGAGCACCACCAGGCAACCGCGCGGGAACTCGTCGGAACAGAAGCGCGCGACGGTCTCGCGGAGCAGCTCGGCCACGCCCTCGCGGGCGCTCGGCGCGCCATCGAGGACATCCCGGCGATAGCGGCCGTGCTGGCCGAGATAGTGGGCCAGGGCTTCGCGGAACAGCCCTTCCTTGCTGCCGAAGGCGGCGTACAGGCTGGGCGGCCTGATTTCCATCGCCTCGGTCAGGGCCGCCAGCGAAGCGCCTTCGTAGCCACGCACCCAGAACACGTCCATGGCTCGCTGCAGGGCGGTGTCCCTGTCGAATGCCCGTGGCCTGCCTCGCGTTGCCATCCTGACCTCCATTATTTATATCGATCACTATAAATTTACTTGACGAGCGTTGCCATCGCCATATTATTTAGCGACCGATACAGATATTCAAGCCATCTCCCTGCCGCCTTCGAAAGGAAAAGACCATGTCCAACCTGCTCCTCTCCCCGCTCGCCGTAGGCAACCTGGCCTTGCGCAACCGCATCGTCATGGCGCCGATGACCCGCTCCCGGGCGCAACAGCCGGGCGACGTGCCGACCGCCCTGAACGCTCTCTACTATGCGCAGCGCGCCGGCGCCGGGCTGATCGTCAGCGAGGGCACGCAGATTTCCCGCCTCGGCCAGGGCTACGCCTACACCCCCGGTATCTACAGCGAGGCGCAACTGGCCGGCTGGCGCCAGGTCACCGAGGCGGTGCACGCCGCCGGCGGACTGATCGCCGCGCAGCTCTGGCATGTCGGGCGCATGTCGCATCGCTCGCTGCAGGCCGGCGGCGAGGCGCCGATCGCGCCCTCGCCGATCCAGGCCAAGGCCCAGGTGTTCATCGCCGATGGCCAGGGCGGCGGGTCCATGGCGCCCGCCGACGCGCCGCGGGAAATGACCCTGGAAGACATCCGCCGGGTCCGCGACGAATTCGTCCGCGCCGCACGCAACGCGCTCGACGCCGGCTTCGACCTGGTCGAGCTGCATGGCGCCAATGGCTACCTGATCGACCAGTTCCTCGCCAGCGCCAGCAACCGGCGCAGCGATGCCTATGGCGGTAGCCTGGAGAACCGCGCGCGGTTCCTGCTGGAGATCGTCGACGCGCTGGTCGCCGCGGTCGGTGCCGAGCGCGTCGGCCTGCGCCTGTCGCCCTGGGGCACGATCAACGACATGCACGACGACGAGCCGGAAGCGATGACCCTTTACCTCGCCGAAGCCCTGCAGCGACGCGGCATCGCCTACCTGCACCTGGCCGAGTGGGAATGGAGCGGCGGCCCGACCTACCCGCAAGGCTTCCGCGAGCGCCTGCGCGAACGCTTCCGCGCGCCGCTGATCGTCTGCGGCAACTACGACGCCGAGCGTGCCGAAGCGATACTCCAGGCCGGACTGGCCGACGCGGTGGCGATCGGCCGGCCGTTCATCGCCAACCCCGACCTGGTCGAGCGGATCCGTCTCGGCGCGCCGCTGGCCGAGGCCAACCAGGCGCGGTTCTACGGTGGCGACGCTGCCGGCTACACCGATTACCCGACCCTCGGCCAGTCCGCTACGGCCTGATTCCCTTCCCTCCCATGCATCGTTCCCGGGCGCGGCCACGGCTGCGCTCGCGGAGGAGTCTTGCCGTGCTATTGCCGATCCTCCTGCTGGCCGCCGCCGGCTTCACCATCCTGACCACCGAGTTCGTCATCGTCGGCCTGCTCCCGGCGCTTGCCGCAGACCTCCAGGTCAGCGTCGCCCAGGCCGGCCTGCTGGTCAGCCTGTTCGCCTTCAGCGTCGCCGCCTTCGGTCCGTTCCTCACCGCCGCGCTGGCGGGCGTCGAACGCAAGCGGCTGTTCGTCGCCTGCCTGCTGCTGTTCGCCGCGGCCAATGCGCTGGCCGCCGTGGCCGGCGATATCTGGACGATGGCCGTGGCGCGCTTCGTCCCGGCCCTGGCGCTCCCGGTGTTCTGGGCCATGGCCAGCGAAACCGCCGCGCACCTGGCCGGCCCCTCGCGCGAAGGGCGCGCCGTGGCGCTGGTGTTCTTCGGCATCGTCGCCGCCACCGTGCTTGGCATTCCCATCGGCACGCTGATCGCCGACGCCTGGGGTTGGCGCCTGGCATTCGCCGCACTCGCCGCGCTGGCCCTGGCCAAGGCGCTGCTGCTGGCCGCCTGGCTGCCGCGCATTCCCGGACGACCGGGCGTCTCGCTGCGCAGCCAGGCGAGCGTGTTGCGCCAACCGCTGGTGCTCGGCCACCTGTTGCTGTCGCTGCTGGTCTTCACCGGCATGTTCACCCCCTACACCTACCTGGCCGACATCCTCCAGCGCCTGGCCGGCTTCAGCGGTTCGCTGGTCGGCTGGACGCTGATGGGCTTCGGCGCGGTAGGCCTGCTCGGCAACTGGCTCGGCGGGCGCCTGGTGGATCGCAGCCCGCTGGGCGCAACCCTGCTGTTCGTCCTGCTGATGGCGCTGGGCATGCTCGCCCTGGTGCCGACCCTCGGCAACGCCTGGCTGCTCGCCGCCACCCTGGCGACCTGGGGCGTGGCCCAGGCAGCACTGTTCATCGTCGGCCAGGTGCGGGTGATGAAGTCCGCGCCGCGGGCCCCGGCGTTCGCCGCCTCGCTGAACATCTCCGCCTGCAACGCCGGGATCGGCATCGGCGCCCTCGCCGGCAGCCGGGTGATCGACGGCAGCGGCCTGGCGCCGCTCGGCGAGGTCGGCGCGCTGGTCTGCCTGGCGGCGATGGCCGTGGCCCTGCTGCTGATGCTGGCGCCACGCCAAGCTGCCACCGAGCCGTCCCTCGGCGGCCACATCCCTCACTGAGCCCACCAAGGAAGCACAACCATGATCCTCGATAGACTCTGCCGCGGCCTCCTGGCCGGCATCGCCCTGACCTTCTCCCTGGGCGGCTTCGCCGCCGAGGAATTCCCCGTCCCGAATGGCTTCGAAAGCGCCTACCGGGAAGTCGACGGCGTGAAGCTGCACTACGTGAAAGGCGGCCAGGGGCCGCTGGTGATGCTGGTGCACGGTTTCGGCCAGACCTGGTACGAATGGCACCAACTGATGCCGGAACTGGCCAAGCGCTTCACCGTGATCGCGCCGGACCTGCCCGGCCTCGGCCAGTCCGAGCCGCCGAAGACCGGCTATAGCGGCGAACAGGTCGCCGTCTACCTGCACAAGCTGGCCCGGCAATTCAGCCCGGATCGCCCGTTCGACCTGGTGGCCCACGACATCGGTATCTGGAACACCTACCCGATGGTGGTGAAGAACCAGGCCGACATCGCCCGCCTGGTGTACATGGAAGCGCCGATCCCGGACGCGCGGATCTACCGCTTCCCGGCCTTCACCGCCCAGGGCGAGTCGCTGGTCTGGCACTTCAGTTTCTTCGCCGCCGACGACCGCCTGGCGGAAACCCTAATCGCCGGCAAGGAACGCTTCTTCCTCGAGCACTTCATCAAGTCCCATGCCAGCAACACCGAGGTGTTCAGCGAGCGCCTGCTGGATCTGTACGCCAGGTCGTACGCCAAGCCGCACAGCCTGAACGCCTCGTTCGAGTACTACCGCGCGTTGAACGAGAGCGTGCGGCAGAACGCCGAACTGGCGAAGACCCGCCTGCAGATGCCAACCATGACCCTCGCCGGCGGCGGCCACGGCGGCATGGGCACGTTCCAGCTGGAGCAGATGAAAGCCTATGCGGAGGACGTCGAAGGCCATGTCCTGCCCGGCTGCGGCCACTGGCTGCCGGAAGAGTGCGCCGCGCCGATGAATCGCCTGGTGATCGACTTCCTCAGCCGCGGTCGCTGAGTCGTCCCGGTCCGGGCGATCAGAACTGCTCGCCCGGGCAAAACAGGCAGCGCAGCAGCAGGGTCATGAGCACGACAGCGCCGGAAACCAGCAGGTAAGGCAACGGGGAGAACAGGTCGTCCTGGTCCTTGCCATCGTGCTCACTACTCATGCTCTCACCTCGAGAATCGTCATGGCGGAAAAGACGCAGGATATGCACTTGCCGTCCTTGAAAGTGCACGGCGAAGTGTTCGAAGACTATAGAAACGAAGCGATCGAGTTCAATTACATCTGTGTCAGCTTGCTGTCGGCAAAACGTCAGCGGAAAGACAACGGAATATATTTCCCGATAATGCTTGAGGGTCAGCCGCGCCCCGCCCCAGGCTCTGCCGGCGTGGCGCGAGTGCCGGGGCGAAGGAAAAACCAACTTACAATGATCCCGACCCGGAATTATTCCGCCAAGTAGCTTCCGCTTCGGAAAAAAGCGACTCGCAGCACTGTTTCGGTGCAATAACGTCACATTTGAAAGTTTCGATTAAGTTTTCCGTTATCGATTATCCATAAATACGTTTGATCGCTCTCCGGACGTTTCATAGATTGCACGCCTTCACTCTCTGCGAGGCATTCCCGTGACGCATCCAGCGACCGTCTACAGCCTGTCCACCCGCCTGCTGCACTGGAGCATGGCGTTCTGTTTCATCGGCGCGATCGTGCTGGCCTATTTCGTCATCTGGGTGCTCGGCCACGACCACCCACAGCGCCTGCCGGTACTCAACCTGCACTGGGTGCTGGGCCTGCTGGTCGGCCTGCTGCTGATCCCACGGATCGTCTCGCGGCTGCGCGGGCCGCGCCTGCCAGCGGTCCCCGGCACGCCGCTGGAGCACCGCCTGGCGCACTACGCGCACCTGTCGCTGTATGCCTTGATGCTGGTGATGCCGCTCACCGGCTACGTCGGCACCCGCCTGCCCACCGACTTCGGCCTGTTCGTGGTACCCAGCTTCAAGGACACCGCGCTGTTCGCCTGGATTTCGCAAACCTGGAACCTGAGCTGGGAGGCATTCGAGAAGCCCTTCGACGCCGTTCACCGCGTGGTCGGCCTGTGGCTGAGCACCTCGGTGGTGCTGCTCCATGCGCTCGCCGCCGGCTACCACCAGTGGGTCCGCCGCGACGGCACCCTGGAGCGCATGCTCGGCCGTCGCCAGCGCCGCTGAGCGGGGCCCTTCGTCGGCTCTCGCGGCGGATCGGCGACGATCTGCTATAGAGGTAGGGACACGCAGGGAAAACCTCGCCGCCCCGAGGCTCCTCCGTGGCAACCACAGGCGTCGCGCAGGTAGCCGGGTCGGCCTCCGACAGAGAGGAGCATGCCATGGCCAGCCTGCACTGCCAGCACCGCAGCTACACCATCACCGCCGACGTCGTCGAGCATCCGGGCATTCCCACGCCCTGGGCCGGCGGCTGCCACATCACCGATCCCGAAGGCCACACCAGCAAGCGCATCGCCCTGCCCGTGCGCTTCGCCTTCCTCGCCGACCTGGAAAACGCCCAGCGCGCCTCCATCGCCCACGGCAAATGGCTGGTGGACCAGCGCCTGGACCGCGGCAAGGCGCTGTTCTGAAGCGCACAACGAAAACGGCCCTCGCAAGGAGGGCCGTCGTTCATCGCGGCGCGGCTCAGGCGCTGCCGGCTTCAGCGGTTTCGCTGCGCCGTCGCGGCGGCGCGCCATGGCTGTCGTCGCCGGCCAGCGGCACTTCGTTGCCCTGGGCGTCGTACAGCTTGCCGTCGAGGAAATAGTCGCCTTCGTGCAGGGCGGCGATGTCCTGGTAGCGCAGGGTCCGCTCGCTGGCGGCGACGAACACCGACTGCTGGTCGGAGTTGCCGGCGGTGAAGTGGTTGAACGCCAGGTTGAGCAGGATCGCCATGATCGCCGAGGAACTGATGCCGGAATGGAAGATGGTGGCGAACCAACTGGGGAAGTGATCGTAGAAGGTCGGCGCGGCGATCGGGATCATACCGAAGCCGATCGAGGTGGCGACGATGATCAGGTTCATGTTGTTGCGGTAGTCCACCTTCGACAGGGTGCGGATGCCGCTGGCGGCGACCGTGCCGAACAACACGATGCCGGCGCCGCCGAGCACGGCGGTGGGCACTGCGGCGATCACCCGGCCCATCACCGGCAGCAGGCCGAGGATCACCAGGAACAACCCACCGGTGGCGACCACGTAGCGGCTCTTGATCCCGGTCACCGCCACCAGGCCGACGTTCTGGGCGAAGGCGCTCTGGGTGAAGGAGCCGAAGATCGGCGCCAGCATGCTGGAGAACATGTCCGCGCGCAGGCCGTTGCCCAGGCGCCGCGAGTCGACCTTGGTGTCGATGATCTCGCCTACCGCGAGGATGTCCGCCGAGGTTTCCACCAGGGTCACCATGATCACGATGCACATCGAGATGATCGCGGCGACCTGGAAGGTCGGCATGCCGAAGTGGAACGGCGTGGGAAACGCCACCAGCGGGCCTTCGGTGACCTTGGAGAAGTCGGCCATGCCGAGGAACACCGCGATGACGGTGCCGATGACCATCGCCAGGAGGATCGACAGGCGCGAGATCGAGGCGCTGCCGAGCTTGCTCAGCAGCAGCACGATGACCAGGGTGATCGCCGCCAGGCCGATGTTGGCCATGCTGCCGAAGTCCGGCGCGTGGCTGTTGCCGCCCATCGCCCAGCGCGCGGCGACCGGCATCAGGGTCAGGCCGATGGTGGTGATGACGATGCCGGTCACCAGCGGCGGGAAGAATTTGGTGATGCGCGAGAAGATCGGCGTGATCAGCAACCCGATCAGCGAGGCCGCCATCACCGCGCCGAGCACTGCGGGAATGCCGCCGCTGCCACCGCTGCCAATGATCGCCACCATGGTCGCCACGCCAGCGAAGGACACCCCCTGGACCAACGGCAACTGACAGCCGAAGAACGGCACGCCGAGGGTTTGCAACAGGGTCGCCAGGCCGCCGGCGAACAGCGAAGCGGCAATCAGCAGGCCGATGTCGCCGGGCGCGAGGCCGGCGGCCTGGCCGAGGATCAGGGGGACCGCGACGATACCGCCATACATGGTCAGCACATGTTGCAGGCCGTAGGCCATGTTGGCGCCGACACCGAGGTTCTCGTCTTCAGGCCGTGGAACGGGTGGGGTTCCGGAGGACGTCGTTTTCATGGTGCGCTGTTCTCGCTTTTATTGTTGTGCGCACACTGTAGACAATTCGATCCGAAAATATCCAGACAAATGTATACAAAATTTCCGACAAATCTGTGACAGCGCTGGTGCCAGCCACTTCCGCTCGCGCGCTTATCCGCGCGCCAGACGGTTTCCTTCCTGCTGCACCATCCTCCCAGCCCCGACCAACGGCCATGGGCCCGCGCCGAAGGGCATTAACGATAGAAAGCCGCCCTCCATCCCGCCAGCGAGCTATCAGCAATTCTTCCACAAAAAGTTGATGAAATTCACATTTCAGGAATTACGCCAGGACAGCCCGGAAAGCGCTCCTAGTCTGGCAGTCAGGCCGTGCCCGAGGCGGCATTTCGGGCAATAGCGCCATGCCATCAACGGCTTATCGATCATCGCCTCACAAGGAACGGAGTCTCATGAGCAACAAGAACAATCTCAGATACGCACTCGGCGCCCTCGCCCTCTCGGTTTCCGCCGCATCCCTGGCGGCACCTTCGGAAGCGCAACAGTTCACCGAGTTCTGGACGCCCGGCAAACCCAACCCGTCGATCTGCAAATCGCCGTTGCTGGTCAGCACCCCGCTTGGCCTGCCGCGCTGCCTGCAAGCCAGCAACGTGGTCAAGCGCCTGCAGAAGCTGGAGGACATCGCCAGTCTCAACGACGGCAACCGCGCCGCCGCCACGCCGGGCTACCAGGCCTCCGTCGACTACGTGAAGCAGACCCTGCAGAAAGCCGGCTACAAGGTCAGCGTGCAGCCCTTCCCGTTCACCGCCTACTACCCGAAAGGCCCGGGTAGCCTGAGCGCCACCGTGCCGCAGCCGGTCACCTACGAATGGGAGAAGGACTTCACCTACCTGTCGCAGACCGAGGCAGGCGACGTCACCGCCAAGGTGGTCCCGGTGGACCTGTCCCTCGGCGCCGGCAACACCTCCACCAGCGGTTGCGAGGCGGAAGACTTCGCCAACTTCCCGGCCGGCTCGATCGCGCTGATCCAGCGCGGCACCTGCAACTTCGAGCAGAAGGCCGAGAACGCCGCGGCCGCCGGCGCCGCCGGGGTGATCATCTTCAACCAGGGCAACACCGACGACCGCAAGGGCCTGGAGAACGTCACCGTGGGCGAGTCCTACGAGGGCGGCATCCCGGTGATCTTCGCCACCTACGACAACGGCGTGGCCTGGTCGCAGACCCCGGACCTGCAGTTGCACCTGGTGGTCGACGTGGTACGCAAGAAGACCGAGACCTACAACGTGGTCGCCGAGACCCGTCGCGGCAACCCGAACAACGTGGTGATGGTCGGCGCGCACCTCGACTCGGTGTTCGAAGGCCCCGGTATCAACGACAACGGTTCGGGCAGCGCCGCCCAACTGGAGATGGCCGTGCTGCTGGCCAAGGCGCTGCCGGTCAACAAGGTGCGCTTCGCCTGGTGGGGCGCCGAGGAAGCCGGCCTGGTGGGCTCGACCCACTACGTGCAGAACCTCGCCCCGGAAGAGAAGAAGAAGATCAAGGCCTACCTGAACTTCGACATGATCGGCTC
This sequence comes from Pseudomonas sp. 22490, assembly GCF_052044465.1. Lineage (NCBI taxonomy): Bacteria > Pseudomonadati > Pseudomonadota > Gammaproteobacteria > Pseudomonadales > Pseudomonadaceae > Pseudomonas > Pseudomonas sp. 22490. The sequence continues at coordinate 180,100 of NZ_JBQENS010000003.1, read as the reverse complement.
GCCGAACTTCGGCAACTTCATCTATGACGGCGACGGTTCCGACTTCGGCCTCCAGGGTCCGCCCGGCTCGGCCGCCATCGAGCGCCTGTTCGAAGCCTACTTCCGCCTGCGCGGCCAGCAATCGGAAGGCACCGAGATCGACTTCCGCTCCGACTACGCCGAGTTCTTCAACAGCGGCATCGCCTTCGGCGGCCTGTTCACCGGCGCCGAGGGCCTGAAGACCGAAGAGCAGGCGCAGAAGTACGGCGGCACCGCCGGCAAGGCCTACGACGAGTGCTACCACAGCAAGTGCGACGGCATCGCCAACATCAACCAGGACGCCCTGGAGATCCACAGCGACGCCATGGCCTTCGTGACCAGTTGGCTGTCGCTGTCGACCAAGGTGGTCGACGACGAGATCGCCGCCGCCGGCCAGAAAGTACAATCGCGGTCGCTGCAGATGCAGAAGAGCGCCAGCCAGATCGAACGCTGGGGTCACGACTTCATCAAGTAACCGCGACTACCCTGCGCCGGGCCGCCGGCGCAGGTTCCCCATCCAGGCCCGGCTCATCCACCGGGCCTTTTTTCATCGGCGCGCGATCACTCCACCGCTTCCAGCAGGGTCGCCACGCCCTGGCCGCCGGCGATGCACTGGGTGGCGATGGCATAGCGCCCGCCGGTGCGCCGCAGCAACGCAGCGGCCTTGCCGGTGATCCGCGCGCCGGTGGCGCCCAGCGGATGACCGATGGCCAGGGCGCCGCCATCCAGGTTGATCCTGTCCATGTCCAGCCCCAGTTCGCGGATGCAGGCGATGGATTGGCTGGCGAAGGCCTCGTTGATCTCCACCAGGTCGATGTCGGCGATGCCCAGCCCGGCCCGTTGCAGAACCTTGCGCGTCGCCTGCACCGGCCCCATGCCCATGATCTCCGGCGCACAACCGGCCACCGCCACCGCCTTGATCCGCGCCAGGATCGCCAGCCCGTGGCGGCGCGCGAAGTCCTCGCTACAGACCAGCAGCGCGGCGCTGCCATCGGTGAGCGGCGACGAGGTGGCGGCGGTGACGCTGCCGCCGAACGCCGGCTTCAACTGGGCCAGGCTCTCCAGGTTGGTGCCCGGGCGGATGCAGCCATCCTCGGCGACCCGGCCGGCGGGGGTGTCGATGGCGACGATCTCCTCGCGCAGCAAGCCGGCCTCGCGCGCGGCGACTGCCTTGGCGTGGGAGCGTACGGCCATCTCTTCCTGCTCGACGCGGCTGACGGCGTAGCGCTCGGCGACATTCTCGGCGGTCTGCCCCATGCTCATGTATACCGCCGGATAGTCCTGCAGCAACGCGGGATTGGGCGACAGGTTGAAGCCGCCCATCGGCACCCGGGTCATCGACTCTACCCCGGCGGCGATGAAGGCTTCTCCGGCGCCCAGCAGGACTTGCCCGGCGGCGTAGTGGACGGCGCTCATGGACGAACCGCAGAAACGGTTGAGGGTCGCACCGCCGAGGCTCTGCGGGAAGCCGGCACGGAAACTGGCGATGCGCGCGATGTTCATGCCCTGTTCCGCCTCCGGATAGGCGCAGCCCATGACCACGTCCTCCAGCAGCGCAGGGTCGAGATCGAGTTTCTCCACCAGCCCCTTGAGCACCGCGGCGGCCAGGTCATCCGGGCGGATATCGACCAGCGCGCCTTTCCTGGCGAAGTGGAACGGCGAACGGGCGTAACCGGCGATAACGACTGAAATCGGCGACATGAGGATATCTCCGTGAGATGGATTGGCTGGATCGCAGGAAGATATTACGCGCATAATATTTATTGAATTACAGTCGAAATACAATTTGACCGAAAAAGCCGCAGGACTCGCCGAAACGCCCTCAGACTTCGTTCAATTCACTGATATGCCGATACTCGGCCCCCAGTTCCCGGGCCAGGCGCTCGGCCTTGCCCAGGCGCAACGGGCCGCTTTCGAGGTCGACCAGCAGGCTCGGGCAGGCAGCCTCCGGCAGCGCCGGCCAGTCGCGCAGACGGCCGTCGGTGAGCACCAGCAGACGCTGATGCTCGGCGGGTTTCTGCCGCTGTCGGCGCGCCAGCCAGCCAGCGGCCTGGTGCAGGGCGTCGAGCAGCGGCGTACCGCCGCCGGCGCCCAGCTGGCGCAGCCAGTCCTGCAACTCCCGCGAGGCCTTCTGCCCCTGCCAGAGCCATTGCGCCTGCTGCCCGGTGGCATGCAGCACGGCCAGGCGGATGCGCTGCCGATAAGCCTCCTCGAACAGCGTCGCCAACACTCCCTTGGCCTGGGCCAGGGCGCCGTACCGGCGGGTGCTGGCGGAGGCATCGACGATCACCAGCCAGAGTTCGCCCGGGCGCCGGCTGCGCGGCTGGCGAAGCAGGTCGCGACGCTGTCGGGGACGTCCACGCAGCAGGGTCGGCAACCATTGGATGGCGCCCTCCGCACCCTGGCTCAGGGCGCCGCCAAGTCCGCCGCGCAGGGCTCCGGGTCTGCTCCTGGCATCCGCACCCATGACCGAGCGCGGGCGGATGCTCAGGGCTTTTTTGGCCAGCGCGGCAGCTCGCGGGCGGTCCCCATGGCCACCGGCCGAGCCGGCAATTCGCCCCACTGCCCTTCGCCGTCGCCGGTGCGCTCCGGGAGCGCGACAGGGGCCGCCGCGGGCGGTGGCGGTGGATTGGCCGCCGATGATGGCGGGTTCGACTGGCGACGGCGATGCAGCAGGGCGAAATGTTCCACCGCATCGATGTCCTCCGCCTCGATCCGCTCGCCGCCGCGCCAGGCCGCATGGGCGCGCGCCGCGCGCAGCCAGACCAGGTCGGCGCGCAGGCCATCGACAGCCGCCTCGAAGCAGCGTCGAGCGATGCTGTCCAGCGCCGCATCGTCCAGGGGAATCCGCGCCAGCCGCCGGCGCGCCTCGGCGCAACGGCGGCGCAGGGTGTCCTGCTGGCCTTCCCAGCGTTCGACGAAGGCCTGCGGGTCGGCATCGAAGGCCAGCCGGCGACGGATGATCTCTGCCCGCTCGGCCGGCGGCGGCTGGGTGTCGAGACGCACGTTGAGGCCGAAACGGTCGAGCAGTTGCGGGCGCAGTTCGCCCTCTTCCGGGTTCATCGTGCCGATCAGCACGAAACGCGCCGGATGCCGGTGGGAAATGCCATCGCGCTCGACCAGGTTGACGCCGCTGGCGGCGACGTCGAGCAACAAGTCCACCAGGTGGTCCGGCAGCAGGTTCACTTCGTCGACGTAGAGCACGCCGCCGTCGGCCTTGGCCAGCACGCCCGGGGAAAACCGCGCGCGACCTTCGCCGAGGGCGGCGTCCAAGTCGAGGCTGCCGACGATGCGCTCCTCGCTGGCGCCCAGCGGCAGGGTAACGAACTCGCCCGCCGGCAGCAGTTCGGCGACGCCCCGCGCCAGGGTCGACTTGGCCATTCCGCGCGGCCCCTCGATCAGTACCCCGCCGATCGCCGGATCGACCGCGGCCAGGCACAGCGCCAGCTTCAGTTCGTCGGCGGCGACCACGGCGGACAGGGGGTAATGCACGGTAGCGCTCATGGGGATTCCTGCGGCGGACGGACGGAAATACGGACCGCCAAGTCTATCAGGCCGGCGGCGCCGGTATCGAACCGTGAAACAGTCGTTGAACCGGCCGCCTCGCTTGCAGTAAGCTCGGGACTCGTTCACGGGAGAAACCCATGCCGCACACCCGCCATCCGCACCTGCATTCCAGTGCCTCGCGCCCTGGCTTGTCGTTGCGCGCGCGTGCGCCGCAGGCACCCCGTGCCGCGTATTTCTTCGGGTATTGGTTTAGCCACTCCGGCGCCTGATACCCCAACGGCGCCCACGGTATACGGGACGCCTACCCTGCACACGCAAACCCCCGGTCGGCTCCCCGACCGGGGGTTTTGTTTTTCCGGCCCGTTTTTCCGGCCCACAAGGCCACAACCACAGACCAACGCACAGGACATCGATCATGACCGCATACCGCTACCGCACTGGCTACCCGCTCAACACCTGGCGATTTAGCGACGGCCGCCAGCCGCTCGCCAACCCACGACATTGCCGAACACCTCGATAGGGCACGACGCGCGCGGGACGCCCGCCGCCAGCCCAGGAAGCCAGACCATGAACTCATCCGTATCCGCACTGACCACCCTTTCGCCGAACGTCCAGGCCGTCGCCCTGCCCAGCGCCACCGCCCGTACCGCCCTGGAACGCCTGCCCAGCCCGCTCGAACTCAAGGCCCGCCAGCCGTTGCCGCTGGAGCTGGCCAGCCAGGTCGCCGCCAGCCGCGACGCCATCCGCGCCATCCTCGACGGCGACGACCCGCGCCTGCTGGTGGTAGTCGGTCCCTGTTCGATCCACGATCCCCGCTCCGCCCTCGAATACGCCGAACGCCTCGCGGCGCTGAGCGACGAACTCGACGGCCAGTTGCTCCTGGTGATGCGCGCCTACGTGGAAAAGCCACGCACAACGGTGGGCTGGAAGGGCCTCGCCTACGACCCGCACCTGGATGGCAGCGACGACATGGCCGCCGGCCTGGCGCTGTCCCGGCAACTGATGCTGGACATGCTGCGCCTCGGCCTGCCGCTGGCCACCGAACTCCTGCAACCGCTGGCCGCCGGCTACTTCGACGACCTGCTGAGCTGGGCGGCGATCGGCGCGCGCACCAGCGAATCGCAGATCCACCGCGAGCTGGTCAGCGGCCTCGGCCTGCCGGTGGGCTTCAAGAACGGCACCGACGGCGGCGTCGGCATCGCCTGCGACGCGATCCGTTCGGCGGCCCACGGCCACCGCCATTTCGGCCTCGACCCGCACGGTCACCCGGCGCTGATCGAGACCCGCGGCAATCCGGACACCCATGTGGTGCTGCGCGGCGGCCGCCACGGTTCGAACTACGGCCCCGAGCAGGTGCAGGCCGTGCGCCAGGCCCTGGAAAGCCAGGGCATCGCCACGCGGATGATGGTCGATTGCAGTCACGCCAACAGCGGCAAGAACCCGCTGAACCAGCCCGGCGTCCTCGCCAGCGTGCTGGACCAGCGCCTGGCCGGCGCCAGCGACCTGGTCGGGGTAATGCTGGAAAGCCACCTGTTCGACGGTTGCCAGGCGCTTGGCGGCGAACTGCGCTACGGCGTCTCGATCACCGACGGCTGCCTCGGCTGGGAAGGCACCGAGCGGATTCTCCGCGACGCCGCCCGGCGGCTCGCCGAGCGGCGCTGAAAGCGGTGGGAGCGGCCATGCCGCTCCGCTATTCCTCTTCGACGTCCAGCAGCAGGTTCTCCAGGGCCTCGCGATAGGCCCCCGGCTCCTGCCAGAGCCCGCGCCGCTGCGCCTCCACCAGGCGCTCGGCCATGTCGCGCAAGGCTTGCGGATTGTGCTGGCGGACGAACTCGCGGGTCTCCGCGTCGAGCAGGTAGGCGTCGGCCAGCAGCGCGTACTGGTGGTCGTCGATCAGCTCGCTGGTGGCATCGAAGGCGCACAGGTAGTCCACCGTCGCCGCCAGTTCGAAGGCGCCCTTGTAGCCGTGGCGCTTCATCCCGGCGATCCACTTCGGATTCACCGCCCGCGCCCGCACCACCCGGTTGAGTTCTTCCTTGAGCGTGCGGATGCGCGGGTTGTCCGGCTGGCTGTGGTCGCCGTGGTAACTGGCCACCGGCGCGCCGCGCAGGGTTTCCACCGCCGCCAGCATGCCGCCCTGGAACTGGTAGTAGTCGTTGGAATCGAGCAGGTCGTGCTCGCGGTTGTCCTGGTTGTGCAGCACCGCCTGCAGGCGTTCCAGGCGCTGGGCGAAGCGTTCCCGCGCCGGCGTGCCGTCGTCGGCGGCACCGTAGGCGTAGCCGCCCCAGTTCAGGTAGACCTCGGCAAGGTCGGCGCGGGTCTCCCACAGCCGCTCTTCGATTGCGCCCTGCACGCCGGCGCCGTAGGCACCCGGCTTGGCGCCGAAGATCCGCCAGCCGGCCTGCCGGCGCGCCTCCGCCGGCGCCGTGCCCTGCGCCTCGAGGCGCTGGCGCTCCAGGCGTACGCGAGCGGCCAGCGGGTTCAGCTCCTCCGCCTCGTCCAGCTCGGCGACCGCCTGCACCGCCGCATCGAACAGGCGGATCAGGTTGGCGAAGGCGTCGCGGAAGAACCCGGAGACCCGCAGCGTCACGTCGACCCGCGGGCGGTCCAGCAGGGAGACCGGGAGGATCTCGAAATCGGCGACGCGCTGGCTGCCGGCCTGCCAGACCGGTCGCACGCCGAGCAGGGCCAGGGCCTGGGCGATGTCGTCGCCGCCGGTGCGCATGGTCGCCGTGCCCCACACCGAGAGGCCGAGCTGGCGCAGGTGATCGCCATGTTCCTGCAGGTGACGCTCGAGCAGCAGGTTGGCCGACTGGAAGCCGATGCGCCAGGCGGTCGGGGTCGGCAGGTTGCGCACGTCCACCGAGAAGAAGTTGCGTCCGGTGGGCAGCACGTCGAGTCGCCCGCGACTCGGCGCGCCGCTCGGACCGGCCGGTACGAAGCGCCCTTCGAGGGCTGCCAGCAGCCCGTCGATCTCGGCCCCGCCACAGGCGTCCAGGGTCGGTGCCACCTGTTCGCACAAGCCGCGCAACACCTCGCCGCTGGCACGCCAGGTGGCAGGCGGCGATTCGCCGCCCAGGCAGCGTTCTATCCAGTGCAACGCCAGCAATTCCAGGCGTTCGCGGGTATCCCCGAGAGTACGCCAGGGCTCCCCGCCCCGCTCTTCCAGGCAGGCAGGCCGCGCGCCCTGCCAGGCCTCGCCCATGTCGCAGGCCAGCGGATCGAAGCCCAGGCCAAGGTCGTCCGCCAGGCTCTTCAGCAACCCGGCGTTGGCGCCCTTGCCATCGCCGCGCGGAACCCGCAGCAGCGCCAGCAGGGTATCCAGGCGCAATCGCCCGCTCGGCGACTCGCCGAACACATGCAGGCCGTCGCGGATCTGCGACTCCTTCAGGTCGCAGAGATAGGCGTCCAGCTGCGGCAGCCAGCTGTCCGGATCGTCGCTGAGCTGCAAGCCGATCTCGCGGTCGAGACGGTTGTCGCGCAGGAGGACGAGAATCTCGCCGCGCAACTGTTCGGCGCGGCGCGGGTCGAGCAGCGAGGCATCGTAGAACTCGTCGGCCAGGCGCTCCAGGTCGCGCAGCGGGCCGTAGCTCTCGGCGCGGGTCAGCGGCGGCATCAGGTGGTCGATGATCACCGCCTGGGTGCGGCGCTTGGCCTGGGCGCCCTCCCCCGGATCGTTGACGATGAACGGATAGATGTTCGGCAGCGGACCGAGCAACGCGTCCGGCCAGCATTCGGCGGACAGGCCGACTCCCTTGCCCGGCAGCCATTCCAGGTTACCGTGCTTGCCGACGTGCAGCAGGGCATCGGCGCGGTAGGCGTGGCGCAGCCAGAAGTAGAACGCCAGGTAGCCGTGCGGCGGCACCAGGTCGGGATCGTGGTAGACCGCCGCCGGATCGAGCTGATAGCCGCGCGCCGGCTGGATGCCGACGAAGGTCAGGCCATAGCGCAGGCCGGCGACCATCATCCGTCCGTCGCGGAACATCGGGTCCTGTTGCGGCTCGCCCCAGCGCGCCAGCACCGCCTGGCGATTGCGCTCCGGCAGGCGTGCGAAGCAGGCCAGGTAGTCGTCCAGCGCCAGGCTCTGGGCGCAGGGCCGTAGGTCGAGATGCTCCAGGTCGTTGCTGACGCCGCCGAGCAACTGGCGGATCAGCTCGGTTCCGCTGGCGGGCAGTCCGTCGACCGGATAGCCCTGCTGGCGCAGGGCACGAAGGATGTTCAGCGCCGCCGCCGGGGTGTCCAGGCCGACGCCATTGCCGATCCGGCCATCGCGGGTCGGGTAGTTGGCCAGCACCAGCGCCACCCGTTTTTCCGCGTTTGGCTTGCGCGCCAGCTCGGCCCAGCGCCGCGCCAGTTCGGCGACGAAATCCATGCGCTCGTCGTCGGCGAGATAGCAGACCACGTCGCTCTCGCTGCGTTCGCTGCGCCAGGCCAGGCCCTTGAAACTGATCGGCCGGGTGACGATGCGCCCGTCCAGCTCCGGCAGCGCCACGTGCATGGCCAGGTCGCGCGGCCCCAGGCCTTGCGGGTTGTCCAGCCAGAGCGGGCGGTTGTCCAGCGAGCAGATCGCCTGCAATACCGGCACGTCGCGACGGAACGGACGCAACTCGGGCGCCTCCGGATTGGACTGGGCGAAACCGGTGGTATTGACGATCAGCGCGGCGTCGCTGCGCTCCAGCCAGTCTTCCACCTGCGCCAGGCAGGCGCTTTCCTTGAGGCTGGCCAGCGCGATCGGCAACGGGTTGAGCCCCTGCGCCGCGAGGCGTTCGCAGAAGCGTGCGATGAAGGCGGTGTTGGCTGCCTGCAGGTGGGTGCGATAGAACAGCAACGCGACCACCGGACGCCCGGCCTGCCAGTCGGCACGCCAGTGTTCCAGGGTCACCTCGGCATGCCGTGGATGGAACAGTGCCACCCGCGGCAGCGCCTGCGGTTCGCGCCAGGCGTAGTCGCGGCCGAGGCACTGGCTGGCCAGGCAGCGGTAGAACTGCCCGGCGTTCTCCAGGCCGCCCTGGCGCAAGTATTGCCAGAAGCGCTCGGCCTGCTCCGCCGGCAGGTTGCCGAGGGCGCTCAGCTCCGGGTCGGGGCGGTCGTCGCCGGGCACCGGGATCAGCAGCGCGCCGCGCTCGGCCAGCGCCACCAGTTGCTCCACGCCGTAGCGCCAGTAGCCGATGCCGCCGTGCAGCGAAAGCAGGATCACCCGCGCGTGCCGCAGCACTTCCTCGACGTAGAGGTCCACCGAGGCGTGGTTCTGCAACTGCATGGGGTTGGCCAGGCGCAGGCTCGGGTAGTCGTCCGGCAGCGCACGGGCGGCCTCGGCCAGCAATGCGAGGTGCGAATCGCCGCTGCAGAGGATCACCAGCTCGGCGGGAGTCTGGGCCAGGTGGGCGATGCCGTCGTCGGGAACGAAGCCGCCGGGTTGGGTGCGCAACAGGTGCATGGACGTTCTACCGGTAGGACGCAAGAAGCTGGGGCCGGCGAATCGCCATCGCCGGCCCCGGCCGGGGATCACGGATCAGGCAAGCGCTGTGCGCAGCTGGTTGGCAATGGCGGCCTGGTCCAGCTCCTGGCCGATCACCACCAGCCGGGTGCTGCGGACTTCGTCGGCCAGCCACTTGCGGTCGAAATGCCTGTCGAAGCGCTTGCCGACGCCCTGTACCAACAGGCGCATGGGCTTGCCCGGAATGGCGGCGAAACCCTTGATGCGAAGTATGTCGTGACGCTCCACCAGCTCGCCGAGGGCCTCGAGCAGCGCAGCTTCCTCCACCTCGGGGAGATCGACGTGGAAGGAGTCGAACTCGTCGTGGTCGTGGTCCTCGTGGCCTTCGTGGTCGTGGTGGGTCGGCCGGCCGTCGATGTGCAGCTCGGCCTCGGCGTTGAGTCCCAGCAAGACCGGCAGCGGCAGCTCGCCCCGGCTCGCCTCGACGATCTTCACCGCCGCCGGCAGCTCCCCGGCGATCTCCGCGCGGACCCGCGCCAGGGCCTCGGCGTCGAGCTGGTCGGCCTTGTTCAGGATCACCAGGTCGGCACTGGCCAACTGGTCCTCGAACAGTTCGTGCAGCGGCGATTCATGGTCGAGGTTGGGGTCCTGGCGGCGTTGCTGGTCCACCTGCTCGGGATGGGCGGCGAAGGTACCGGCCGCCACCGCCGGACTGTCGACCACGGTGATCACCGCGTCGACCGTGCAGGCGTTGCGGATTTCCGGCCACTGGAAAGCCTGCACCAGCGGCTTGGGCAGGGCCAGGCCGCTGGTCTCGATGAGGATCTGGTCAAGGTCGCCGCGGCGCGCCACCAGCTCGCGCATCACCGGGAAGAACTCTTCCTGCACGGTGCAGCACAGGCAACCGTTGGCCAGCTCGAAAACGCGGCCCTGCGCCTCTTCTTCGCTGCAGCCGATGGAACATTGCTTGAGGATCTCGCCGTCGATGCCGAGTTCGCCGAACTCGTTGACGATCACCGCGATGCGCCGGCCTTCGGCGTTGTCCAGCATGTGCCGGAGCAAGGTGGTCTTGCCGGCGCCGAGGAAGCCGGTGACGATGGTGACGGGGAGTTTCGCCAGGGTTTTCATGGGCAGCCCTTGTTCAGCTCGGCGGGCATGCGGACGAGTGGCGCGGACGCAGGGGCCGCGCAACGGATTCGCCACCGGATCACCCCGCCCGGTTGTATGGAAGTCTTGTCCCCGGGCATCGCGCCACGGGATCGACGAGGCAGGTCTCCTGGCTCACGGTCTGGCGTCTCCGCCGGTTCCCCGCCTTCCCGCGTCACGCAGTGGCATTGGGGAACGATCGCCGTTCACAGTTGCGGGGGCAGCCGCGGCATCGACCGCGTTCCCTCTTAGCCCCGCCGTCGCCGGCGAGGAACCTCGAACCGGCAAGGCTACGCAGTGCGCGGGCCAGGGTCAATCGGGCCGGTTGACGCCCGGCGGTCCTTCATGCTGTCCTAGGCGGGTTGTCCCAGGTGTCTCGTGCCGGCGCGCACGAGGTGAAACGGGAAGCCGGTGACGCTCTCCGAGCCAGTCCGGCGCTGCCCCCGCAACGGTAAGCGCATCGCGCGCGAGCCCGGAGACCGGCCTGGAACCTTTCGTTTGATTCACCCGCGGTGGGCGGGCGCAAGCGTGAAGCGGGCCGTCCGGTCCCGTTCCTCGTGCGTACTCCTCTGCCACGCCCATGCCAATCCAGAGGGAACGCACCATGTCCAGCAGCACCCTGGCGCACGCCAGCTCCACCACCTCCCTGTCGAAGCGACTGAGCCTGGCCATCGGCGCCGGCCTGCTCGGCGCGCTGCTGGTCTATTTCGCCGGTTTCTCGCACATCGACGCGGTACACAACGCCGCCCACGATACCCGGCACAGCTCCGGCTTCCCCTGCCACTGAGTCGCGAGGGAACCAGAATGATCAAGCGCATCGCCCAGACCGCCGGCTTCGCCGGCCTGCTCGCCGCCCTGCTGCTGACCCTGCTGCAGATTCTCTGGGTCACCCCGCTGATCCTCGAGGCGGAGACCTACGAGAAGAGCGAGCCGGTCGCGGCCCAGCCCCACGAACACGCCCCCGGCGTCGCCGCCCATGTCCACGACGAGGAGGCCTGGGAGCCGGAGGACGGCTGGCAGCGTACCCTCTCCACCACCGGCGGCAACCTGGTGGTGGCGGTCGGCTTCGCCCTGATGCTCGCCGGCCTCTTCACCCTGCGCGCGCCGGGCCAGACCTGGCAGGGCCTGCTCTGGGGCCTGGCCGGCTACGCGGTGTTCTGCCTGGCGCCGTCGCTGGGCCTGCCGCCGGAGCTGCCGGGTACCGCCGCGGCCGACCTGGTGCAACGCCAGTACTGGTGGATCGCCACCGCCGCCGCCACCGCGGTGGGCCTGGCCCTGCTGGTGTTCGGCGGCAACTGGCCGCTGAAGCTGGTCGGCGCCGTCCTGCTGGCGCTGCCGCACCTGTTCGGCGCGCCGCAGCCCGAGGTCCATGCCAGCCTGGCGCCGGAAGCCCTGGCCCAGCGTTTCGTGGTCGCCTCGCTGGTCAGCAATGCGCTGTTCTGGGCCGCCCTCGGCCTGGCCGCTGCCTGGCTGTTCCGGCGCAACCGGGGCGGCGTCGACGCCTGACCGCCTGCCACCCGCGACCCTTGCCGGTCGCGGGTCCATAGTGCCTCTCCTTCCATTTCCTCCGGTGCGCGCATGCCCCTGCCCATCCCCAGCCTGCTGATCGCCGGCATCGGCTGCCGCCGAGGCTGTAGCGCCGAGCATCTGCGCGCGCTGCTGGAGCGAACGCTGGGCGAACACGGGCGCAGCCTGGCCGAGCTGGACGCCCTCGCCAGCATCGACGGCAAACGCGACGAACCCGGCCTGCGGCAACTGGCCGCGCTGCTCGAACGCCCCGTGCATTTCCTCGCACCCGCCGTCCTGCACGACTACGAGCCGCGCCTGCTCAGCCCCTCCGCCGTCGCGCTGCGCGAAACCGGCTGCTCCAGCGTCGCCGAGGCCGCCGCCCTGGCCCTGGCCGAACGCCTGGGTGGCGGTCGCGCCGATCTGCTCGGGGCGAAACGCAGCGACGATCGGGCGAGCATCGCCCTGGCACGTCTTCTCACCGAACGAGAACTCCCATGACCGTCTATTTCATCGGCGCCGGTCCCGGCGACCCTGACCTGATCACCGTCAAGGGGCAGCGCCTGATCCGCCAGTGCCCGGTGATCCTCTACGCCGGCTCGCTGGTTCCGCAAGCGCTGCTCGAGGGGCACCAGGCCGGCCAGGTGGTGAACACCGCCGAGCTGGACCTCGAACAGATCGTCGAGCTACTCGCGCAAGCCCATCGCCGCGGCCTCGACGTAGCCCGCGTGCATTCCGGCGATCCCTCCCTGTACGGCGCCATCGGCGAGCAGATCCGCCACCTGCGCGAACTCGGCATCCCCTATGAGATCGTCCCCGGGGTCACCGCCACCGCCGCCTGCGCCGCCCTGCTCGGCTGCGAGCTGACCCTGCCCGAAGTGTCCCAGACGCTGATCCTGACCCGCTACGCCGCACGCACGAAGATGCCGGAAGGCGAGAGCCTGGGCGACCTGGCGCGCCACCGGGCGACCCTGGCGATCCACCTGGGCGTCGCCCACCTGGCGAAGATCGTCGAGGAACTGCTGCCGCACTACGGCGCCGACTGCCCGGTCGCGGTGATCCACCGGGCCAGTTGGCCCGACCAGGAACAGGTTCGCGGCACCCTCGGCGACATCCTGCCCAAGGTCGCCGCCAGGAATTTCCGCCGCACCGCGCTGATCCTGGTCGGCGAGGTGCTGGCCGCCGAAGGCTTCGCCGACTCTTCGCTGTACCGCGCCGAGCATCGACATCTCTATCGACCCGGCGAATGAACCGCCGTCCTTAGGTTCGGCGCCGACCACCGGCAGCACGCCTAGACTCGTCACAAGGCTTGCGACAGCGGGCCGGCACGGCTAGCGTTCAGCGCTGGCCCCTTTTTTCCTGAAGCCTTCGGACACCCATGAAACGATTCCTCCTCGGTCTGGTTCTGCTGCTGGCGGTCGCCGCCGGCGTCCTCTACTTCGTCCCGGCTACCCTCCTCGCCAGCGTACGCACCGTCGAGCGCGGTCTCGCCGGTCTCAGCGAGCACAGCGTGCAGGTCGACAACCTGGAGATCGCCTACCTGGAAGGTGGCTCGGAGAAGAACCCGACCCTGTTGCTGATCCACGGCTTCGGCGCCGACAAGGACAACTGGCTGCGCTTCGCCCGGCCGCTGACCGAGCGCTACCATGTGGTCGCCCTCGACCTGCCCGGCTTCGGCGACAGCAGCAAGCCGCAACAGGCCAGCTACGACGTCGGCACCCAGGCCGAGCGAGTCGCCAATTTCGCCGCCGCCATCGGCGTGCGCCGCCTGCACCTGGCCGGCAACTCCATGGGCGGGCACATCGCCGCGCTCTACGCGGCGCGCCATCCGGAACAGGTGCTATCGCTGGCGCTGATCGACAACGCCGGGGTGATGCCGGCGCGCAAGAGCGAACTGTTCGAGGACCTGGAGCGCGGCGAGAATCCCCTGGTGGTGCGCCAGCCGGAAGACTTCCAGAAGCTGCTCGACTTCGTGTTCGTCCAGCAACCGCCGCTGCCGGCGCCGCTCAAGCGCTACCTCGGCGAACGCGCGGTAGCCGCGTCGGCGTTCAACGCGCAGATATTCGAACAACTGCGCCAGCGCTACATCCCGCTGGAGCCGGAACTGCCGAAGATCGAGGCACCGACCCTGCTGCTCTGGGGCGACCGCGACCGCGTGCTGGACGTCTCCAGCATCGAGGTGATGCGTCCGCTGCTGAAGCGGCCCAGCGTGGTGATCATGGAAAACTGCGGACACGTGCCGATGGTCGAACGCCCGGAGGAAACCGCGCAGCACTACCAGGCCTTCCTCGACGGCGTACGGAACGCCCAGGTGGCCGGTCGCTGAAAACGCGAACCGGCGCCTGGGCGCCGGTGCGGGGGAGCGGGAGCCGTCGCGAGGACGGCTCGGATACAGGCCTCAGGCCTGGATCAGGTTGGCGATCTGTACGTCCGGGTTGACGTCCTGCTCGTAGTCGACCCCAGCGACCTCGAAACCGAACAGGTTGAGGAACTCGCTCTTGTAGCCGGCGAAGTCGGTCAACTCGTAAAGGTTCTCGTTGGTTACCTTGTCCCACAGCTCCTCGACACGGGACTGCACTTCCGGCTGCAGTTCCTTGTAGTCGGCACGCAGGCGGCCTTCCTCGTCGAGGCGCGGCTCGGCGCCGTACAGGCTCTCCCGGTACAGGCCGTCGACCTGCTCGATGCAACCTTCGTGGGTACCCTGCTCCTTCATCACCTTGAACAGCAGCGACAGGTACAGCGGCATCATCGGGATCGCCGAGCTGGCCTGGGTCACCACCGCCTTGAGCACCGACACGCGCGCGTCGCCGCCCAGCGGGGCGAGCTTGTCGCGGATACCGAGGACCTTCTGGTCGAGATCCTTCTTGGCTGCGCCGATGGAACCGTTCCAGTAGATGTCGTGGGTGATCTTCTCGCCCAGGTAGGTGAACGCGGTGGTCTTCGCGCCGTCGGCCAGCACGTCGGCCTCCAGCAGCGCGTCGATCCACATCTGCCAGTCCTCGCCGCCCATCACCGCAACGGTATCGGCGACTTCCTGGTCGCTGGCCGCCTCCAGGACCACGTCCTTGATCACTTCCTTGTCGGTGTCCAGGCCACGGAAGCTGACCGACTTGCCGATCGGCTTGAGGGTCGAGGAGAACACTTCGCCGCTCTTCGGATGGGTACGGCGCGGCGCGGCCAGGCTGTAGACCACCAGGTCGACCTTGCCGAGATCGCGCTTGATGGTCTCGATGGTCAGCCGCTTCACCTCGTCGGAGAAAGCGTCGCCATTGATGCTGCGGGCATACAGGCCTTTCTCGTGGGCGAACTTCTCGAAGGCCGCCGAGTTGTACCAGCCGGCGGTGCCCGGCTTGCTCTCGCTGCCCGGACGCTCGAAGAACACCCCGAGGGTATCGGCGCCGGAACCGAACGCGGCGGTGATGCGGGCAGCCAGGCCATAGCCGGTGGAGGAACCGATGACCAGGACCTTCTTCGGTCCGTTGACGACGGGGCCCTTGGCCTCGACGTAGTCGATCTGTTGCTTGACGTTGGCCTCGCAGCCTGCCGGATGGGTAGTGACGCAGATGAAGCCACGCACGCGCGGTTTGATGATCATGAAAACCTCGGTTGCTAGATGCCGGAAAAGCACATTCAGGAGCTAGAGACGTCGCGCATTGTAAATGAGACACCTCCGCTTGGGCGGACCGAAGGCAGGAATCGTGACCAAAGGGTCACGCGTCGCAGCCCGGACATAAAAAAACCCGCTCCGGGGAGCGGGTCTTGTCGGCTTGGAATCGGGCTCAGACGGCCTTTTCCAGCTCCGGTACGGCGTCGAACAGGTCGGCGACCAGGCCGTAGTCGGCGACCTGGAAGATCGGAGCCTCTTCGTCCTTGTTGATCGCGACGATCACCTTCGAGTCCTTCATGCCCGCCAGGTGCTGGATGGCACCGGAGATGCCCACCGCGATGTACAGCTGCGGGGCGACGATCTTGCCGGTCTGGCCGACCTGCATGTCGTTCGGCACGAAACCGGCGTCGACCGCGGCGCGGGAAGCGCCGACTGCGGCACCCAGCTTGTCGGCCAGGGCGTAGAGGATCTTGAAGTTGTCGCCGTTCTGCATGCCGCGGCCGCCGGAGACCACGATCTTGGCAGCGGTCAGTTCCGGACGGTCGGACTTGGCCAGCTCTTCGCCGACGAAGGCGGACTTGCCGGCATCGGCCGGACCGGAAACCTGCTCGACGGCAGCCGAACCGCCTTCGGCGGCGACGGCGTCGAAGCCGGTGGTACGCACGGTGATCACCTTGACCGCAGCCGAGGACTGCACGGTAGCGATGGCGTTGCCGGCGTAGATCGGACGCTTGAAGGTGTCGGGGCTGACCACTTCGACGATCTCGGAGATCTGGTCGACGTCCAGCAGCGCGGCGACGCGCGGCAGGAAGTTCTTGCCGTTGGTGGTAGCCGGGGCCAGCACGTGGCTGTAGTTCTTGCCCAGCTCGGCGATCAGCGGTGCGACGTTTTCCGGCAGTTGATGGGCGTAGGCGGCGTTGTCGGCGACCAGCACCTTGGAGACGCCCTCGACCTTGGCGGCGGCTTCGGCCACGGCGGCAACGTTCTGTCCGGCGACCAGCACGTGGATGTCGCCGCCAATGGCCTTGGCAGCGGCAACGGTGTTCAGGGTGGCAGCCGCCAGGGCCGCGTTGTTGTGCTCAGCGATAACCAGGATAGCCATTAGATTACCTTCGCCTCGTTCTTCAGTTTCTCTACCAGTTCAGCCACGGACTTGACCTTGATGCCAGCGGAGCGTGCAGCCGGCGCCTCGACCTTCAGGGTCTTCACGGTGGAAGCGGTGGAAACGCCCAGGGCGTCCGGGGTCACCACGTCCAGCGGCTTCTTCTTGGCTTTCATGATGTTCGGCAGCGACGCGTAGCGCGGCTCGTTCAGGCGCAGGTCGGTGGTGACGATGGCCGGCAGGTTCAGCGCGACGGTCTGCAGACCGCCATCGATCTCGCGGGTCACGTTGACCTTGTCGCCAGCGACCTCGACCTTGGAGGCGAAGGTGCCCTGGGCGTAGCCGGTCAGCGCGGCGAGCATCTGGCCGGTCTGGTTGTTGTCGCTGTCGATGGCCTGCTTGCCGAGGATCACCAGCTGCGGCTGCTCCTTGTCGACCACGGCCTTGAGCAGCTTGGCCACGGCCAGGGAGTTCAGCTCGTCGTTGCTCTCCACCAGGATCGCACGGTCAGCGCCCAGCGCCAGCGCGGTGCGCAGTTGCTCCTGGGCGGCGGTCGGGCCGACGGAGACAGCGACGATCTCGGTAGCCACGCCCTTCTCTTTCAGGCGCACGGCTTCTTCCACGGCGATTTCGCAGAAGGGGTTCATGGACATCTTGACGTTGGCGAGGTCGACGCCGGAGTTGTCCGCCTTGACGCGGACCTTGACGTTGTAGTCGACCACTCGTTTGACTGCTACAAGAACCTTCATGGATTCCTCGTTATTCTCCGGTGAATAAGGATGTCGCCAGACAGGCCTGGCCGGTGATGCTCGCCGGCCGGAAACCGACACTCTGCTAGACAGCGACCGCAAAACCGCCCGTATCTTGACCGGATCACCCTTTTCGGTCAATACGGCAAAAGGGTGGTTTCCCCCCCTCGAATGCCGATTCTATCAGGCTTCCAAAGAATTCAAACAAACGTTTGTATTGGACCTGCCCATGCAGCTATATATAATGCGCCCGCTCTGATCAGGGAAAGATCTCAGCCACCAATAAACAGATACCGTGAGCCTTGAGTAGGAGATCGATAGTGGAACGCGAATACATGGAATTCGACGTCGTCATCGTCGGCGCTGGCCCCGCCGGTCTGTCCGCCGCATGCCGACTGAAGCAGAAGGCCGCCGAAGCCGGTCAAGAGATCAGCGTCTGCGTGGTCGAGAAGGGTTCCGAAGTGGGCGCCCACATCCTCTCCGGCGCGGTGTTCGAGCCGCGCGCGCTGAACGAGCTGTTCCCCGACTGGAAGGAACTCGGCGCGCCGCTCAATACCCCGGTGACCGGCGACGACATCTACGTCCTGAAGAGCGCCGAGAGCGCTACCAAGGTGCCCAACTTCTTCGTGCCCAAGACCATGCACAACGAGGGCAACTATATCATCTCCCTGGGCAACCTCTGCCGCTGGCTGGCCCAGCAGGCCGAAGGACTGGGCGTGGAGATCTATCCGGGCTTCGCCGCCCAGGAAGCGCTGATCGACGAGAACGGCGTGGTCCGCGGCATCGTCACCGGCGACCTCGGCGTCGACCGCGAAGGCAACCCGAAAGAAGGCTACTACACCCCCGGCATGGAGCTGCGGGCCAAGTACACCCTGTTCGCCGAAGGCTGCCGCGGGCACATCGGCAAGCAACTGATCAAGAAATACAACCTGGACAGCGAGGCCGATGCCCAGCACTACGGTATCGGCATCAAGGAAATCTGGGACATCGACCCGTCCAAGCACAAGCCCGGCCTGGTGGTCCATACCGCCGGCTGGCCGCTGAACGACGAAAATACCGGCGGCTCGTTCCTCTACCACCTGGAGAACAACCAGGTGTTCGTCGGCCTGATCATCGACCTGTCCTACAGCAACCCGCACCTGTCGCCGTTCGACGAGTTCCAGCGCTACAAGCACCACCCGGTGGTCAAGCAGTACCTGGAAGGCGGCAAGCGCGTGGCCTACGGCGCCCGGGCCATCTGCAAGGGCGGCCTGAATTCGCTGCCGAAGATGGTCTTCCCCGGCGGCGCGCTGATCGGTTGCGACCTCGGCACCCTGAACTTCGCCAAGATCAAGGGCAGCCACACCGCGATGAAGTCCGGCATGCTCGCCGCCGACGCGATCGCCGAGGCCCTGGCCGCCGGCCGCGAAGGCGGCGACGAGCTGTCCAGCTACGTCGATGCGTTCAAGGCCAGCTGGTTGTACGACGAACTGTTCCGCAGCCGCAACTTCGGCGCGGCCATCCACAAGTTCGGCGCTATCGGCGGCGGCGCGTTCAACTTCATCGACCAGAACATCTTCGGCGGCAAGATCCCCGTCACCCTGCATGACGACAAGCCGGACTACGCCTGCCTGAAAAAGGCCAGCGAAGCGCCGAAGATCGACTACCCGAAGCCGGACGGCAAGCTCAGCTTCGACAAGCTGTCCTCGGTGTTCCTCTCCAATACCAACCACGAGGAAGACCAGCCGATCCACCTCAAGCTAGCCGATGCGAGCATTCCGATCGAGAAGAACCTGCCGCTCTACGACGAGCCGGCCCAGCGCTACTGCCCGGCAGGCGTGTACGAAGTGGTGGCCAACGACGACGGCAGCAAGCGCTTCCAGATCAACGCGCAGAACTGCGTGCACTGCAAGACCTGCGACATCAAGGACCCGGCGCAGAACATCACCTGGGTGGCGCCGGAAGGTACCGGCGGGCCGAACTACCCCAACATGTAAGGCAAACGAAAAAGGCTCCCTCGGGAGCCTTTTTTCATGCTGCGCCTGTCAGTCCGGCTGCGGGCCGATGGGAAAGAACTCGCCGTGGCTCCAGACGCCGAGCCATTCGATGCCGTCGATCCGGCGCGGCACCGCCAGCTCGACCAGCTGGTAGAACACGTTGCGATGCACCAGCGCCTCGAGGTTGTCGCGCACCCGCAGGTAGGGCGTGGGTTCCTGGGTGCGGGGGTCGATCTCGACGCGCAGCGGATGCCCGGCGTCCGCCTCGACCTCGTCCTCGACGTTGGTGGCGAAGCGCAGTACCTGCGCCCCGCCCTCGCCCTGCACCTGCAGGGTCACCGCGACGAAGGGCGCATCGTCGACGCGGATACCGACCTTTTCCACCGGAGTCACCAGGAAATAGTCGTCGCCGTCGCGGCGAATGATGCTGGAGAACAGCTTCACCATCGGCTTGCGTCCGATCGGCGTGCCCAGGTAGAACCAGGTGCCGTCGCGGGCGATGCGCATGTCGATGTCGCCGCAGAACGGCGGATTCCACAGGTGCACGGGCGGCAGGCCCTTCTTTTCGCCCCTGGGGATCTGCGCCAGCAGGTCGTTGGCCTTGCCGGTATCACTCATAGCCTGTTCCTCGACTGTTCAGGCCCAGCAATTCCTGGGCGTATTGCTCCAGCGGGGGACGCAGCAGGTCTTCCGGGGTGGCGTCGTAGAACGTCAGGAAACCGCCGCGGCTGCGGATGGTCGCGCTGTCCACCAGGAAACGGGTGCTGGTCTCGATCAGCATGACCTGGATGACACTGCGATCGCGCCCGACCCGGCCGAGTTCCTCTTCGTCTTCCCACTCCTCCCAGTTGCCGATCCTGTTGTCGCCCCGGGCGAAACGGCAGTACAGCAGGTAGTGAGCGCCGGCGGCACGCGCCTCGCGCATCGCGTCGTCCAGACCGAGCGGCGCCTTGGCGCGGCGCACCAGCGGGAAATACTCGACGAAACCTTCGAAGGCCTGCTCGGCCACCACGTTCGGCCGCGCGTACCGGTAGCCCGGCGGCACGAACGGGCCCTGGCCGATGTAGATGAAGGAGTCGGCCTGGATCCGCCGGTTGTTGCTGCGCTGGCTGGCGCTGTGATCGAGCACCCCGGCGTCGCGCAGGTAGTAGTCGGCGCCGTCGGCCAGGTCGCTGGGCTTCATGCAGGCGGACAGGCTGCCCAGGAGGAGCATCGCCAGGGCGATACGGAACAGGTGCAACATCGGTCATCTCCCCTGCCGGCGTCGGAAAACCGGCGAATGACGAGCCGATGCAGCTTCCGCGCCATCACAGGCCACGCTGCCACTCCTGGCGCAGGGCAGCGTGCTGCGGCTGCTCGATGGCCTGGCGGACCTCGGCCAGCAGGCGCGCCTTGTCGGCACCCAGTTCGCCCTTGAGCACCAGATAGTTGGAAGCGTGGTCGCTGCGAAATACCGTGTCTTCGAGCTCCAAACCCTGCAACAGGCGTTCGACCTCGACGAACAGGGCACGCCGGTCCAGCGCCTCGAAATCGGCGAAGCCAGCACGGAAACGCTGCTCGCCGGTAGGGAAACTCACCACCAGGGTCGACAGGTACTCCGGCTGGGTGGCGTTCATCAGGCGCGCGGAGTTGTCCGCGTGCTGCGCGCTCAGGGTCATTCCGCCCAGACCGTTGAGGATCATCACCGAACGACTGATCCCCGCCTCGCCAAGCTTTTCCAGCGCATCCAGGGTAGAGGAATAGGTCTCGCCCTTGTTGACCCGCGCCAGCACTTCGTCGTCGCCGGACTCGGCGCCGACATAGGCCATTCGCAGCCCGGCGTCGGCCAGTTCGCGCAACTCGTCGACCGACTTCCTGCGCAGGTTGCGCGGCAGGCAGTAGCTGGATACCCGCTCCACCTCCGGCAAGTGCTGGCGAATCGCCTGCAGCACCGCGAGCAGCCGGCGGGTCGGCAATACCAGGGCGTCGCCATCGGCGAGAAACACCCGCTTGACGATCAGGCGCTCGCCGCAGCGGCGGATCTCCTCCAGTACCTCGTTATCGTCGCGGGCGCGAAATTTCTTTTGCGGCTGGGTATACATCTCGCAAAAGCCGCATTTGTTCCAGGAACAGCCATTGGTCACCGGGAGGATCAGCGAATGCGCCTCGCTCGGGGGCCGGAACACCGGTTCGATGTAGTGGATGGGGAATTCACGGACACTCATCGGAGAACTCCTGAACGAACGTGGAGCCGCCACCGGGACGGTGCCACCGGCGGATTCGCCGGAAATGGGCAGCCGACGTCCCGCCGGCGGATCGATGGGCGACGAGTATATCCCTGCCGGCAAAGAGTGCGCGGGGCGCAGTGACTGCGTCCCGGCACCAGAGGTATCAGGCGCTGGGAGCGTCGCCTTCGCGCTTGCGCTTGTTGCCCATGCGCACGCCGATATCCATCAGGAAGTGGAAGAAACCTTCCTGGTCTTCCAGCACCTCGCGCCAGAACGGCGAGTGGTACAGCGCCACGGCGCCATGCACCAAGGCCCAGGCAGCGCAATAATGGAAGTACGGCGGAACGTTCTCCAGCTTGCCGTCGGCGATACGCTCCTTGATCAGTTGGGTCAGGCGTTCGAAGTTGGAGGCGCGGATCTTGTGCAGCTCCTCGACCATCTCCGGCACCTGGCTGGTCTTCACCACCTTCTCTTCCAGGCGGTCGAACAGGCGGTAGCGCTGCGGATCGCGCATGCGGAACTCGAAGTAGGCGCGCGACAGGGCTTCCTTGTCGCGGGCTACGTCTTCGGAATGGAACAGGGCGGCGAGATCGCGCTCGTAGTCCAGCATCAGGCGCAGGTAGATCTCCGCCTTGGACTTGAAGTGCTTGTAGATCGTGCCTTTGCCGATGCCGACGGCATCCGCGATCATCTCGACCGTTACGCTGTCTTCCCCCTGTTCGAGGAACAGCTTGAGGGCGGTATCGAGAATCTCCTGTTCACGGCGACGAAATTCACGAACTTTGCGAGGCTCTTTCTGCATAAAAAGACTGTCAGGTCAAAATGAGTCAAAAATCGAAGCCGCGTATTATGCCTATTCAGCACGAAAATGCACGGAACATCCGACGATGAATTGTTACCAGGACGAATTCGACCAGACCAACGGTCTGCGCTACCTCAACCACGCAGCGGTCGCACCCTGGCCTAGACGCGCCGCCGACGCGGTGAGCGCCTTCGCCCGGGAGAACGTCGCCCACGGCGCCAGCGACTATCCGGAATGGCTGAAGATAGAACATCGCCTGCGCGAGCGCCTTGCCCGACTGCTCAATGCGCGCGCCGGCAGCGACCTCGCCCTGGTCAAGAACACCTCCGAGGCGCTTTCCTTCGTAGCCTTCGGCCTGGATTGGCGAGAGGGCGACCAGGTCGTCATCGGCAACGAGGAGTTCCCCTCCAATAGAGTGGTCTGGGAAGCCTTGCGCCCGCGCGGCGTCGAAGTGGTCGAGGTCGGTCTCGCCGGCGACGATCCCGAGAGCGCCCTGCTCGCCGCCTGCGGCCCGCGCACCCGCCTGCTGTCGATCAGCGCGGTGCAGTACGCCAGCGGCCTGCGCCTTGACCTGGAGCGCATCGGCGCGGGATGTCGCCGCCGCGGGGTGCTGTTCTGCATCGACGCGATCCAGCAGCTCGGCGCCCTGCCCTTCGACGTACAGGCCTACGATTGTGCCTTCGCCATGGCCGATGGGCACAAGTGGATGCTCGGCCCCGAAGGGCTGGGCGTCTTCTATTGCCATCCCGAG
Organism: Pseudomonas sp. 22490; assembly: GCF_052044465.1. Lineage (NCBI taxonomy): Bacteria > Pseudomonadati > Pseudomonadota > Gammaproteobacteria > Pseudomonadales > Pseudomonadaceae > Pseudomonas > Pseudomonas sp. 22490. Next base: position 157,292 of record NZ_JBQENS010000003.1, on the reverse strand, counting down.
CAGCGCGAGCGCCTGGCGCTGCACGAATATGGCTGGCACATGCTGGAACATGCCCTCGATTACGAGCGTCGCGACTGGCGGCCGGCGCGCAGCGCCCGGCGCTTCGAATGCGGCAGCCCGAACATGCTCGGCGCGATGGCCCTGGAGGCCAGCCTGGGGCTGTTGGAGGAGGTCGGCATGGAGCGGGTCGGCAGAGACATCGCCGAGCGCGTCCAGTGGCTACAGGACGGTCTGTCGGGAATTCCCGGGGTACGCCTGCACAGCCCGCGGAACCCGAGCCGACGCGCGGGCATCCTGACCTTCAGCCTGGACGGCCAGGACAATCGGACACTCTTCGAAACGCTTCGCCAGGAACGGGTCATTTGCGCCCAGCGTGGCGGAGGTATCCGTTTTTCCCCGCACTTCTACACGAGTTCGACGGTGATCGACGATACCCTGGCGATCTTGCGCCAGGTCGCAGGCACCTAGGTACTCAAGGACCGCAAGGGTATTCCAAATCTGTTTAAAAAACCGCCAGCCCTGTCTGGACGCCCCACGAACATGACCAATACTGAAAGGTACTGGCGCGCGGTATCTCCCCCCAAGTACCCAGCCAGTGAAGGTACCGAGGAATGCGTACCTTTGTTCCACTCCTAATGGTCTTGACCCGGATTCATCCCCCAGAACCCGGGTTTTTTTTATCCGTGCGCCGGCCTAGCGGGCCAACGGAAACAGCCGATGGAAATTGGCGGTAGTCTGCTCCGCCAGGGTTTCCAGGCTGACGCCACGCAACGTCGCGAGGAATTCGGCGACATCGCGCACGTATTCCGGCAGGTTCGGCTTGCCGCGATGGGGAATCGGCGCCAGGTAGGGCGAGTCGGTCTCCACCAACAGCCGGTCGGCCGGTACCTGGCGAGCCACCTCGCGCAGGGCATCGGCATTGCGGAAGGTGACGATGCCGGACAGGGAAATGTAGAAGCCCAGGTCCAGCGCCGATCGCGCCATTTCCCAGTCCTCGGTGAAGCAATGCAGCACGCCGGCCTGCGGCAACGCCGCCTCGCGCAGCAGCGCCAGCGTGTCGGCGCGCGCCTCGCGGGTGTGCACGATCACTGGCTTGGCGGTGATCCGCGCGGCTTCCAGGTGCAGGCGAAACGCCTCCTGTTGCAACTCGGCGGCTTCCGGTTCGTAGTGGTAGTCGAGGCCGGTCTCGCCGATCGCCACCACCCGCGGATGCGCCAGCTCGCCCAGCAGCCAGTCCAGCGCTGGCGCGCTTCCGGGCTCCAGGTCCAGCGGGTGCACGCCCACCGAACAGTGCACGTCGGCATAGCGCTCGGCCAGGGCCTTCACCGCCTGGGCATTGTCGGCGCTGACGCCGATGCAGAGGAATTGACCGACGCCACGCGCTCGCGCGGCATCCAGCGCCGCATCGAGCGAGCCGCCATGGGCGGCCAGGTCGAGGCGATCGAGGTGGCAGTGGGAATCGACCAGCATGATCCTGTCTAGCGTTACATCGTGTGGGTCGGCCGGTCCGACTTCAGCGCCCCGGCCAGGTAGGTTTCGATCTTGTTGCGGGCGGTGTTGTCACCGTCGTTGAACTGCACGCCGATGCCAGCCGCACGGTTGCCCTGGGCGCCCTTCGGGGTGATCCAGACGACCTTGCCGGCCACCGGGATCTTCTCCGGCTCTTCCATCAGGTTGAGCAGCATGAAGACTTCGTCGCCGAGCTTGTAGTTCTTGTTGGTGGGAATGAACAGCCCGCCGTTCCTGATGAACGGCATGTAGGCGGCGTACAGCACGGACTTGTCCTTGATGGTCAAGGACAGGATGCCGTTACGCGGCCCCAGATTGGGTGGCAAACTCATGCAGGTTCCTGCCAGTCGAATATCAGCGGGATTCTAGCCCGGCCCGGGCAGGCTTGCCCACTGCACCAGCAGGGCTTCGAGAAGCAGGACACGGTTGAGGTTGGCCTTGTTCAACACTTTCTGCCGCTGTTGCAGCAGCCAGTCCTGCATGGCCAGCACCTTGGCCTGCCCGGATTTGTCGCCCAGGTACTGGATCACCTTGCGCATGTCGGCCAACCCCAGCCCCTCCTGGTCGTGGGTCAACTGGTAGCGCAGGATGCCCAGCGTCCAGTCGCAGAACCAGTCGAAGAGCAATGGCAACGGCACGCTGTTCCAGCTTTCGGCCAGTGGGCTGGCGGCGATCTGCTGCTTGAGCAGCTTCTTCACCCCCTCGACCACCTGCGCGCGCTGCTCGCGCACGCCCTGGCCGTGCAGGCGCTGGGCGGTGAGCGGCGAGCCGCCGGAAAGCGCCAACAGTTCCTCCAGGGCCTCGGCCGGCTCGTCGGGCAGGGCCCGCGCCAGCCATTCCAGACTAGCCGCCGCGCCCGGCAAAGGGCAGGCCTGCTGCACGCAGCGGCTCTTGATGGTCGGCAACAGGCGGCTGGGCTGGTGGCTGATCAGCAGCAGCACGGTATCGCCCGACGGCTCTTCAAGGCTTTTCAACAGGGCGTTGGCGGCGTTCACGTTCATCGCCTCGGCGGGTTCGAGCAACACGACCTTGCGCCCGCCCAGTTGCGCGGTCTGCACCACGAAGCCAACCAGGTCGCGGACCTGATCGACCCGGATCGGTTTCTCCGCCTCCTCCGGCTCCAGCACGAAGTAGTCCGGATGGGTACCGGCGGCCAGCAACTGGCAGGCCTTGCACTCGCCGCATGCGCCAGCGGCGGCAGGGCGCTGGCAGAGCAGTTGGGCGGCCCAATGCTCGGCCAGGGCACGCTTGCCGATCCCGGCGGGACCGTAGAGCAGATAGGCGTGGGCGTGCTGGGCGCGGCCGCCCAGTTGGCTCCAGAGCGCCTGCTGCCAGGGATAGATATCAGCCATTCAGACGCTCCAGCAGATTCGGCAGCAGCCGATCCAGGCCAGCCTGCACCTCGGCCAGCGGCAACCCGGCATCGAGCACCTGGTAACGCTCCGGGGCCTGCGCGGCGCGCTGCAGGTAGGTCTGACGCACGGCCTCGAAGAAGCGTCGGTCCTCCTGCTCGAAACGGTCGAGCCGGCCACGCGCCGCCGCCCGCGCCAGGCCGATTTCCACCGGCAGGTCGAAGACCAGCGTGAGGTCGGGCCGCAGGTCGCCCTGGACGAAGCTTTCCAGCGCGGCGATGCGCGCCTCCGGCAAACCGCGCCCGCCGCCCTGGTAGGCATAGGTGGCATCGGTGAAGCGATCGCAGAGCACCACGGCCCCGCGCGCCAGCGCCGGGCGGATGACCCCGGCGAGATGCTGGGCCCGCGCGGCGAACATCAGCAACAGCTCGGTATCGGCGGCCATCGGCTCGTCGCTGGGCGCCAGCAGCAGTTCACGGATGCGCTCGGCGAGAGGCGTGCCGCCAGGCTCGCGGGTCAACTGCACCTCGATGCCGCACTCGCGCAGGCGCTCGGCCAGGTAGTCGCGGTTGGTGCTCTTGCCGGCCCCTTCCGGGCCCTCCAGGGTGACGAACAGGCCGGTCACACGGCACTCCTTATCTTGGCTGCGCCGCTCATTGTGGCGGCGGGGTGATGGGCGCGGGGCTGGAGCGATAGTCCGAGCGACGCTTCAACTGGTACTCGCGGACCGCCTTGTTGTGTTCGTCCAGGCTGCTGGAGAACACATGGCTGCCATCGCCGCGCGCCACGAAATACAGGGTCTCACCCTCGGCCGGATGCAGCGCGGCGCGAATCGCCTCGCGCCCGGCCAGGGCGATCGGGGTCGGCGGCATGCCCGGCACCACATAGGTATTGTAAGGGGTCGGTTCGCGCAGGTCGGCGCGGGTGATCTTGCCGTTGTAGCGCTCGCCCATGCCATAGATCACCGTCGGATCGGTCTGCAACAGCATGCCGCGCTGCAGGCGGCGGACGAAGACGCCGGCGATCTGCGAACGCTCTTCCGGCACGCCGGTTTCCTTTTCCACCAGCGAGGCCATGATCAGCGCCTGGTAGGCGTCGCGATAAGGCAGGTCCTGGCTGCGGCCATCCCATTCCTTGGCGAGGATGGTCTGCATGCGCTGGTAGGCCTTGCGCAGTATGTCGATGTCGCGCATGCCACGGGTGTAGCGGTAGGTATCGGGGAAGAAGCGCCCTTCGGCCACTTCGTCGGGCTTGCCGAGGCGTTGCATGATCTCGCCGTCGCTCAGGCCGGCCAGGGTCTGCTCCAGCTTGCCCTGCCTGGCGAGCGCTTCGCGCACCTGGCGGAAACTCCAGCCCTCGACCAGGGTCAGGCTGTACTGCACCACCTCGCCTTCGCGCCAGAGTTCCAGCAGGTCGGCGCCCTTCATCCCCGGCAAGAGGCGGTATTCGCCGCTGTGCAGGGCCTGGCCCGGCAGGTTGAAACGCCAGTAGAGGCGCAGCCAGAACGCGCCATGGAGCACCTTTTCCTGCTCCAGACGCGCGAGCATGCCGCCCGGCGTGGAGCCCGAGGAAACGTCCAGCAGGCGCTCCTCGGTCAATTGCAGGGGCTGCTCCAGCGCCCGCTGCTGCTGCCATGCAGCCAGGCCGACGCAGAGGCCAACGAACAACAGGCCACTCTCCAGCAGCACCAGCAGTTTGCGCATCAAAGTCAGAAATCCAGGTCGTCGCGAAGTTGGTCTTGCAGTTTACGGGTCAGCTTGCCGACCGGCCAGACGTGCTCGTCCAATGCCCGGACCGGCCAGATGCCGAACTGGCTGTTGCACAGAAAGACCTCGTCGGCCGTCGCCAGTTCAGCCATGGAAACATCCCGTATCGCCAGCGGGACGCCGATTCCTTCGGCGCGCTCGAGCAATTCCGCGCGCATCACTCCAGCGACGCCGCAGCGCCGCAGGTCAGGCGCCACGAGGGTGCCGTCGAGAACCAGCAGCAGGTTGCTGAACACGCCCTCCACTACCCGCTCGTGCACGTCCAGCATAAGCCCTTCGGCATGCCCGGCGTCGCTCCACTCGGCACGGGCGAGGACCTGCTCCAGGCGATTGAGGTGCTTGAGGCCGGCCAGCAGGGGCTGCTCGGCCAGGCGCGTGCGGCAGGCGAACAGGCGCACGCCTTGCTGCCAGTGGCGCTCGGGATAGGCCGGACGCGGCGATCCGGAGAGGATTCGCCGCGGCGAGGCCTCGGCAGGCGGCGCGTAGCCACGCAAACCCTCGCCGCGGGTGACGATCAGCTTGGCGACACCGTCGCCCAGCGCCGCGCAGAACGCCAGCAACTCCTGGCGCAACGCCGCGGCGTCGAGAGGGATCGCCAGGCGCCGACACCCCTCTTCCAGGCGCGCCAGGTGGCGCTCCAGGAGACGCGGCGTGCCGGCGCGCACCGCCAGGGTCTCGAACAGCCCGTCGCCATAGGCCAGTCCGCGATCGCGCACGGACAGCTCGGCGGCGGGCCGGCCGTCGACCCAGTCCAGCATCAGTCGGCGAACCTGCGGAACACCAGGGTGCCGTTGGTCCCGCCGAAACCGAACGAGTTCGACAGGGCCACGTCGATCTTGCGCGGCTTGGCTTCATGGGCCACCAGGTCGAGGTCGCAACCTTCGTCCGGGTTGTCCAGGTTGATGGTCGGCGGGGCGACCTGGTCGCGCAGGGCCAGCACGCTGAAGATCGCCTCCACCGCACCGGCGGCACCCAACAGGTGGCCGGTCATCGACTTGGTCGAACTCATCGACAGCGCATGGGCATGCTCGCCGAACACGCTCTTCACCGCGGCGATCTCGGCGATGTCGCCGGCCGGGGTGGAGGTGCCATGGGCGTTGATGTAATCGACCTGGCGAGGATCCAGGCCGGCATCGCGCAGCGCGTTCTTCATGCAGCGGGCGGCACCGGCGCCGTCTTCCGGCGGCGCGGTCATGTGGAAGGCGTCGCCGCTCATGCCGAAGCCAACCAGCTCGGCATAGATCCGCGCGCCGCGGGCACGGGCGTGCTCCAGTTCTTCGAGCACCAGGGCGCCGGAACCGTCGGACAGGACGAAGCCGTCGCGATCCCGGTCCCACGGACGGCTGGCACGGGTCGGCTCGTCGTTGCGAGTGGAGAGCGCGCGAGCCGCGCCGAAACCACCCAGGCCGAGACCGCAGGCAGCCATTTCGGAACCGCCGGCGACCATCACGTCGGCCTCGCCATAGGCGATGTTGCGAGCAGCCATGCCGATGCTGTGGGTACCGGTGGTGCAGGCGGTGGTGAGGGCGTAGTTGGGCCCCTGCAGACCCAGGTGGATCGACAGGAAGCCGGAAACCATGTTGATGATCGAACCGGGCACGAAGAACGGCGAGATGCGCCGCGGCCCCTGCTCGAACAGGGATCGGCAGTTGTTCTCGATATTGGTCAGGCCGCCGATACCGGAACCCATGGATACGCCGATACGCTCACGATTGGCGTCGGTGACCTCCAGGCCGGAATCGCGAACGGCCTGGAAGCTGGCGGCGAGACCGTACTGGATGAACAGGTCGAGCTTGCGGGCTTCCTTGGCGGACAGGTATTCCTCGACATTGAAACCCTTGACCGAACCACCGAAGCGGGTGGAATAGGCGGACAGGTCCATATGCTCGATCGGGGCGATCCCGCTGCGACCGGCGAGAATACCTTCCCAACTGCTCGGGACATCCAGGCCCAGCGGCGACAGCATGCCCATGCCAGTAATGACGACGCGTCTACGCGACACTACGACTTCCTCTTTCTCATTTCACGGGGTTGCGCCGACAGACTACCAGAGTAGGTAAGGCGCTAAAGAAAAGCCGCACGCCCTTACAGGCTGTGCGGCTTTTCCACGTCGGAAAATCCGACGACTACTTATTGCTGGTGAGCAACGATGTAGTCGATGGCTTCCTGAACGGTGGTGATCTTTTCAGCTTTCTCGTCAGGGATTTCGGTCTCGAATTCCTCTTCCAGAGCCATCACCAGCTCGACGGTGTCAAGGGAGTCGGCGCCCAGGTCTTCGACGAAGGAAGCGCTGTTGGTGACTTCTTCTTCCTTCACGCCGAGTTGTTCAGCGACGATCTTCTTAACGCGTTCTTCGATGGTGCTCATACCTTGTTTTCACTCCTATGGAAAATCCGAGCAGCTGGGCTGCGGGTAAGTGTATAGAAAGGGTTTTCTGCTTTTCAAGCTGAACGCCTCACCTTCCCACGGCCACTTCGATAATTCTATCTAATAACCCGGCTGCAATTCCGCAACGAATTCTAGACAGCGCTTATGACAGACCCGAGAAAGGTAACGTCACATTCAGCTCATGTACATCCCACCATTGACCGGCACGGTGGCCCCGGTCACATAGGCTGCGCCGTCCGAAGCGAGGAAGCCGACCACCTTGGCGATCTCTTCCGCCTGCCCCAGGCGACCCAGCGGAATCTGGCCCAGCAGCGCTTCGCGCTGGGCTTCCGGCAGCTCGCGGGTCATGTCGGTGTCGATGAAGCCCGGCGCCACCGCATTCACGGTAATGGCACGCGAACCGACTTCCCGGGCCAGCGCACGGGTGAAGCCCTCCAGGCCGGCCTTCGCCGCGGCATAGTTGGTTTGCCCGGCATTGCCCATGGCGCCGACCACGGAACCGATGTTGATGATGCGCCCCCAGCGGGCCTTGGTCATACCGCGCAGAACGGCTTTCGACAGACGGTAGAGACTGTTCAGGTTGGTGTTGACCACATCGAACCACTCGTCGTCTTTCATGCGCACCAGCAGATTATCGCGGGTGATGCCGGCGTTATTGACCACGATCAGCGGTTGGCCGAGATGCTGCTGGATGTGCTCCAGGGTCGCGGCTACGGATTCGTCGCTGGAAACGTCCAGGACCAGGCCCGCACCCTCGACGCCATTGGCCTTGAGGGTTTCGGCGATCTTCTCGGCGCCGGACGCGCTGGTCGCGGTGCCGATGACCACGGCACCCAGGCGCCCCAGTTCCAGCGCAATCGCCTGGCCGATGCCACGGCTGGCGCCGGTTACCAATGCGACCTTACCTTGCAGACTCATGGGATTCTCTCCTTTCTCTCTCTCAGGCCAGGGCGGCGCGCGTGGCGGCGAACGCCTCGACGCCATCCAGGCCATGGGTATTGATGCCCTTCGCGCAGCGCCTGTTGAGGCCTGCCAGGACCTTGCCCGGCCCGCACTCGACCAGCTCGGTGACGCCCTTTTCCGCCAGCAGCTGGATGCTCTCCACCCAGCGAACCGGGCTGTACAGCTGTGCCAGCAGGTCGCGGCGCAGCGTATCGAGATCAGCCGGCACGGCGGCGCTGACGTTCTGCACCAGCGCAATCTTCGGCGCCTGCCACTGCAGGCTTTCGACCGAGGCGGCGAACTGCTCGGCGGCCGGACGCATCAGTTCGCAATGCGACGGCACGCTGACTGGCAGCGCCACCGCGCGCTTGGCGCCGCGTGCCTTGCATGCCTCGATGGCACGCTCAACGGCAGCCGCGGCACCGGCGATCACTACCTGCCCCGGCGCGTTGAAGTTGACCGCGCTGACCACCTCGCCCTGGGCCGCCTCGGCACAGGCCGCCAATACATCGGCGTCTTCCAGGCCAAGGATCGCGGCCATGCCGCCCTGCCCCGCCGGAACCGCCTGCTGCATCAGTTGGCCCCTACGCTCGACCAGCTTGACCGCATCGGCGAACGCCAGGCTTTCGGCCGCGACCAGCGCGGAATATTCGCCCAGGCTGTGCCCGGCGACGAACGCTGGGCGCGCACCGCCCTCGGCCAGCCAGAGGCGCCAGAGCGCGATCGAAACCGTGAGGATGGCCGGCTGGGTCTTGTCGGTCTGGTTCAGGCGCTCTTCAGGACCATTCTGGACCAGCGCCCAAAGGTCGTAACCGAGCGCCTCGGAGGCCTCGGCGAAGGTATCGCGCACCAGCGCCTGCTGGGCGCCCAGCTCGGCCAGCATGCCGAGGGATTGCGAACCCTGGCCAGGGAAGACGAATGCGAGGGATGCAGACATTGAATAGGTCCCTTGTGGTCTTTTGCTCGTCGGAGATAACGCGCCAGCCGCGACTGGCGCAGGAAACTGAGTGTTGGATGGCTGCCTGGACCGCCCGGTCACACATTAGAGCAGCAGATGCTCGAGACGGCCATGCAATCGTTGCGGCAGGTTTTCCCGGACTTCCAGTGCCGCGCGACGCAAGGCGCTCTGGAAACCCTCCTCGGCGGCAGACCCATGGCTTTTCACCACTATCCCCTGCAATCCGAGGAAACTGGCGCCGTTATAGCGTGCCGGAGCGATATCGCCGCGCAGCCGGCGCAGCAGCGGCAACGCCAGCGCACCGACCAGCTTCGCCGCCAGTCCATCGCGGAAGCGCTGTTCGATCCGCGCCGACACCATGGCAGCCAGGCCTTCGCTGGCCTTCAGCAGGATGTTGCCGACGAAACCGTCGCAGACCACCACGTCGGCCTCGCCGCGATACAGGCCATCGCCCTCTATGTATCCGCTGAAATTCAACCCCTGCGCCTTCTGCAACAGACTCGCCGCCAGCTTGACCTGCTGGTTGCCCTTGATCTCCTCGGTCCCCACGTTGAGCAGGGCGACCCGGGGCGAGACGCAGCCCAAGGCCTCTGCCGCCACCGCGCCCATCACCGCGAACTGATAGAGATGCTCGGCACTGCAATCCACGTTGGCGCCGAGGTCGAGCAGATGACAATGCCCCTTCTCGGTCGGAACCGCCGTCACCATCGCAGGGCGGTCGATACCGGGCAGGGTCTTCAGCAGGTGCCGCGACAGCGCCATCAACGCCCCGGTATTGCCGGCGCTGACGCACGCGTGCGCCCGGCCGTCGCGGACCAGCTCCAGCGCCACGCGCATGGAAGCGTCCGGCTTGCCACGCAAGGCCTGGGAGGGACGTTCGTCTGAACCTATCACTTCGCTGGCCGCATGCACACGCAGGCGCTGCCGGTCGAGCGACGGATAGCGGGAAAGGAGTTCTTCGAGGAGGGCAGGCTGACCGACGAGGATCAGTTGCGAAGAGGAATTCTCGGCCAGGAAGGCAATAGAGGCCGGAACAACGCAGTGGGGACCGAAGTCCCCACCCATTGCATCAATCGCGATGATTGGTGCGGACAAGGATTACTCGTCGGAGCCCTTGTCTACTACCTTACGGCCGCGATAGAAGCCGTCCGGGGATACGTGGTGGCGCAGGTGGACTTCACCGGTGCTCTTTTCCACGGACAGAGCATTGGACTCGAGCGCATCGTGGGAACGACGCATGTCACGAGCGGAACGAGACTTTTTGTTCTGCTGAACAGCCATGATTGATTAACTCCTAAACGTTTGGGTCACGCTTCAACTGTGCCAGTACGCTGAACGGATTAGGACGCTTGTCCTCGACTTCGCTCGACTCCGGCTCGTCTTCGACGACGAATCCAGCCGGGTGCTGACATACTTCGGGGTCATGGGCCGGAACGATGGGTAAGGCGAGCAACAGCTCGTCCTCGACCAGCGCCAGCAGGTCCAGGGGTTCCTCCCCCACTTCCAGCGCATCGTACCCCTTCGGCAGACCGTCGGCGGACTGACCTTCCCGAAGAATGGCGTAGGTATATTCGCCATGCACGGGAATGGCCGCCGCATCCAGGCAGCGTTGGCATACCATGCTCACCTCGGTATCGAGCTGCATATGCATGACCGCCAGCTTCTGGTGGTCGCGCTCGAAGGAAACCTTCACGCGCACCTCACCGGCATCGCTGGTCAGTTGCTCGCATACACGCGGCATATCGGCGAGCGCGTACACACCCTCGAGGGTGGCGCCGCGGTCGACCAACTTGCGCGGATCGATATGAGGTGGAATCGGCCCATTCAACATAAGCGCGCCATTATAGGGACGCCCCCGCGCCTGTCAAAGGAAATTAGCCATAAACCGCTGTAAGGACGAGTCTTTTCGTTAAAATCGGCCGCTCGCCATGGAGAACCTCATGCCCGACCTGATCCTCGCCTCCAGCTCCCCCTACCGACGCGAACTCCTGACCCGCCTGCGCCTTCCCTTCGAAAGCGCCAGCCCCGATATCGACGAAAGCCATCGCGCCGGGGAAAGTGCCGAGGAACTGGTGCGCCGCCTTTCCGCCAGCAAGGCCGAAGCGCTGGCCGGACGCTATCCGCAACACCTGGTGATCGGCTCCGACCAGGTCGCCGTACTCGACGGCAACATCCTCGGCAAGCCGCACACCCCCGAACGCGCCATCCAGCAGCTACGGGACGCCAGCGGCAAGAGCGTGACCTTCCTCACCGGACTGGCCCTCCTCAACAGCGCCAGCCGACGCATCCAGGTGGCATGCGTGCCGTTCACCGTGCACTTCCGCCACCTCGACGAGAGCCGCATCCGCCGCTACGTCGAAGCGGAACGCCCGCTGGACTGCGCCGGCAGCTTCAAGGCGGAAGGCCTGGGCGTCAGCCTGTTCCGCTCCACCGAAGGAGAGGACGCCACCAGCCTGGTGGGACTGCCCCTGATCCGCCTGGTCGACATGCTCCTCGAGGAAGGCGTCGAAATCCCCTGAGCCGGCATTCCCATATCCGGCATTCCCATATAAAGAAGGGAAACGCTCTCAGCGCAGTACCGGCCCCTGCCAGCCCATCCAAAGCGCGAGGCGCTCCGCCACACTGGCACCGAACTTCTTGGCGAAGCGATCGAACGGCGACTCCTGCACGGTGTAGTCCTCGATCTTCTTCTCCTTCACCACTTCGCGCGCCACATAGCTGGCATTGCCCAGACCGTCGATCAAACCGAGCTGCAATGCCTGTTCGCCGGACCAGACCAGACCCGAGAACAGCTCCGGATGCCCCTCGACCTTGAGCCGGTCGCCGCGCCCTTTTTTCACGCTGTCGATGAACTGCTTGTGGGTGGTATCCAGCACCTGCTGCCAGAACTGGGTCTCCTCGGGCTTTTGCGGCTGGAAAGGATCGAGGAACGACTTGTGCTCGCCGGAGGTATAGACGCGCCGCTCGACACCGAGCTTCTCCATGGTGCCGACGAAACCGAAGCTGGCCGCCGTCACGCCAATGGAACCGACCAGACTGGCCTTGTCGGCGTAGATCTGGTCGGCGGCGCTGGCGATGTAGTAGGCGCCGGAGGCACCCAGGTCGCTGATCACCGCATAGACCTTGACGTTCGGGTGCTCGCCGCGCAGGCGACGAATCTCGTCATAGATATAGCCCGACTGCACCGGACTGCCGCCCGGACTGTTGATCCGCAGGACGATCCCCTTGGTACCCTCATCCTTGAACGCCGCGCGCAAGGCCGTGACGATATTGTCGGCACTGGCCGGCTCATCGTCGGCGATCATGCCCTTCACCTCGATCAGCGCCGTGTGGCTACCGCTGCGCGAGGCCGATTTCTCCAGGCTGCCGAACGGACTGAAGGCCAGCAGCACGACAAAGAGATAGATGAAGGTCAGCGACTTGAAGAATATCCCCCAGCGCCGCGCCCGCCGCTGCTCCTGGACCCCGGCGAGGACCGCCTTTTCCAGCAGCTTCCAGCTCTTGTCGTCATTCGCCTTCGGCGTTTCCGACTTCCACTCGTCAGACATGCTCAACCACTCCTGAAACCGCCTCACGTCGAGCACCGCCCAACCAGGCGCGCAACTCGGTGAAATGCTCAACTTCCAGCCGCGGCGCATAAGGCCGCAACTGCTCCAGCGATTGGGCGCCATAGGCCACCGCAACCGAATCCATCCCCGCCCGTCGCGCCATTTCCAGGTCGAACGGCGAATCACCGATCATCAGCGCCCGCCCCGGCTCGACCCGGCAGTGCGCCAGGATCTCGTGGAGCATCAACGGGTCCGGCTTGCTGGCCGTTTCGTCGGCGCAGCGGGTGATATCGAAGAAATCGCTCCAGCCATGCCCCGCCAGCACCCGGTCCAGGCCGCGCCGACTCTTGCCGGTGGCGACCGCCAGGCGGAACCCGGCCTCGCGAAAATGCACCATGGCTTCGGCCACGCCGGGGAACAACCGCGACGGCTGCGCTTCCTGCGCCAGGTAATGCTCGCTGTAGGCACACCGGAAACGCTCGACCAGAGCAGGATCGCCAACCTCCGGATAGAGCGAAGCGATCGCCTCGGGCAAGCCGAGGCCGATGATGCCCTTGATCCGGGTATCGTCCCGCTCCGGCAGAGCGGTTTCCCGCGCCGCCGCCTTCATCGAATCGACGATGCGCGCGATCGAGTCGACCAGGGTGCCGTCCCAATCGAATACCAGCAACGCGTAGTCAGTCATTCAAACGCTCCAGCGAACGCTGCCACATCTCGTCCACCGGCGCCTCCAGCTCCAGCACCTGCCCGTCGGGCAGCGGCACGCGCAACTGCGCGGCATGCAGGAACAGGCGCTTGCCGCCCAGCTCGCGGATCTCGCGGGAGAAATCCTCGTCGCCATACTTCGGGTCGCCGGCGATGGCATGCCCGGCGTGCTTGGCATGCACGCGGATCTGGTGGGTCCGCCCGGTGATCGGGCGTGCTTCCACCAGGGTGGCGAAATCGCCGAAGCGACGCAGCACCCGGAACTCGGTCAGCGCGTCCTTGCCCTCGACGTTCACCTCTACCATTCGCTCGCCCGAACGCAGGTTGTTCTTCAGCAGCGGCGCGCGCACGTTCTTCTTGCCAGCCGGCCAGTGGCCACGGACCAGGGCGTGATAGCGCTTGTCGACGATCTTCTCGCCCCGCAGGGCCTCATGCAGGTGACGCAACATGCTGCGCTTCTTGGCGATCATCAGCAGGCCGGAGGTATCGCGATCGAGACGATGCACCAATTCGATATCCTTGGCATCGGGGCGCAACTGGCGAAACACCTCGATGACCCCGGCGCTCACGCCGCTGCCGCCATGCACGGCGATCCCGGCGGGCTTGTTGACCACGATCAGCGCCTTGTCCTCGTAGACGATCGCCGCCTCCATCCGCTCCAGCAGCCCCTGCGCCAGCGGCGCCGGCTCATCACGCTCGGCCAGGCGCAGCGGCGGCACGCGCACCTGGTCTCCGGCCTGGAGCCGATAGTCGGGCTTGATCCGCCCCTTGTTCACGCGCACTTCGCCCTTACGCAGGATGCGATAGATCAGGGTCTTGGGCGCACCCTTGAGACGGGCGATAAGGAAATTGTCGATACGTTGACCAGCCAGTTCCGGCGGCACATCGAGCAGCTGGACACCGGTGGTCGGAGAGGCGGGAGTAGTCATCCGTACATCATAACAATTTTTCATTCAATTGAAGCACTTAATCATTGCTGCTATAGTCGGGAAGCCGCCATAAGCGGCCTGGCCTGCGGATGATTGCCAACCTGCATTTCCCCCTCGCCTGCAAACACTTTGAACGGACGTCAGGCCGTCCTACAGAGGCGTTTCAGCGGAAATACGAAAATTTCCAACCCGCTAACGACTCGAAACCAAAGCCTTGAAACATGAGCCGCGACCACTTCGGTGAGCGCGAGATGCCAACCCGCTCCGGATACTGCGAGCGGCGCCCGATTCTTAAGGAACATGTGTAGGGTGGAGATGTACGGCTGTTGGACTGCGTAGCTTCTAGCTTGATCCAGACGCATTTTTCGTCCGCCTCCGACAGCCGATTCCTCCTCCTGACTCAAGTGCTTCTGAAACACAGGAAGCAGGAGACGTAGTCGCGGACCGGCACCCAGTGCCGAGCGCCGCTGGACACGGGAATGGCCCGCCATTCCTGAATACGCGCCCGAGCACCGACCGTGAGAGTCGTGTGTGCCGATCGCCGTTTCCGGTAGCCCCGGAAACCATTGGTACTACATGAAAAGAATGCTGATCAACGCGACTCAACCCGAGGAGTTGCGTGTTGCACTGGTCGACGGCCAACGCCTGTTCGACCTCGACATCGAGTCGGGCGCCCGCGAGCAGAAGAAGGCCAACATCTACAAAGGCCGCATCACTCGCGTCGAACCCAGCCTCGAAGCCGCCTTCGTCGACTTCGGCGCCGAACGCCACGGCTTCCTCCCCCTCAAAGAAATCTCCCGCGAATACTTCAAGAAATCCCCCGAAGGCCGGATCAACATCAAGGAAGTCCTGAGCGAAGGCCAGGAAGTCATCGTCCAGGTCGAGAAGGAAGAGCGCGGCAACAAGGGCGCCGCCCTGACCACCTTCATCAGCCTGGCCGGCCGTTACCTGGTGCTGATGCCGAACAACCCGCGCGCCGGCGGCATCTCCCGCCGTATCGAAGGCGAAGAGCGCAACGAGCTGCGCGAGGCCCTGAACGGCCTCAACGCACCGGCCGACATGGGCCTGATCGTGCGCACCGCCGGCCTCGGCCGCAGCACCGAGGAACTGCAGTGGGACCTCGACTACCTGCTGCAACTGTGGAGCGCGATCAAGGAAGCGTCCGGCGAACGTGGCGCGCCCTTCCTGATCTACCAGGAAAGCAACGTCATCATCCGCGCCATCCGCGACTACCTGCGCCAGGACATCGGCGAAGTGCTGATCGACAGCATCGACGCCCAGGAAGAAGCCCTGAACTTCATCCGCCAGGTGATGCCGCAGTACGCCAGCAAGGTGAAGCTGTACCAGGACAGCGTTCCGCTGTTCAATCGCTTCCAGATCGAGAGCCAGATCGAGACCGCTTTCCAGCGCGAAGTGAAGCTGCCGTCCGGCGGCTCCATCGTCATCGACCCGACCGAGGCCCTGGTTTCCATCGACATCAACTCGGCGCGCGCCACCAAGGGCGGCGACATCGAGGAAACCGCCCTGCAGACCAACCTGGAAGCGGCCGAGGAAATCGCCCGCCAGCTGCGCCTGCGTGACATCGGCGGCCTGATCGTCATCGACTTCATCGACATGACCCCGGCGAAGAACCAGCGCGCCGTGGAAGAGCGTGTCCGCGAAGCCCTCGAGGCCGACCGCGCGCGCGTCCAGGTCGGTCGCATCTCGCGCTTCGGCCTGCTGGAAATGTCCCGCCAGCGCCTGCGTCCGTCCCTCGGCGAGACCAGCGGCATCGTCTGCCCGCGCTGCAACGGCCAGGGCATCATCCGCGACGTCGAGTCGCTGTCGCTGGCCATCCTGCGCCTGATTGAGGAAGAAGCCCTGAAGGACCGCACCGCGGAAGTCCGCGCCCGCGTGCCCTTCCAGGTCGCCGCCTTCCTGCTCAACGAGAAGCGCAACGCCATCACCAAGATCGAACTGCGTACCCGCGCGCGCATCTTCATCCTGCCGGACGATCATCTGGAAACCCCGCATTTCGAAGTCCAGCGTCTGCGCGATGACAGCCCCGAACTGGTTGCCGGCCAGACCAGCTACGAAATGGCCACCGTCGAGCACGAAGAAGCCCAGCCGGTCAGCTCGACCCGCACCCTGGTCCGCCAGGAAGCAGCAGTCAAGACCGTCGCTCCCCAGCAGCCCGCACCGCAACACACCGAAGCACCGGTCGAGCCGGCCAAGCCGATGCCCGAGCCGAGCCTGTTCCAGGGCCTGGTGAAGTCCCTGGTCGGCCTGTTCGCAGGCAAGGATCAACCTGCCGCCAAGCCTGCTGAAACCAGCAAGCCGGCTGCCGAGCGCCAAACCCGCCAGGACGAGCGTCGCAACGGCCGCCAGCAGAACCGCCGCCGCGATGGCCGCGATGGCAATCGCCGCGACGAAGAGCGCAAGCCCCGCGAGGAACGCGCAGAGCGCCAACCGCGCGAAGAGCGCGCCGAACGCCCGAACCGCGAAGAGCGCAGCGAACGTCGCCGCGAAGAGCGCGCCGAGCGCCCGGCTCGCGAGGAGCGCCAGCCGCGCGAAGGCCGTGAAGAGCGCGCCGAGCGGACACCCCGCGAAGAACGCCAGCCGCGCGAAGGCCGCGAAGGTCGCGAGGAACGCAGCGAACGCCGCCGCGAAGAGCGCGCCGAACGCCCGGCTCGCGAAGAGCGCCAACCCCGCGAAGGCCGTGAAGAACGCGCCGAGCGCCCGGCCCGCGAAGAGCGCCAGCCGCGCGAGGATCGCCAGGCTCGCGACGCCGCGGCCCTGGAAGCCGAGGCGCTGCCGAACGACGAGAGCCTGGAGCAGGACGAGCAGGACGATACCGATGGCGAGCGCCCGCGCCGCCGCTCCCGCGGCCAGCGTCGTCGCAGCAACCGCCGCGAACGCCAGCGCGAGGTCAGCGGCGAGCTGGAAGGCAGCGAGGCGACCGATAACGCCGCCGCGCCGCTGAACACCGTCGCAGCCGCCGCTGCTGCCGGTATCGCTGTCGCCAGCGAAGCCGTAGAAGCAAACGTGGAGCAAGCCCCGGCCACTACCAGCGAGGCTGCCAGCGAAACCACGGCAAGCGATGAAACCGACGCACCGACCAGCGAAGCCGTCGAAACCCAGGGCGCGGACAGCGAGGCCAATGCCGGCGAAACCGCCGACATCGAAGCGCCGGTGACCGTCAGCGTGGTCCGGGACGAAGCCGACCAGAGCACCCTGCTGGTCGCGCAAGTCACTGAAGAAGCTCCCTTCGCCAGCGAAAGCGTGGAAAGCCGCGAAGACGCCGAGAGCGCCGTGCAACCGGCAACGGAAGCGGCCGAAGAAGTTGCCGCTCCGGTGCCCGTCGAAGTAGCAGCCCCTAGCGAGCCCGCAGCCACCGAGGAGCCGACCCCGGCCATCGCGGCGGTGCCGGCCAACGCGACTGGCCGTGCCCTCAACGACCCACGGGAAAAACGTCGCCTGCAACGCGAAGCCGAGCGTCTGGCACGCGAAGCCGCAGCAGCAGCCGAAGCGGCAGCTCAGGCCGCTCCCGCCGTCGAGGAGATCCCGGCTGTAGCGAGCGAGGAAGCGTCGGCCCAGGAGGAACCTGCTGCACCCCAGGCTGAAGAAATCACCCAGGCCGACGTTCCGTCCCAGGCGGACGAAGCCCAGGAAGCGGTACAGGCCGAGCCTGAAGCTTCCGGCGAAGACGCCGCCGACACGGAGCACGCGAAAAAGGCCGAGGAAAGCGAAACCTCGCGCCCGCATGCCTGAGTGACAGGCTGAAAAAAGGGGATGCCATGGCATCCCCTTTTTTTGCGCGCCATTCCGCGGCACTCCGGCATACCGCCCGTCATGACCAGAGCCGCCGAACACGCACAATGAAAAAGGGATGCCGCCGGCATCCCTTTTTCATTCTCCAGCCGCACCCTCAGTAGAGATTGGGTTCAGGCTCCAATTCGACGCCGAAACGCCGACGGACGTCCTCCTGGATACGCTCGGCCAATGCCCGGACCTGGGCACCAGTGGCGCCGCCATGGTTGACCAGGACCAGCGCCTGCTGCGCGTGTACCCCCACCGGGCCATCGCGAAAGCCCTTCCAGCCGCCCTTGTCGATGAGCCAGCCTGCGGCCAGCTTCAACCGACCGTCCGCCTGCGGATAGCCAACCAGATCCGGGAAGGCCTGACGCAAGCGCTCGGCCTGCGTCGCATCCACCAGCGGGTTCTTGAAGAAGCTGCCGGCATTGCCCAATACGGCGGGGTCGGGCAGCTTCTCCCGGCGAATGGCGCAGATTACCCGGCTTACGTCCCTGGCCGTCGGACTGGCGATGCCCTCCTCCTCCAGGCGCTGGCGTACCGGCCCGTAGTCCAGGTGCAGCCTCTCCCGCCGTGTCAGGCGCAGGCGCACGCGGAGGATCAGCCAGCGATCAGGCTCCTGCTTGAACAGGCTGTCGCGGTAGCCGAAACGGCAGGCCTGGCGATCGAACTCACGCAGGGTTCCATCCTGGCGATCCAGCGCCGTCAGGCTGTCGAAGACATCCTTCAGCTCCACGCCATAGGCGCCGATGTTCTGCATCGGCGCCGCACCCACGGTGCCGGGAATCAGGCTGAGATTTTCCAGACCGGCCAGGCCCCGCTCCAGGCTCCATTGTACGAATGGGTCCCAGGCCTCGCCCGCCTCCGCCTCGACCAACACCGAATCCGCGGCATCGGAAACAATTCGCCGCCCCTGGCTGGCCATGCGCAAAACCAGCGCCTCGACGTCACGGGTCAGCAGCAGGTTGCTGCCACCACCGATCACCAGCAGCGGCAATCCACGCTCCCGAGCCAGGGCCAGGGCCTCGCGCACATCAGCCTCGTCCCGGGCGCGGGCCAGCAGGCGGGCGCGCACGTCGATGCCGAAGGTGTTATAGGGCTTCAGCGAGCAATGCTCTTGCAGTTCCAGGCTCACAGTCGCCCCTTGGCTTCGATCAACAGACGGTCGCAGGCATGTTCGATCAGGTCGAGGACCTGCTCGAAGCCTTCTTCGCCGCCATAGTAGGGATCGGGCACTTCGTCCCGCTCGGATCCGTAGCGACGCAGGAACAGATCCAGTTCGGCGGCACCGCGCCCGGCACGCAGGGTCTCGAGGTCAGCCAGGTTGGACAGGTCCATGGCCAGGATCAGGTCATGGCGGGAGAAATCCTCGATGCCGACCTGGCGTCCACGCAGTGCCGACAGGTCGTAGCCACGCCTTTGCGCGGCCAGGCGGGTGCGCTGGTCGGGCGCCTTGCCGACATGCCAGCCGGCGGTACCGGCGGAATCGACATGGATGCGGGAAGCCAGCCCGGCCTCCTCGACCTTGCGCCGGAACACGCCTTCGGCGGTGGGCGACCGGCAGATGTTGCCCAGGCAGACGAACAGGACGCGCATCAGCCCCCCAGCACGCGGCGAACGCGTTCAAGGTCTTCCGGCGTATCCACGCCCGGAAGCATGTTTTCGCGGGCATCGGCCACATGGATTCGCACCCCGTGCCAGAGCGCGCGCAATTGCTCAAGGCTTTCGGCGTTCTCCAGCCAGCACGGTCCCCAGGCGACGAAATCGGCAAGGAAACCCACGCGATAGGCGTAGATGCCGATGTGGCGACGATAGGGCACGCCCTCCGGCAGGCTGTCGCGATCGCGGGCGAAGGCGTCGCGAGCCCAGGGCAAGGGCGCACGACTGAAAGTCAGGGCCAGGCCGTCGATGTCGGTGGCGACCTTGACCACGTTCGGATTGAACAGCGCGGAGACCTCATGGATCGGCTCGGCCAGGGTAGCGATGGCAGCTTCCGGGTGCGCCGCCAGGTTGGCCGCCACCTGGTCGATGAGCGCCGGGGGGATCAGCGGTTCGTCGCCCTGGACGTTGACCACGATGGCATCGCTGGCCAGGCCGAGCCGGGAAGCGACTTCCTCCAGGCGATCGGTGCCGGAGTTGTGCTCGGCACGCGTCAGCAGCGCCTCGGCGCCGAACCCCTGGCACGCCGCCAGGATGCGTTCGTCGTCGGTGGCGACGACCACGCGGCTGGCGGCGCTCTTGCGGGCCTGGTTCCAGACGCGCTGGATCATTGGCTGGCCGGCGATATCCTGCAATGGCTTGCCGGGCAGGCGAGTGGAGGCGTAGCGGGCGGGAATGACGACAGTGAACGCCTTGGTCATTACTTGTCCAGCCGCTCGTCCACGTTCAGGGAGCGAGCCTCGCTCTCCAGCATCACCGGGATGCCGTCGCGGATCGGATAGGCCAGGCCGGCCTGCTTGCTGATCAGTTCGGTCTTGTCTTCGCTGAGCACCAGCGGGCCCTTGGTCAACGGGCAGGCAAGGATATCGAGGAGTTTCGGGTCCATGGCGGAGTCCTTCATACAATGGCGGCACGGCCGCCGGTCAGCGCGCCAGGAGATGCTCGAGTCGGGCGTCGAACCAGGCGACGAATGCTGGGGAAGGCACCGCATCGACCGCCAGGTACCACCAGTCGGCCGCTGCGAAAGCCCGGCATTTAACGGCATCCTTCTCGGTCATCAGCAGCGGCAGCGGCGGGCTGAACGCCAGTTCGGCCGCCGTGTAGGTCGCGTGATCCGGGAAGGCATGCGGAATCGCCCGCCAGTGTAGCGCCTCGAGCGTCCTGAAGAAACGCTGCGGATTGCCGATCCCGGCCAGGGCATGGACCTCCTGGCCCGCGGGAAAATGCTCCAGCGGTCGGCGCTCGCCGCTCTGCAGGTTGATCAGCGCAGTAGGCTGCAAGCGGAATGCGTAACCGCCGTCAGGATCCTCGTCGGCGCCGTTGTAAAGCAGCGCGTCGACGCTTTCCAGACGCTCCGCCGGTTCGCGCAACGGACCGGCCGGCAGGCAACGACCATTGCCGAGACCGCGCGCGGCATCGATCAGCACCAGTTCCAGATCGCGCGCCAGGCGATAGTGCTGCAAGCCATCGTCGCAGAGGACCAGGTCCAACTGCTCTTCGGCGAGCAGCGCCTGCAGGGCGCGCGGACGATCCGGGTCGATCATCAGCGGCACGCCGCTGCGCCGGACGATCATCAGCGGTTCGTCGCCAGCCTCCGCGGCGTCCTGCTCGGCCCGCACCCGCCACGGCGTGGTGGGCGGCCGGGCACCATAGCCGCGGCTGATCACGCCAACCCGCAAGCCGCGAGCCCTGCAGTGCTCGATCATCCAGAGGATCATCGGCGTCTTGCCGGTTCCGCCGACGGTGATATTGCCTACCACCAGCACCGGCAGCGGTGCCCGGTAGGCGGGCTTGCGCCCGGACAGGAAGTCCGCCCGGCGGCCGTTCGCCACCCGACGATAGAGAGCCTCCAGCGGACGCAGCAGCGCCAGCGCCGGATGCCCCTGGTACCAGGCGGCGAGCAGTCGCTCGGAGAACGACATCAGGGCTTGGCCGCCGTGTTCTCGACCGTGGTGATGCGCAGGTGGACGAAGCCCAGCTTGCCCGCTGCGTCCATCGCCGTGACCACCGACTGGTGGGTGGACTTGGCATCGGCGCTGATCACCACCGGCAGGTTGTTGTCGCCCGCCGATTCACGCTGCATCGCCGCCATCAGGGTGGCCAGGTCGCTCTTGGCCAGCGCCTGCCCGTTCAAGGCGTAGTGCCCCTCGGCATCCACCGAGAGTTCCAGTTGCTTCTGCTCGGTGCCGGCGGTTTCGCCGCTCTCCGCCGATGGCAGCTCGATGTTGAGCTGCTCGGGGCGGGTGAAGGTGGTACTGACCACGAAGAACAGCAGCAGGACGAAGATCACGTCGATCAGCGACGCCAGGTTGATGAAGACGTCTTCACGGGCGGCACCCGCCCGTCTGCGGCGGAATTTCACGCTTTGCCTTCCTCGACGTAGTCGACTTCACGATCGCCCTGCACCACTTCCACCAGCTTGATGGCCTCCTGCTCCATGGCGATCACCAGTTCGTCGACCCGCCGCAGCAGGTAGCGATGGAAGAACACCGCCGGAATCGCCACCAGCAGGCCGGCGGCGGTGGTGATCAATGCCTTGGAGATGCCCGCGGCGAGCATCGGCGAGTTGGCCATGCCGTTGTCCATGAAGGCGCCGAAGATCTGGATCATGCCGAACACCGTACCCAGCAGGCCCAGCAGCGGCGCCATCGCGGCGATGGTACCGAGGGCGTTGAGGTAGCGCTCCAGCTCGTGGATGACACCGGAAGCAGCCTCCTCGATGCACTCCTTCATGATCTCGCGACCGTGCTTGGAGTTGGCCAGACCGGCGGCGAGGATCTCTCCCAGCGGCGAGTTGGCGCGCAGGTCCTTGAGCTTCTGGGCGCTCAGTTGCTTTCCCTTGATCTGCTTCCACACCTGGCCGAGCAGCTCGGGCGGCGCGACGCGGCTCTTGCGCAGCGTCCACAGGCGCTCCGCGACGATGGCGGTGGCGGCGATCGAACTCAGAATGATCGGCAGCATCATCCAGCCGCCGGCTTGAACCAGTTCCCACACAGTGGCATATCCCCGAAAAAAAAGTGGCGCCACTCTAGCACAGCGACCCTTTTCCGCCGACCGCCACGGTTCTCATTTTTCCCGCCAGAAGTGCGCCGAATCACGCTCCCGGCGTGCGCCGCCACGGCTTCCGAGGAGAAACGTCAGGGCACCGTCGCGTGCCGTGTCGTGGACCTGCGCGGCGACCCTCGCGTAACGCTCCATCACTTCGCCATGGGGATGGCCGAAGGCGTTGCGCCAACCTCGCGAGACCAGCACATGGCGAGGCCGCGTACGCAACACGAAGGCGACTCCGGAGGAACTGCGGCTGCCATGATGCGGCGCCAGCAACCAGTCGACCCGGGGATCGGCCTGTCGCGCCAGCCAGGCATGCTCGGCCGCACGCGAGATGTCCCCGGTCAGCAGCAGGACTTCGCCATCGGCCTCGACCCTCAGCACACAGGAGCGGTCGTTGCTGTCGCCGGCCTGTGCCCATGCCCACTGTTCGAAAACCACGCCATCCCAGGACCAGCTCCGCTCGTCGCAGCTGTCCGCGAACAACGGCGAAGGCAGGCGCGCGGGTTCGCCGCTGACCAGCCAAACCGGCGGGAATCGGGAAGCGACCGTAGGAGCACCGCCTGCATGGTCGTTGTCGGCATGGCTCAGCAACAGGCCGTCCAGGCGCCGCAGGTCCAGGCTGCGCAGCACCGGCACCACCACCCGCTCGCCCATGTCGAACGCCCCCTGCCGCGCACCGCTGTCATAGAGCAAGGCATGCTCCCGGGTACGCACCAGCACGGCCAGCCCCTGGCCGACGTCCAGCACCCGCACTTCCGCCCGCCCCCATTCGACAGGCGGCGATGACGGCAACAATGCCGGCAGTAGCAACGCGGCACCGAGGGCACGCAACGGCAAGCCAGCCGGCGCCAGCCAGCAGAGCGCGCCGAGCATGCCCAGCGCTACGCTCCAGGCCGCTGCGGCGGGTGGCTGCCAGGCCTCGGCCAGGCCCGCCAGCAGGCCAAGCGCACGAAACAGCAGGTCCAGCGAAACGCCAGCGGCGCGAAGCAACCCCTCGCCC
The DNA here is from genome assembly GCF_052044465.1 of Pseudomonas sp. 22490. Lineage (NCBI taxonomy): Bacteria > Pseudomonadati > Pseudomonadota > Gammaproteobacteria > Pseudomonadales > Pseudomonadaceae > Pseudomonas > Pseudomonas sp. 22490. The sequence goes on along the minus strand of NZ_JBQENS010000003.1, from coordinate 133,693 downwards.
AGCCCGGGCACCCACAGCAGCAGGCTCCCCGCCAGGGCCGGGGGCACTACCAGCAGTTCGATCCAAGGCACCGCCAGCAGGTTGGCCGGCGCTCCGCTCAGGCTCAACGGCAGGCCCAGCGCCAGCAGCGGCATCGCCAGCCCCAGCGCCATCCCCCACTGCGCCCGCCCCCAGGCCGCCCACCAGCGCCAGCGCCCAAGGCGCCCGGCGAACAGCCAGAGCAGCAGGGCAACCGCCAGGAACGACAGCCAGAACCCCGCCTGCAGGCTGGCCAGCGGCTCGACCAGCAAGACCAGCACCAGCGTTGCCAGCAGCGGGGTCAGCAAGCCCAGGTGGCGGAAACGCAGGCGCCAGACCAGCGCCAGGCTGACCATCAGGCAGGCGCGCCGCACCGGGACCTCGAAACCCGCCATCAACCCGTAGCTCCAGGCACCAAGCAAACCCAGGGCGCAGGCACAGGGCAGCCAGGGCAGGCGCCGCGGCCAGCAGCCCAGGCGATGCAAGGCCGCCACCAGGCCATAGAGCATCCCCGCCAGCAACGATATATGCGAACCGGAGATGACCATCAGATGCACGGTGCCGGTGTCCTGGAACATTCGCCACTCGGCCGCGCTCAGCCCCGAGCCATCCCCCAGCACCAGCGCCGCCAGGGCGGCGCCGCGCCCCTGTGCGTCGACCGCCAGCAGGCGTTGGCGCCAGGCGTCGCGCCAGGCATCCAGGCCGCTGGCCGGCTGCAGGCGCTGGCCCGCCTTCACCGTGCCAACGGCACCGACCCGCTGCGCCAACAACCAGGCCTCGTAGTCGAAACCCGCCGCGTTCACCAGGCCGCGGGGGCGTTTCAGGGTCACCGCCAGGCGCCAGCGTTCGCCGCCCATCAGCGGCGGCGCGCCGCGCCAGCTCAGGCGCAGACGCTCGGGAAGAAGCACGCCCCGCGCACCGCGGACCTCCTCCAGCCGGAAGCGCGTGACGCCCTCGCCGCTCGCCGGCAGATCGACCACACGCCCCTCCAGCCAAAGGGTGCGACCATCCAGCTCGGCGGCCAGGCGTCCGTCCAGGGCGACTTGCGCCGAGCCGCAGGCCCAGGCGAACCCGAGCAGGAACAACCCCAGCCAGTACAGCCGGCCGAACAGCAGCAACAGTCCGGCGGCGGCCATGCCCAGCAGCCAGCCGACCGACGGCAATTCCGCCAGGAAGCGCAGGGCCAGCAGCCCCGCGGCGAGGGCTGGCAATCCCAGGCGCATGAACGGTTCCTCCCATCCCCGTGGCGTGCCCTCCGCTCCCCGACATGTCACATGGGGTCATACAATGGGCAACGAAATCCTGTCATCTTGCTTGGCATAATACGCAAGCCTATATCCACCGAGAGCCCACATGCCGCGTCGCCTGTTCAAGCGCTACATGCCCGATCCGGAAAGCATCCGCTCGCAGAAGTCGCTGCGCTTTCTCGGCAAGTTGACGCACGATCCCAACCTTTGGCATCTCAATCGCCACTCGGTATCGCGCGCCATGGCCGCCGGGCTGTTCGCCGCCTTCATCCCGATGCCGATGCAGATGCTGCTGGCGGCCGGTCTGGCGGTGTGGATTCGGAGCAATCTGCCAATCTCCGTCGGATTGGTCTGGCTGACCAATCCGATCACGATGCCCCCGGTCTTCTATTGCACCTACAAGCTGGGCGCCTGGTTGATGCAGGTGCCGCCGCGCACCCTGCCGGACCATCTCACCTGGGAATGGATCAGCCAGGAGCTGTCCAGCCTCTGGCAGCCCTTCCTGCTCGGTTCGGTGGTGTGCGGCATCATCGCCGCCATCCTCGGCTACGCGCTGACGATGCTCTACTGGCGCTGGTGGGTGCAGCGCAGTTGGAGCCGACGCTGCCGGCAACGTCGCGAACGGGTCGCCGCGAAGTGATCCGCCGGACATGAAAAAGCCGCCTCGAAGGCGGCTTTTTCGTGGGCCTTGTCCGCCCCGTGCTGGGACTGGCGCAGGCCTTCTCGCTCACTCGTAGCGCAGCGACTCGGCCGGTTGTGTCCGCGCCGCGCGCCAGGATGGGTACAGGGTGGCGAGGAAGCTCATCAGCAATGCAGCGCTGCAGATCAGCACCACGTCCAGCACCTGCAGATCGGAAGGCAGGTAGTTGATGAAGTACACATCCGAGCTGAAGACCTTGTGTCCGACCAACCGTTCGATGCGGTCGATCATCCCGGTGATGTTCAACGCCGCGAACACCCCGAGTACCCCGCCGATGACCGTCCCGATCACGCCGATGACGGTGCCCTGGACCATGAAGATCGCCATGATCTGCCGCGGCGTGGCGCCGAGGGTACGAAGAATCGCGATGTCGGTGCGCTTGTCGGCGACCACCATGATCAGGGTGGCGATGATGTTGAAGGCGGCGACCGCGATGATCAGCAGCAGGAGCAGGCCGATCATGGTCTTTTCCATCTTCATCGCGTTGAACAGGCTGCCCTGGGTCCTGGTCCAGTCGCTGGACCTGAAGCCCTGCCCCAACTCCTTGACCACCTTGGCGGCGACCTGCGGCGACTGGTAGAGATCCTTCAGCTCCAGGCGCACGCTCGGCACCTGGCCCGGTTGCAGGCGCAGCAACTGGCCAGCATCGGCGATGTCGATCAGCGCCAGCGAGTTGTCCAGTTCGGCACCGACCTTGAACAGGGCGACGATGGTGAAGCGCTGCATGCGCGGAGTGATGCCGCCCGGCGCGCTGGTGGCTTCCGGGACGATCAGGGTCAGCTTGTCGCCGACATTGACATGGAAGCGCCGCGCGGTGATCTCGCCGAGGACGATGCCGAACTCGCCAGGCTTGAGGTCGTCCAGGCTGCCCTGGACGATGTGCTCACCGACGATGGAAACCTTGCGCTCCTCCTGCGGGTCGATGCCGTTGACCAGCACCGGCAGCATATTGCCCTTGTACGACAGCATGCCCTGCAGTTCGGCGAACGGCGCCGCGCCGACCACCTCGCGGTGCCGAAGCGCCGCGTTGGCGACGGTCTGCCAGTCGTCCAGCGGCTGCGCCGCGCTGATGGTGGCATGCGGCACCATGCCGAGGATCCGCGTGCGCATTTCCTTCTGGAAGCCGTTCATCACCGAGAGCACGATGATCATCGCCAGCACGCCCAGCGCCAGGCCGATCATCGAGGTCAGCGAGATGAACGAGATGTAGTGGTTGCGGCGTTTGGCGCGGGTGTAGCGCAGGCCTATGAAGAACGGTAACGGTCTGAACATGTCGCGGATGCACCGAGTCGATGGGGGATTCGCCGGACGGGAGCGGACGGCGGGCACGCCGTCGCCCCGCTACGCGGCGATCAGTCGGCCTTCTTCCAGGCGCAGGATGCGATCCATGTGCCCGGCCAGCTGGAGATCGTGGGTTACCACCAGGAACGAGGTCTGCAACGAACGGCTCAGTTCCAGCATCAGCTCCTGGATACCCTGGGCGGTATGCTGGTCGAGGTTGCCGGTGGGCTCGTCGAGCAGTACCAGCTGCGGACGGTTGACCAGCGCGCGGGCGATCGCCACCCGCTGGCGCTCGCCGCCGGACAGCTCGGCCGGCTTGTGCGACAGGCGATGCCCCAGCCCGACCCGCTCCAGCAGCTCGGCCGCCCGCTGGCGGGCTTCCGCGATCGGCGTGCGGCCGATCAACAGCGGCATGCAGACGTTCTCCAGGGCGGTGAACTCCGGCAACAGGTGGTGAAACTGGTAGACGAAGCCCAGCGCGCGGTTGCGCAGCAGCCCGCGGGCCGTCTCGTTCAGCGCCGAGAGTTCCTCGCCGGCGAGCCAGACGCTGCCGGCGGAGGGCGTGTCCAGGCCGCCGAGCATGTTCAGCAAGGTGCTCTTGCCCGAACCGGAGCTGCCGACGATAGCCACCCGCTCCCCAGGCAGCAGGTTCAACTCGACGCCGGACAGCACCTGCACCGATTGCGGCCCCTCGTCGTAGCTCTTGCTCAGGTTGCGGCAACTCAGCACCGACTTGTCATTCATAACGCAAAGCCTCCGCAGGCTGGGTGCGCGCCGCACGCCAGGCTGGATACAAAGTGGCGAAGAAGCTGAGGACCAGGGCCGCGCCGCAGACCAGCACGACATCGTCGAGCATCAGTTGCGACGGCAGGTAATCGATGAAGTACACGTCGGACGCGAGGAACTGGTGGCCCAGCAGCTTTTCCAGGGCGGAAATCCAGGCGCTGACGTTGAGCGCCGCGACCACCCCGAGGACCCCGCCGACCAGCGTGCCGATCACCCCGATCACCGTGCCCTGGACCATGAAGGTAGCCATGATCTGCCCCGGCGTGGCGCCGAGGGTACGAAGGATGGCGATGTCCGACTTCTTGTCGGTGACCACCATCACCAGGGTGGAAATGATGTTGAACGCGGCGACCGCGACGATCAGCAGCAGCAACAGGCCGATCATGGTCTTTTCCATGCGGATGGCCTGGTACAGGTTGCCGTGGCTGCGCGTCCAGTCGCGGGCGTAGAAGTCATTGTCGGTCAGGGTCCGGGCGATCTCCCAGGCCACCCGCGGCGCCTGGAACAGGTCGTCGAGCTTCAGGCGCAGCCCCTGTACCTGGTTGGTCTTCCAGCGCTGCAGGCGCGCGGCGTCTTCCAGGTGGATGAGCGACAGGCCGCCATCCAGTTCGCCGGCGCCGACGCGGAAGGTGCCGACCACGGTGAAACGCTTCATCCGCGGGAATACCCCGGCCGGGGTGACCGCCACCTCGGGGAGGATCAGGGTGACCTTGTCGCCGATGCCGACGCCGAGCTTCTGCGCCGCCAGTTGGCCGATGACGATGCCGAAGCCGCCGGCCTTGAGTTCCGCCAGCGAGCCCTGCTTGAAGAAATCGGGAATGATCGAGACCTTGGCCTCTTCCAGCGGATCGACCGCATCGACCATCACCGTCTGCACCGCGCCATTGGCGCTGAGCATGCCCTGCATCTGGGTGAACGGCGCTACCGCGGTGACATGCTCGTGGGCCTTGACCTTCTCGGCCAGGGCGCGCCAGTCATCGATGGGCTGGTACGACTCGACGGTGGCCTGCGGCACCATGCCGAGGATGCGGGTACGCATTTCGCGATCGAAGCCGTTCATCACCGAGAGCACCACGATCATCACCAGCACGCCCAGTGCCAGGCCGATCATCGAGGTCAGCGAAATGAAGGAGACGAAATGGCTGCGACGTTTGGCCCGCGTATAGCGCGTGCCGATGAAAACGGACAGGGGTCTGAACATGTCGCCCTTAGCTGGCAGAAAATGGATGCGTCGGGATGGCGAAGTGGCGAGGCATCGCCGGCGGCCTTACACTCTGACCATCACTGCCGCCGTGGGTTCGCCATGTCCACTCGTGACGCGGATGACCGCCGCGAATACTACCGTATCGAAGATACCCTCGCACTGGAATTTCGCCCTGCCGGGGCCGTCGAAGACGGCCTGGAGAGCGGGCCGGGGGCCACCCTGTTCAGCCTGCTCAGCGACCTCCACCTGATGGATTACGAGTCGCAGCACCTTCTGCGCCACATCAGCGAACGCGACCGCACGCTGGCCAACTACCTGAAGGTGATGAACAAGCGCATCGACCTGCTTGGCCAGGTCATGGTGCAGAGCCTGCTCAAGGAGATCGGCGAACCGCGCAAGGTCAGCCTGTCCGAGGGGGGAGTCAGCTTCCGCCACGACCGCGCATTGCCGGTCGGCCAGTTGCTCGTCCTGCGCATGGTCCTGTTGCCGCAGGGGTTCGGCCTCGAACTGCGGGCCCGGGTAATCCACGCCCAGCCACACGACGACGAATTCGAGATCGGCACCGAGTTCGAAGCGTTGAGCGACGCACAGCGCCAGTTGCTGGCCCGGCATATCCTCCAGAAGCAGGCCCAGCAGCGCCGCCTGGCACGGGCCGGACAGGGCCCGCTCGGCGAGCCGGGCCAACCTTCTTCGACCTGAAACCTTCTTCGACCTGAGATGTGCCGATGCTCCGTTCGCTACTGCTGTGCTCCCTCCTCCTCGCCCCGCCGCTGTTCGCCGACACCCTGAGCATTCCGCTGGGCGCCCAGGGCGATACCCGGGTCGCCCTGCCCGCGCACGGCGAAAGCCGCGAAGCCGTGCTGCAACGCTTCGGCCTGGCCGACGAGGAACATCCCGCGGTCGGCCAGCCGCCCATCGTGCGCTGGGATTACCGCGACTTCTCGGTATATTTCGAAAGCGGCCGGGTGCTCGACAGCGTTCGCCATCATCGGCCGCGGAATCCCGCGCAACCCTCGAACAAGGAGCCACAGTGACTCTCATCTATGGACATCGCGGCGCCAAGGGCGAAGCGCCGGAAAACACCCTGGCCAGCTTCCAGCGCTGCCTGGAGCATGGCGTCAACCGTTGCGAACTGGACCTGCACCTGTCCCGCGACGGCGAACTGATGGTGATCCACGACCCGACCCTGAAGCGCACCACCGGCCGCCGCGGTAAGGTCGCCGAACACGACGCGGCCACCCTGGTCACCTACGACGCGCGCAAGGGCGGCCCCGGCTGGGTACGGCCGACGCCGATCCCGCGGCTGGAGGAGTTGTTCGAGAAGTGCCCGTTCGAGCACTGGCAACTGGAAGTGAAGAGCGCCTCGCGCGAACGCGCGGCGCGGACGGTAACGCGGATCAGGGAGCTGACCGAGCGCTTCGGCAACCGCGACAAGGTCACCGTCACCAGCGGTTCGCGGACCGTGCTCAAGGCCCTCAACGAACTGACCCCAGAGCTGTCGCGCGGGCTGGTCGCCGAATACGCCTGGCTCGACCCGCTGAAGGTCGCCCAGCACTATGGCTGTGCCCTGCTCGCCCTGAACTGGACCCTATGCACCCCGGAACGCCTGCTCAAGGCCCAGCGCCAGGGGCTTCACGTCTCGGTGTGGACGGTCAACGAACCGGCGCTGATGCGCCGGCTCGCCGACTTCGGCGTGGACAGCCTGATCACAGACTTTCCCGGTTTGGCCAGCGCCACCCTCGGGAATCGCTGAGCACATCCCCTCCGGCCGGCTCAGGCCGCCGGCCGGAGTCCTTCAAAAAAGCCGGTTGAGGCCGTCGAACGCCGCTACCCGATAGGCTTCCGCCATGGTCGGGTAGTTGAAGGTGGTGTTGACGAAGTACTTCAGGGTATTCAGCTCGCCCGGCTGGTTCATGATCGCCTGACCGATGTGGACGATTTCCGAAGCCTGGTCGCCGAAGCAGTGCACGCCGAGGATCTCCAGGGTCTCGCGATGGAACAGGATCTTCAGCATGCCCACCGGCTCGTTGGAAATCTGCGCCCGGGCCATGCCCTTGAAGAACGCCTTGCCCACTTCGTAGGGAATCTTCGCCGCGGTCAGTTCGCTTTCGTTCTTGCCGATCGAGCTGATCTCCGGAATGGTGTAGATGCCGGTCGGCACATCGTTGACGAAGCGCCAGCTGTCGCTCTCGACGATGTTGCCGGCGGCCGAGCGGCCCTGGTCGTAGGCAGCGCTGGCCAGGCTCGGCCAGCCGATCACGTCGCCGGCGGCGAAGATGTTGCTCACCGAAGTGCGGTAGTTCTCGTCCACCTCGATCTGGCCACGGCTGTTGACCTTGATGCCGACGTTCTCCAGGCCGAGCTTGTCGGTGTTGCCGGTCCGGCCGTTGCACCAGAGCAGCGCGTCCGCCTTGATCTTCTTGCCCGACTTCAGGTGCAGGATGACACCGTTGTCCAGCCCCTCGACGCGCTCGTACTCCTCGTTGTGGCGGATCAGCACGTTGTTGTTGCGCAGGTGGTAGCTCAGCGCATCGGAAATCTCGTCATCGAGGAAGCTGAGCAACTGGTCGCGCGTATCGATCAGGTCCACCAGCACGCCCAGGCCGCTGAAGATCGACGCGTATTCGCAGCCGATCACCCCGGCTCCGTAGATGATCAGCCGGCGCGGGGTGTGGCTCAGGGACAGGATGGTGTCGCTGTCGTAGACCCGCGGGTGGTTGAAATTGATGTCCGAAGGACGATACGGGCGCGAGCCGGTGGCGATCACGAACTGGTCGGCGACCAGGCGCTCCACCGCGCCGCTCGGCGTCACCACTTCGACGGTGCGTTCGTCGACGAAGCTGGCGGTGCCGGTGAACATGTCGATGCGATTGCGCGCGTAGTAGCCGGTACGCGAAGCGACCTGCTTGGAGATCACCCGGTCGGCGCTCTTCAGCACGTCGGGGAAGGAGAACCAGCGCGGCTCGCCGATCTGGCGGAACATCGGGTTGGTGTTGAACTCGATGATCTGCTTCACCGAGTGGCGCAGGGCCTTGGAAGGAATGGTGCCGAGGTGCGTGCAGTTGCCTCCGACCACGCGACGGCTGTCGACTACCGCCAGCTTGCGTCCGTACTTGGAGGCGTTCATCGCCGCCCCTTCGCCCGCCGGACCCGTGCCCAAAATCACCACGTCGTAGTTGTAGACAGCCATGCGTACTCCTCAGAACAGGCCGAGGCGCCCACTGGCGCCTCCGGCAAAGCCGCTGCACAACATGTGCGCGGCGGATCGATTCGATCATCGGGTCGGTGCGAACGACGGCATTCGCCGGGCAAGGCTCGGTCCGACCTCGAGGCGGGCATATGTTACGCCCTGTGCGAAATGTCGCACATTAGCGTTTGGTCGCGTCGTAGGCGAGTTTTCCGGGCACTACAGATTCGTCGCGGTTGGCTTCCTCGCATTTCTGCCGGTCGCCGCCGCAGATCGAGCATTCCTTCTCGATCCCCAGGTTAGCGATGCCGCCGCAGGAACCGGCGATCGGCTTGCGGCCCATGATGACGCCGATGGACATGCCGAAGACCACCAGCAGCATGATGACGAAGACCAGTAGCCAGGTCATGGACGTTCTCCTTGGTTGCCGAACAGTTGCTCGTAGCGTGGCGTGGTGCGGCTGTCGAAACCGTTGCCCTGGCGACTGACGAACAGCGCCGCCAGTCGGTGCTTCTCGGCGAAACGGTAGCCCTCCTCCGGACCGAGCGCCATCAGCAGGGTCGACAGGCCGTCGGCGTTGCGCGTCGACGGATCGATCACCGTGACCGAAGCCAGGTGATGGTCGATCGGCGCGCCGGTGCGCGGGTCGAAGGTGTGCGAATAGCGCTGGCCGTTCTCTTCGAAATAGTTGCGGTAATCGCCCGAGGTCGAGACGCCGTAGCCGTCCAGCGCCAGCACCTGCTGGGCGACCCGCTGGCCCTCGCGCGGCGCTTCGATAGCGATGCGCCAGGGCGTGCCGTCCGGCTTGCGCCCTTCGGCTTTCAACTCGCCGGTGATTTCCGCCAGGTAGCTGCGCACGCCAAGCTCCTTCAGGCGTTCGCCTACCGCGTCCACCGTATAGCCAGCGGCGATGCTGTCGAAGTCCAGCTGTACGGCGGCGTCCTTGCACAGGCGCTGGCCGTCGATGCGCAGGTGTCGATGGCCGACGTCACGGCGCACCGCGGCGATCTGCTCGGCGCTGGGAACCTTCTCCACCCGCGCCTGCGGACCGAAGCCCCAGAGGTTCATCAGCGGCTCGACGGTCATGTCGAAGGCGCCCTGGCTCTGTTCCGACAACTCGCCGCCGTAGCGCAGCAACTCCAGCATCGGTGGCGGCAGCTCCATGCAGGACTGCGCCGGCAGCGCATTGAAACGCGAGACCAGGGAATCGTCGCGGTAGGTGGACATCTGCCGGTCGACCTCGGCGAGGATCGCCTCCACCGCGGCTTTCGCCGTCTGGACGTCGGGCGCCGAGGCGCCGCGCACGTACTTGATCGAATAGGTGCTGCCCATGGTCGGGCCGCCGAAGCTTTCCAGGGTGTCGCCGCAACCGGCCAGGACCAGCGCCAGCGCTGCCAGTCCGGCCATGGCAAGCGGACGGAAACGCTCAGCCACCGAAATCGTCCAGCAGGATATTCTCGCGCTCCACGCCCAGGTCGGTGAGCATCTTGATCACCGCGGCATTCATCATCGGCGGGCCGCACATGTAGAACTCGCAGTCCTCGGGCGCCGGGTGGTCCTTCAGGTAGTTCTCGAACAGCACGTTGTGGATGAAACCGGTCAGGCCGGTCCAGTTGTCCTCCGGCTGCGGGTCGGACAGCGCCAGGTGCCACTGGAAGTTGGGGTTCTCCGCCTGCAGCTGGTCGTACTCCTCGGTATAGAAGGCCTCGCGCAGCGAGCGCGCGCCGTACCAGAAGCTGATCTTGCGGTTCGACTTGAGCCGGCGCAACTGGTCGAAGATGTGCGAACGCATCGGCGCCATGCCGGCGCCGCCGCCGATGAAGACCATCTCGGCCTCGGTGTCCTTGGCGAAGAACTCGCCGAACGGCCCGTACACGGTGACCTTGTCGCCCGGCTTGAGGTTGAACACCCAGGACGACATCTGCCCCGGCGGCAGGTCGCTGCCTGGCGGTGGCGAGGCGATGCGGATGTTGAACTTGACCACGCCCTTCTCTTCCGGGTAGTTGGCCATCGAGTAGGCGCGGATCACCGTCTCGTCGACCTTCGACACGTAGCGCCACATGTTGAACTTGTCCCAGTCGCCGCGATATTCCGACTGGATATCGAAGTCCTTGTACTCGACCACGTGCGGCGGGCATTCCAGCTGCACGTAGCCGCCGGCACGAAAGTCCACGCTCTCGCCGTCCGGCAGGCGCAGGGTGAGTTCCTTGATGAAGGTGGCGACGTTGGGGTTGGACTCCACCGTACACTCCCATTTCTTCACCCCGAAGACCTCTTCAGGCACGCGGATCTGCATATCCTGCTTGACCGGCGTCTGGCACGACAGGCGCCAGCCTTCCTTCGCCTGGCGCCGGGTGAAGTGCGACTCCTCGGTGGGCAGCATCTCGCCGCCGCCCTCGACCACCACGCATTTGCACTGCGCGCAGGTGCCGCCGCCGCCGCAGGCGGAAGACAGGAACACGTTGTTCGCCGCCAGGGTTTGCAGCAGCTTGCCGCCGGCCGGCACGGTCAGGCTGTGCTCGCCGTTGATCTGGATGGTCACGTCTCCACTCGACACCAGCTTGGCGCGGGCGACCAGGATGATCGCCACCAGGCCCAGGACGATGGCGGTGAACATGCCGATGGCCAGGAAAATCTCGAATCCGATCACGGGCCTCTCCTTACAACTGCACGCCGGAGAACGACATGAAGCCCAACGACATCAGGCCGATGGTGATGAAGGTGATCCCCAGGCCCTGCAGGCCCTCGGGGACGTCGCTGTACTTGAGCTTCTCGCGGATACCCGCCAGCGCGGCGATCGCCAGCGCCCAGGAAAAGCCCGAGCCGACGCCGTACACCGTGCTCTCGGCAAGGTTGTAGTCGCGCTCGACCATGAACAGCGAGCCGGCCATGATCGCGCAGTTCACCGTGATCAGCGGCAGGAACACGCCCAGCGCGTTGTAGAGGCTGGGTACGTACTTGTCGAGGAGCATCTCGAGGATCTGCACGATGGCGGCGATCACCCCGATGTAGCTGAGCAGGCCGAGGAAACTCAGGTCCACCTCGGGCAGCCCGGCCCAGGCCAGCGCGCCGTCCTTGAGCAGGTAGGTGTAGATCAGGTTGTTGGCCGGCACGGTGATGGTCTGCACCACGATCACCGCGATACCCAGGCCGATGGCGGTCTCCACCTTCTTCGAGATGGCGATGAAGGTACACATGCCGAGGAAGAACGCCAGCGCCATGTTCTCGACAAACACGGCCTTCACGAACAGGCTGATGTAGTGCTCCATCAGTAAGCCTCCTTGCTGGATACCTGCGGGGCCATCTTGTAGGTCGGGGCCTCGACCTGGTCTTTCTTCCAGGTCCGCAGGGCCCAGATGATCAGGCCGATCAGGAAGAACGCCGAAGGCGGCAGCAGGAGCAGGCCGTTCGGCTGGTACCAGCCGCCATCGTTGACCGTCGGCAACACGCTGATGCCGTAAAGCTTGCCGGCGCCGAACAGCTCGCGGACGAAGCCCAGCACCAGCAGCATGGCGCTGTAGCCGAGACCGTTGCCGATGCCGTCGAAGAACGACACGAGCGGCGGGTTGGCCATGGCGAAGGCTTCGGCGCGGCCCATCACGATGCAGTTGGTGATGATCAGCCCGACGAACACCGAGAGTTGCTTGCTCAGGCTATAGGCATAGGCCTTGAGCACCTGGTCGACGACGATCACCAGCGAGGCGATGATCACCATCTGCACGATCATCCGGATCGAGCTGGGAATCTGCCGGCGGATCATCGAGATGAACAGGTTGGAGAAGCCGGTCACCAGGGTCAGGGCGATGGCCATGACGGTAGCGGTCTTCAGGTTCGAGGTTACCGCCAGCGCCGAGCAGATCCCGAGGATCTGCAGGCCGATCGGATTGTTCTGGAAGACCGGATTGAACAGGACTTCGCGGATCGTGGGTTGAGCAGCCATCACGCCTCCCCTTTGCGCAGATTGGCGAGGAAGGCGTCGAAACCGTCCTTGCCGAGCCAGAAATGCAGCAGGTTGTCGACACCCTTGCTGGTCAGGGTGGCGCCGGCCAGGCCGTCGACCTGGTGGGTCGCCTTCGCCGATTGCGGGTCCACCGAGCCCTTGATGATCTGTACGGCAAGATCGCCCTGGGCGTCGTAGAGGGTCTTGCCGACCCACAGCGCCTTCCATTTCGGATTGTCGACCTCGCCGCCGAGACCGGGGGTCTCGCCATGCTGGTAGAAGCCGAAGCCGGCGACCGTGTTGAGGTCGCCCTTGAGCGCCAGGAAGCCGTACAGGGTCGACCACAGACCGTAGCCGCGCACCGGCAGGATCAGGGTGTCGAGCTTGCCGTCGGTCTCCACCAGGTAGACCGTGGTGTAGCGCTCGCGGCGCTTGATCGAGGCGATGTCCTCGGCGGCGGGCAGCGCCTCCGACAGCGCCGGGTCCTTGGCCGCTTTCAGCGGGTCGTAGCCGAGCGGGTCCTGGGCATCGCTGAAGGTGCCGCTCTGCAGGTCGACCACCTTGGCGGTGATGCGACTGTCGAACAGCGCCTTGACCTCTTTGCCGGACATGCCCGGCTCGCCGAGACCGGCGATGGCGAGGATGCTGCGCTGCTTGTCGAGCAGGCGGTTTTCCGCCTGGGTCGGCTTCAGCGCCACCGCCGCGCCGGCGACGAACACCGAGCTGACCAGGCACACCACCAGGGCTACCAGCAGTGTGCGGGTGGTGGATTCTTGATTAGCCATTGCGCGCCAGCCTCCGCTTGATGTTGGCCTGAACGACGAAATGGTCGATCAGCGGTGCGAACAGGTTGGCGAACAGGATCGCCAGCATCATGCCTTCCGGGAACGCCGGGTTGACCACCCGGATCAGCATGACCATCACTCCGATCAGGGCGCCGAACAGCCACTTGCCGGTATCGGTCATGGACGCCGAGACCGGGTCGGTGGCCATGAAGATCATGCCGAAGGCGAAGCCGCCGGTGACCAGGTGCCAATACCAGGGCATGGCGAACATCGGGTTGCTGGCCGAGCCGATGGCGTTGAACAGGTAGCTCATGGCGACCATCCCCAGCATCACCCCGGCGACGATGCGCCAGGAGGCGATGCGGGTCAGCAGCAGCACGGCGCCGCCGATGAAGATCGCCAGGGTGCTGGTCTCGCCCATCGACCCCTGCATGTGGCCGAGGAAGGCATCCATCCAGGTCAGGCCGTGGCCGAGGATGTTGTCCACCCCGCCGGCGGCGGCCAGGCTCAGCGAGGTGGCGCCGGCGAAGCCGTCCACCGAGGTCCATACCGCGTCGCCGGACATCTGCGCCGGGTAGGCGAAGAACAGGAAGGCCCGGCCGACCAGTGCCGGATTGAGGAAGTTCTTCCCGGTGCCGCCGAACACTTCCTTGCCCAGCACCACGCCGAAGCTGATCCCCAGGGCTACCTGCCACAGCGGGACGGACGGCGGCAGGGTCAGGGCGAACAGCACCGAGGTGACGAAGAAGCCTTCGTTGACCTCGTGGCGGCGGATGCTGGCGAACAGCACCTCCCAGAAACCGCCGACGATGAAGGTGGTCAGGTACACCGGCAGGAAGTACGCGGCGCCCTGGACCAGGCAATCCCACAGGCTGTTCGGGTCGAACCCGGCCAGCGCGCCGATCAGGGCGAAGCGCCAGCCATCCTGGGCGCTCAACAGGTCGGGGCTCTGGGCGAAGATCAGGTTGGCCTGGTGGCCGACGTTGTACATGCCAAAGAACATCGCCGGGAAGGTGCACAGCCAGACGATGATCATCATGCGCTTCAGGTCGATGCCGTCGCGCACGTGTGCAGTGGTGCGGGTGACGCTGCCGGGACGATAGAGGAAGGTGTCCACGGCTTCGTACAGCGGGTACCACTTCTCGTAGCGCCCGCCCTTCTCGAAATGATGCTCGACCTTGTCGAGCAGGTTACGCAAACCCATGGCTCAGCCCTCCTGCTCGATGCGTGCCAGGTTGTCCCGCAGAATCGGGCCGTATTCGTACTTGCCGGCGCAGACGTAGCTGCACAGCGCCAGGTCCTCTTCGTCGAGTTCCAGGGCGCCGAGCTTCTGGGCCATTTCCGTGTCGCCGACGATCAGGTAGCGCAGCAGTTGGGTCGGCAGGATATCCAGCGGCATCACCGCCTCGTAATTGCCTACCGGCACCATCGCACGCGGGCTGCCGTTGGTGCTGGTGGTGAAGGCGAAACGCTTGCCACCGAGCAGCCTGGAGACGAACACGTTGAGCAGCGAATGCTTTTCCACCCCGGCGCGCAGGTAGTGGAGGAACTCGCGCTGGTCGCCCTCCTTGAGACAGGACAACTGCAGGTGGTAGCGCCCCAGGTAGGCGTAGGCGCCATGGGCGGTGCGACCGCCCAGCACGGAGCCGGAGATCAGCCGGTTGTTGCCCGGCTGCAACTGGCCGGCGGCCAGTTCGTCGAGGTTGGCGCCCAAGCGGGTGCGCACCAGACGCGGCTTTTCCACCACCGGACCGGCCAGGGCGATCACCCGCTCGGTCCACAATTGCCCGGTCGTGAACAGCTTGCCGATGGCGATCACGTCCTGGTAGTTCAGGTTCCACACGCTCTTGCCGGCACCCACCGGGTCAAGGAAGTGGATATGGGTGCCGGGCAGGCCCGCCGGATGCGGACCGGAGAATGCTTGCGCGGTCACGCCGGAGAGCGCCTCGCCGGGTAGCGAAACGCCTTCCGCCTTGCACAGGAACACCCGGGCCAGGCGCCCGAGCACCGTCAGCCCGGCCTGGAAGGCCTCGCCCTGCTCCGCGATAACCACCTGCGGATCGGCGGCCAGCGGCTGGGTATCGATGGCAGTGACGAAAATCGAACTGGGGCTGGACTCGGGATCGGGCACCTTGCTGAACGGCCGGGTCCGCAGCGCGGTCCACAGGCCCGACTGCAACAGGTTGTCGCGGACCTGCTCGGCGCTCAGCGTGGCGAGTTTGTCAGCGGGATAACGGGCGAACTCCAGTTGCTCGTCGCCGTCGAGATCGATGACCACCGATTGCAGGACGCGCTTCTCGCCACGATGGATGGCACTGACCACACCGGCGCCGGGTGCGGTATAGCTGACGGAGGGATTCTTCTTGTCGGTGAACAGCACCTGCCCCAGCTTCACCCGGTCGCCTACCTGCACCGCCATGGTCGGCTTCATGCCGTGGTAGTCGAAACCGATCAACGCCACGCTGCGTACCGGGCGTGCTGCCTCGATGCGCTGTTCGGGGGCGCCGCTGATGGGCAGGTCCAGGCCACGTTTTATCTTGATCATGTCTAGTGCCTAGTGGTCGTGGACAGAAAAGACGAGGCCCAAGTCAGAAAATGACCATCATCGCGCGCAACGTACTGAATTGGCACGATTGATGAATGGCCCCGCAAGGTAACCCCGGGATTATAAAGAGCCACCTCCCCGGGAGCCACCCAAGCCGCACACCGGGTCTTGAAACGCGTAACAGAAAACGACAGAAAAACATGCCCGTGCGAAATGAAAAACGGGAGCCGAAGCCCCCGTTCTGCGCCACCCGCAGGCTCAGGCCTGCTGGCCGAGCCCGCGCCTTTCCGCCAGCGACAGCTTGACCCGGTAGCACAACCACATCAGCAGCAGCCAGAATGGAATGGCGTACACCGAGATGTTGATCCCGGGGATCATCAGCATGATGCCAAGGATGAACAACACGAAGGCCAGGCACAGGTAGTTGCTGAACGGCGACCAGAGCGCCTTGAAGAAGGTGTCCACGCCCTGGCGCTTCATCGCCGCGCGGAACTTCAGGTGCGACAGGCTGATCATCGCCCAGTTGATCACCAGCGCCGCCACCACCAGCGACATCAGCAGCTCCAGCGCCTTGTGCGGCAATACGTAGTTGACGATCACGCAGAGGAAGGTGATCAGCGCCGAGACCAGGATCGACAGCACCGGCACGCCCCGGCGGTCCACCGACATCAGCACCTTCGGCGCGTCACCCTGGGCGGCCAGGCCGTAGAGCATCCGGCTGTTGCAGTAGACGCCGCTGTTGTAGACCGACAATGCCGCGGTGAGTACTACGAAGTTGAGGATGTTGGCCGCGGTGCCGCTGCCGATCAACGAGAAGATCTGCACGAACGGGCTGCCGCTGTAGTCGTCGCCGGAAGCGTTGATGGTCTCCACCAACTGGTCCCATGGATACAGCGAGAGCAGCACCGCCAGGGCGCCGATATAGAAGATCAGGATCCGGTAGATCACCTGGTTGATCGCCTTCGGGATCACCTTCCGCGGCTCGGACGCCTCGGCGGCGGTGATACCCACCAACTCCAGCCCCCCGAAGGAGAACATGATGATCGCCAGGGTCATCACCAGGCCGCTGAGACCGTTGGGGAAGAAGCCGCCGCGGTCCCACAGGTTGCTCACCGAGGCTTGCGGTCCGCCACCGCCGCCGACCAGCAGGTAGATACCGAGCAGGATCATGCCGACGATCGCCGCTACCTTGATGATCGCGAACCAGAACTCGGTCTCGCCGAAGGCTTTCACGTTGGCCAGGTTGATCGCGTTGATCAGCACGAAGAACGCCGCCGCCGTCGCCCAGGTCGGCACGTCCGGCCACCAATACTGGATGTACTTGCCCACCGCGGTCAGCTCCGACATGCCCACCAGGATGTACAGCACCCAGTAGTTCCAGCCGGAAAGGAAACCGGCGAATCCGCCCCAGTACTTGTGTGCGAAGTGACTGAAGGAGCCGGCCACCGGCTCCTCGACGATCATCTCGCCGAGCTGGCGCATGATCAGGAAGGCGATGAAGCCGCCAATGGCGTAACCGAGGATCATCGACGGGCCGGCCGTCTTGATGACGCCCGCCGAGCCGAGGAACAGCCCGGTGCCGATCGCCCCGCCCAGCGCGATCAACTGGATGTGGCGATTCTTCAGGCCACGCTTCAGCTCGCCCTGGTGCAGATGTTGACCATCCATTGAAAAACCCTAAATCGAAGTGAGTAGTTTCTTGTTCTGGTTATCCACAGAAATGAAAAACGGGAGCCCGAGAGCTCCCGTTTTCCTCTACGCCTTGCGCATCAACGCGGGAAGGCCGGCGGGTTGACCCCAGCCATGTCTTCCATCACGCGCACTACCTGGCAGCTGTAGCCGAACTCGTTGTCGTACCACACGTACAGGACGACACGGTTGTCGTTGCAGATGGTCGCCTCGGCGTCCACCACGCCGGCATGGCGCGAACCGACGAAGTCGGTGGAAACCACTTCCTGGGAGCTGACGAAGTCGATCTGCTTCTGCAGGTCCGAGTGCATGGCCATCTGGCGCAGGTACTCGTTGATCTCTTCGCGGGTGGTGGCCTTTTCCAGGTTCAGGTTGAGGATCGCCATGGACACGTTCGGCGTCGGCACACGGATCGCATTGCCGGTCAGCTTGCCTTTCAGTACCGGCAGGGCCTTGGCCGCGGCGGTGGCGGCACCGGTCTCGGTGATCACCATGTTCAGCGGCGCGCTGCGGCCACGACGACTGCCCTTGTGGAAGTTGTCGATCAGGTTCTGGTCGTTGGTGTACGAGTGAACGGTCTCGACGTGACCGTTGACGATGCCGTACTGGTCGTTGACGGCCTTCAGCACCGGCACGATGGCGTTGGTGGTGCAGGAGGCGGCCGAGATGATCTTGTCGTCGGCGCCGATGTCGCTGTGGTTGATACCGTGCACGATGTTCTTCAGCGCACCCTTGCCCGGAGCGGTAAGGACCACGCGATCGATCCCCGGGCACTTCAGGTGCTGGCCGAGGCCTTCGGCGTCGCGCCACTTGCCGGTGTTGTCGACCAGCAGGGCGTTCTTGATGCCGTACTGGGTGTAGTCGATCGACGCCGGGTCGTTGGAGTAGATCACCTGGATCAGGTTGCCGTTGGCGGTCAGCGTGTTGTTTTCTTCGTCGATGGTGATGGTGCCGTCGAACGGACCGTGCACCGAGTCCCGACGCAGCAGGCTGGCCCGCTTGACCAGGTCGTTCTCGGCGCCCTTGCGCACGACGATCGCGCGCAGGCGCAGGCCGTCGCCGCCGCCGGTCTTCTCGATCAGGATGCGCGCCAGCAGGCGGCCGATGCGGCCGAAGCCGTAGAGCACGACGTCGGTGCCTTCGCGGGCATCGCCGTTCTGCTTGCCGACCACCTCGGCCAGCTCGGCCTTGACGAAGTCCTCGATGCTGCGGCCGTTACCTTCTGCCTTGAACTTGGCGACCATCTTGCCCAGATCGACGGAAGCGGCGCCCAGCTTGAGCTCGCTCATCGCCTTGAGGATCGGGAACGTCTCGTGAACCGACAGCTCGGCGTCATCAGCCATGCGATGACGGGCGAAACGATGCGCCTTCATGATCGCGATCACCGAGCGGTTGATCAGACCACGGCCATGGATCGAGGTCACCACATTGTTATTGCGGTAGAGCTGGCCAATCAGCGGGATCATGGCTTCCGCGATGGCTTCACGATCGATCCATTCACCGAGACACTGGTCGGGCTTCTGAGTCACGGGCAATACCTTCCACATGTAGGGGATGAAAAAAGGGGCTACATTATGACCGCGCCGGCCAGGCTCGGCAATCTGCAGCAGTCGGAAGACTGACATCCAGCAGTCGGGAAAGTTACAATCCGGCGGGTCAAATTCCCGACCGGAGCCCAGCTTGCCCGTGTCCGTACTGCGTCTTCCCAGCCTGCCGGCCAGCGCCGGCAAGCAACACTGGGGCAACCTCCCCGGTGCCGCGCTGAGCCTGGCTGTCGCCGAGGCCGCCAGTTCCGCCAAGCGCTTCACCCTGCTGCTGACCGCCGACAGCCAGAATGCCGAACGCCTGGAACAGGAACTGCGGTTCTTCGCCCCCGACCTGCCGGTATTGCATTTCCCCGATTGGGAAACCCTGCCCTACGACGTCTTTTCACCGCACCAGGACATCATTTCCCAGCGCATCGCCGCCCTCTACCAGTTGCCGCAGCTCAAGCACGGCGTGCTGGTGGTGCCGATCTCCACCGCCTTGCACCGCCTGGCGCCGACCCGCTTTCTGCTCGGCAGCAGCCTGGTCCTCGACGTCGGCCAGAAACTCGACGTCGAGCGGATGCGCCTGCGCCTGGAAGGCGCCGGCTACCGCTGCGTCGACACGGTCTACGAGCACGGCGAGTTCGCCGTCCGCGGCGCGCTGATCGACCTGTTCCCGATGGGCAGCGAGTTGCCCTTCCGTATCGACCTGTTCGACGACGAGATCGAGACCCTGCGCACCTTCGACCCGGAGACCCAGCGCTCCATCGACAAGGTCGAGTCGATCCGCCTGCTGCCGGCACGCGAATTCCCCCTGAACAAGGAAGCGGTCACCGGCTTCCGCGGCCGCTTCCGCGAGCGCTTCGACGTCGACTACCGGCGCTGCCCGATCTACCAGGACCTCGCCAGCGGTTTGACACCCTCGGGAATCGAGTACTACCTGCCGCTGTTCTTCGAGGAAACCGCGACCCTCTTCGACTACCTGCCGCAAGACACCCAGGTGTTCTCCCTGCCCGGCATCGAACAGGCCGCGGAGCAGTTCTGGAATGACGTACGCAGCCGCTACGAGGACCGCCGGGTCGATCCGGAACGGCCATTGCTGCCGCCGGCGGAAGTGTTCCTTCCGGTGGAAGACTGCTTCGCCCGGCTGAAGAACTGGCCACGGGTGGTCGCCAGCCAGGAGGACGTCGAGCCGGGCGTCGGGCGCGAGCGCTTCCCGGCCCTGCCGCTGCCGAACCTGGCGATCGAAGCCAAGGCCGCCGAGCCGCTGGCCGCGCTGCGCCGGTTCATCGAGGAGTTCCCCGGCCGCGTACTGTTCTGCGCCGAATCGGCCGGACGCCGGGAAGTCCTGCTGGAGCTGCTGGCCCGACTGAAGCTGCGCCCCGAGGAAGTCGACGGCTGGCCGGCCTTCCTCGCCAGCCAGGCACGCCTGGCGATCAGCATCGCGCCGCTGGACGAGGGCCTGCTGCTGGACCATCCGGCCCTCGCCCTGGTCGCCGAAAGCCCGCTGTTCGGCCAGCGCGTCATGCAGCGCCGGCGCCGGGAAAAGACCCGCGACGGCGGCGACGCGGTGATCAAGAACCTCACCGAGCTGCGCGAAGGCGCGCCGGTGGTGCACATCGACCATGGCGTCGGCCGCTACCTGGGCCTGATCACCCTCGAGGTGGACAACCAGCAGGCGGAATTCCTCATGCTGCAATACGCCGAGGACGCCAAGCTCTACGTGCCGGTCGCCAACCTGCACCTGATCGCCCGCTACACCGGCGCCGACGACGCCCTGGCGCCGTTGCACCGGCTCGGCTCGGAAACCTGGCAGAAGGCCAAGCGCAAGGCCGCCGAGCAGGTCCGCGACGTCGCCGCCGAGCTGCTCGACATCTACGCCCGCCGCGCCGCCCGCGAAGGCTTCGCGTTCAAGGATCCGCAGGCCGACTACGCGACCTTCTCGGCCGGCTTCCCGTTCGAGGAGACGCCGGACCAGCAAAGCGCCATCGAGGCGGTGGTCGCCGATATGCTCGCGCCCAGGCCCATGGACCGCCTGGTCTGCGGCGACGTCGGCTTCGGCAAGACCGAAGTGGCGATGCGCGCGGCGTTCGTCGCCGTGCATAGCGGCAAGCAGGTGGCGGTGCTGGTGCCCACCACCCTGCTCGCCCAGCAGCACTACAACAGCTTCCGCGACCGCTTTGCCGACTGGCCGGTGAGCGTCGAGGTGATGAGCCGCTTCAAGAGCGCCAAGGAAGTCGAGAACGCTGCGCGGCTACTGGCCGAAGGCAAGATCGACATCCTCATCGGGACCCACAAGCTGCTCCAGGAAGACGTGAAGTTCGCCAACCTGGGGTTGGTCGTGATCGACGAGGAACACCGCTTCGGGGTGCGCCAGAAGGAGCAGCTCAAGGCCCTGCGCAGCGAAGTGGACATCCTCACCCTCACCGCCACGCCGATCCCGCGGACCCTGAACATGGCCGTCTCCGGCATGCGCGACCTGTCCATCATCGCCACGCCACCGGCGCGCCGCCTGTCGGTGCGCACCTTCGTCATGGAGCAGCAGAACGCGGTGATCAAGGAAGCGCTGCTCCGCGAACTGCTGCGCGGCGGCCAGGTGTACTACCTGCACAACGAAGTGAAGACCATCGAGAAGTGCGCCCGCGACCTCGCCGAACTGGTCCCGGAGGCGCGCATCGGCATCGGCCACGGACAGATGCACGAGCGCGAGCTGGAACAGGTGATGAGCGACTTCTACCACAAGCGCTTCAACGTGCTGGTGGCCTCGACCATCATCGAGACCGGCATCGACGTGCCCAGCGCCAACACCATCCTCATCGAGCGCGCCGACAAGTTCGGCCTGGCCCAGTTGCACCAGTTGCGCGGCCGCGTCGGTCGCAGCCACCACCAGGCCTACGCCTACCTGCTGACACCGCCGCGCCGTCAGATGACCCCGGACGCCGAGAAACGCCTGGAAGCCATCGCCAACGCCCAGGACCTGGGCGCCGGCTTCGTCCTCGCCACCCACGACCTGGAGATCCGCGGCGCCGGCGAGTTGCTCGGCGACGGCCAGAGCGGGCAGATCCAGGCGGTCGGCTTCACCCTCTACATGGAAATGCTCGAACGGGCGGTGAAGGCCATCCGCAAGGGCGAGCAACCGAACCTCGAGCAGCCACTGGGCGGCGGGCCGGAGGTCAACCTGCGGGTGCCTGCGCTGATCCCCGAGGATTACCTGCCCGACGTGCATGCCCGGCTGATCCTCTACAAGCGCATCGCCAACGCCCCTGACGAGGAAGGTTTGCGCGAGTTGCAGGTGGAGATGATCGACCGCTTCGGGCTCCTGCCCGATCCGGCGAAGAACCTGATGCGCCTGACCCTTCTGAAACTGCAGGCGGAAAAACTTGGAATACTCAAGGTCGATGCCGGACCGCAGGGCGGTCGTATAGAATTCGCCGCCGATACCCAGGTCGACCCGCTGGTATTGATCAAGCTGATCCAGGGCCAACCGAACCGCTACAAGTTCGAAGGCGCAACCCTGTTCCGCTTCCAGGTGCCCATGGAACGACCGGAAGAACGCTTCAATACCCTGGAGGCGCTGTTCGAGCGCCTGACACCGCAAACCACCTAAGGATTAGCCTATGCGCTTGTTCCGTTGCCTTGCCCTGCTGCTCTCACTGGCCGCCCCCGCGGCATTCGCCGGCGGTCCCTACCAGGTGGAACTGGTGGTGTTCCGCCAGGCCGGCGATGCCGTGCCGTCCAGCCAGCCGGCCCCGGACGACTGGGCCACCGGCGCACAGCCGCTGGCCAGCGACGCCCTGCGCGCCACCGCGCTCGACAACCAGCTCGCCAAGCTCAGCCAGGACAACGGCTACACCGTGCTGCTGCACAAGGCCTGGCGCCAGGACATCGGCGAGACCCCGGTGAAGATCGCCCTCAGCGAAGGCCAGGAACAGGATCATCATTTCCCGGTGGAAGGTACGCTGACCCTCAGCCAGGTGCGCTTCGTCGACATGGAGGCCGATTTCTGGGTCAATCGCTTCGGCGACGACGGTTTCCTCGCCGGCAGCCAGCACATCAGGCAGGGCACGCGGCTGAAGAATGGCGAACTGACCTATCTCGACCATCCGAGCCTGGGCATCCTGATCAAGGTGGTGCCGGTCGGCGCCCGTCCCGCCGCCCCCAATCCCATGGAAATGGAAGAACAGCAGGCACCGGCGGACGCGCCCCCCGTCGAAGGCGGCTTCGACGCCGCACCTCCTGCGCAATAGCGAAAAAGGCCGCAATAGCGGCCTTTTTTTCGTTGCGATGGCCGCCTAGCCGGCCAGGACCCGCGCCAGCACCTCGCGCACCTTGCCGATGCCATCGTGCAACGCCTGTTCGATTTCGGCCATGGTGATGATCCCCGCCGACTTGCCCGCCGCGGGATTGACCACCAGCGCCAGGCAGGCGTAGGGCAGGTCCAGCTCGCGGGCCAGTGCCGCCTCGGGCATGCCGGTCATGCCGACGATATCGTTGCCGTCCCGCTCCAACCGGGCGATTTCCGCCACCGTTTCCAGGCGCGGCCCTTGGGTGCAGGCGTAGACCCCATGGCTGCTGTGCGCCAGCCCCAACGCACGCAACGCCTCGATCAGGCGCTGGCGCAACGGCTCGTCATAGGGGTGGCTGAAGTCGATATGGGTGACATGCTCGATATCGCCGGCGAAATAGGTGTGCTCGCGTCCCGAGGTGTAGTCGATCAACTGGTGCGGCACGCACAGGTGCCCCGTTCCCATCGCCGCATGGATGCCACCCACCGCGTTGACCGCGATCACCGCCTCGGCACCCGCCTGCTTCAGCGCCCAGAGATTGGCCCGGTAGTTCACCTGGTGCGGCGGGAAGCGGTGCGGATGACCGTGACGTGCCAGGAACAGCACCTCGCGCCCGGCGTAGCGGCCACGCTGGAGCGGCGCGGACGGCGCGCCATACGGCGTTTCGATCGGCAGGGACTCGCTCAGCGTCAGCCCTTCCAGCTGGGTCAGGCCGGTTCCTCCGATAATCGCGTAGACACTCATCGACAGCTCCCTCAATCAATCAGTTGCGCGGCGCGCAACGCGGACAGTGCTTCCAGCCAGCGCGGCTGCTGGCGATAGTCGGTATTCGCGTAGCCCTTGCCACGCATGCGTTGCAGACGCGACGGCGGGGTCACCTTCAGGCGTTGCAGGGCAGCCAGGGCCAGCTCGGCGGAAGCCCGGTCGTTGCACACCAGGCCCATGTCGCAGCCCGCGGCCAGGGCGGCCTCGATGCGGCTGGCGGCGTCGCCGACCACATGGGCGCCGGCCATCGACAGGTCGTCGCTGAATATCACCCCGTCGAACTTCAGCTCGCCGCGCAGGATCTCCTGCAACCAGCGCCGGGAAAAGCCGGCGGGCTGCGGGTCGACCTGCGGATAGATGACATGGGCCGGCATCAGCGCGTCGAGCTGTCCGGCCAGGCGGGCGAACGGAACCAGGTCGCTGCGCCGGATTTCCTCGAGACTGCGCGCGTCTTCGGGAATCGCCACATGGGAATCGGCCTCGGCCCAGCCGTGACCGGGAAAATGCTTGCCGGTGGCGGCCATCCCGGCGGCATGCATGCCGCGAATGAAAGCACCGGCAAGCAGCGCGGCACGCTCCGGGTCGCCCTCGAAGGCGCGGCTACCGACCACGGCGCTGCGCTGGTGGTCGAGATCCAGCACCGGCGCGAAACTCAGGTCGAGGCCGACCGCCTGCACCTCGGTCGCCATCAGCCAGCCACAATGCTCGGCCAGCTCTTCGGCATTGGGGTTGTCGGCGATCGCGCGCATCGCCGGCAGGCGCACGAAGCCCTGGCGCAGGCGCTGCACGCGCCCTCCTTCCTGGTCGACGGCCAGCAACAGGTCGGGACGGATGGCGCGAATGGCCGCACACAGCTCGCGAACCTGGGCAGGATGCTCGATGTTGCGAGCGAAGATGATCAGCCCGCCCACCTCGGGGTGGCGCAGGATTTGGCGGTCCTCGGCGGTCAGCCAGGTGCCGCCGATGTCGAGCATCAGAGAGCCTTGCATGAAGAGTCCTATGGCCTGGAAATCAGCGAAGCCCGCCGTCACGGGCCTCAGACAGCGCACACTGTACTGCACCCGGCAGAAAGACTTAAGTCCCGGGGCGGTACCGCGCGCCTGCCAATGGAGCCGGCCCGGCGCATGGAGTTCCGCCCGGAGCACAGAGAAAGGAGAAAGGAAAACGGCGCCCTGGGGCGCCGTCTGCGATCAGGCCTTGGCGGGCGTCTTGTTCCGCGGGCGCAGTTGCGCCCCGGCCAGCAGCGGATCGTCGATGCCGCTCTCGGCGCGCATGCCGGCAGCGAAGAACGGCACCATCAGGTGCATCACCTGCTCGGTGGAAGTGTTCACGCCGAAATCGGTTTCCGCCATCGCCCGCAGGGCCTTGATCCCCGACATGCTGAAGGCGGCCGCGCCGAGCATGAAGTGCACGCGCCAGAACAGCTCGATGGGCGGCAGCTTCGGCGCAGCCTCGTTGACCAGCAGCATGTAGCGCCGGAAGACCTTGCCGTAGACCTCCTCCAGGTACTTGCGCAGGTGCCCCTGGCTCTGGCTGAAGGCCAGGCCGAGCAAGCGCATGAAGATCGACAGGTCGTTGCCGCTGCGCGGCTTCACCGCCATCGCCTGGGACACCAGCAGGTGCAGGAGGTCCTCCAGGGTGGCGTGCTGGGCCTCGGGCTTGGCCTGGCGACGATCCAGCTCCTTTTCCAGGCTGGCGCAGAATGGCCCGAGGAAGCGCGAGAACACCGCCTGGATCAGCGCCTTCTTCGAACCGAAGTGATAATTCACCGCCGCCAGGTTGACCCCGGCCTTGCTGGTGATCAGACGCAACGAGGTTTCGGCGAAGCCTTTTTCCGCGAACAGCTGTTCCGCCGCATCGAGAATGCGTTCGACGGTTTCCGACTGGGCCATGGTTTCTCCGCCTGACAAACACTTGTTTGAAACATACGTTTCAGCCACATCCCTTGTCAAGCGGCAGATGACGCACCAGTCAGGAAAATTACAGAGAAGTCCCGAAAAACGGAAGCAAGACACTGGCCAACTTCATCGTGACGCAGGACGAAATGTCATGCGGAAAATCATTGCCACGCCCCGCTCACTGTATATAATCCCAGTCACTGGATAAAAACACAGAGCGACGACATGCAGAAGCTGACGCCCCGCCAAGCCGAGATCCTCTCCTTCATCAAGCGCTGCCTGGAAGACCACGGCTTTCCGCCGACCCGGGCGGAAATCGCCCAGGAACTCGGCTTCAAGTCGCCGAACGCCGCCGAGGAGCACCTCAAGGCGCTGGCACGCAAGGGCGCCATCGAAATGACTCCGGGCGCCTCTCGCGGCATCCGCATTCCCGGCTTCGAACCGCATGCCGCCAACGACGATGAGGGCCTGCCGGTGATCGGACGGGTCGCCGCCGGCGCACCGATCCTCGCCGAACAGAACATCGAGGAATCCTGCCGGATCAATCCCGCCTTCTTCAATCCTCGCGCCGACTACCTGTTGCGCGTGCGCGGCATGAGCATGAAGGACATCGGCATCCTCGACGGCGACCTGCTGGCCGTCCACGTCACCCGCGAAGCGCGCAACGGCCAGGTGGTGGTCGCGCGGATCGGCGAGGAGGTCACGGTGAAACGCTTCAAGCGCGAAGGCAGCAAGGTCTGGCTGCTGGCGGAAAACCCTGAGTTCGCTCCGATCGAAGTCGATCTGAAGGAGCAGGAACTGATCATCGAAGGCTTGAGCGTCGGCGTGATCCGGCGCTGACAGGAGATACCATGCAGACCTCCCACTCGCTGCCCAGCGCCCAGTTGCCACTGTTCCAGGAAGCGTTCTGGGCCAGCAACGGCGCACCCTTGCTCGACGATGTCATCGACAGCCCTTCCAGCGCCTCCATCGAGGAACCCGCTGCCTTTAGCGAACTTTCGCTCAGCGGCCTGCCGGGGCACTGCCTGACCCTGCTCGCACCGATTCTCCGCGAGCTCAGCGAGGAACAGGATGCCCGCTGGCTGACCCTGATCGCTCCGCCGGCGAGCCTGACCCATGAATGGCTGCGCCGCGCCGGCCTGAACCGCGAGCGCATCCTGCTACTGCAGGCGAAGGACAACGCCGCTGCCCTGGCGCTCAGTTGCGAGGCCTTGCGCCTGGGCCGCAGCCACACCGTGGTCAGTTGGCTGGAACCGCTGAGCCGGGCGGCGCGCAAGCAACTGTCCCGCGCCGCCCAACTGGGCCAAGCACAGAGCCTGAATATTCGTCTGGGTTGAAAAAACGGCGGGGGACAGCGTTCAGTGCAGGACGCGGGGGCCTTCGTCGTGTTCCATCTCGCCCTCGGCAAGACGACCGGCCATTTGCACGCCGACATTGAACATGGCCTTGGCCACTTCGACATGCTGGCCTTGCAGGAAATTCTTCGCGTCCCCGGAGAACTCCAGGGTCACCAACGCCTCCTCGTCATCGGCGCGACGCAGCACGATGCGCCCGTCGGGCATTTCTACGATTTCAAGGAAGGATGTTGGCATGACAGACGCTCTCTACGAAGACGCGACATTGTAACAGCCCATCCAGTGCATCCCTAGCCCGCATCCGCCTTCCGGTTCCCCTCTCGCGCCTGTAACGGCGGTTCCAGAGCGCCCGGACGGCATCCGCTAAATTTTTTTGCTGGCAAATCAACCGAGTGGAACGGTAGGAAAATGTCCTACCGCTGATCGGCGAATGACGACGGCGTTACAGCTCCGTCAGGCTCTCGCGAAAACGCAGGACCAATTGCTTCAGCGACTGCCGCCATTCCTCGAGGGTTTCGCGAGAAAGCAAGGGGGCTTCTTCGTCGATACTCACGGCAACGATCAACGGTGTGCTGGGGTCGATCTTCGCTGCCTTGGTCGGTCGCGGCGGCAGGAACAGCTCGGAGTAGGCGCCCAGCAACTGGCCCAGCCAGGTTTCCGGCTGCGACGCCAACTCCACCAGTTCAGCCAGCTCGGGGCTGGGCGCGGCCGCCAGCACTTCGGCATTCAGCAATGCATCCACGCGAGGAGCGGCAGCCTGCGGCAGACGGTAGTAACCGGCGATCTCATGGCATACACCGAGCACTGCGCCATAAAGGTGGAACAGCGCCGACTCGCGCTCCCCCTGGATGATCGCCTGGGCATTCATCGCCCGCTCGGCATCGGCTCGCTTCCAGGCCTCCAGAGCCAACCCGGCGAAATACAGCTTCTGGTTGGTGCGGGTATAAAGCTCTTGGGCCATGCCGGTACTCCCGATTAAAACTGGAAGGAATGCGGAGCGCAGGCCAGGTCAGCGCCCGGCCTTCGCGCAGTATAAGCGCGCCCCATGCAAGCGGGCGCG
Organism: Pseudomonas sp. 22490; assembly: GCF_052044465.1. Classification (NCBI taxonomy): domain Bacteria; kingdom Pseudomonadati; phylum Pseudomonadota; class Gammaproteobacteria; order Pseudomonadales; family Pseudomonadaceae; genus Pseudomonas; species Pseudomonas sp. 22490. Next base: position 105,421 of record NZ_JBQENS010000003.1, on the reverse strand, counting down.
CCATCCATCAGCGCTTGTCTTCGACCTTCCACTTGCCGCCATCGTAGAAGGCGCGCCAGCCGGTGGGCTTGCCATCGACCTCGGACTGCACGTATTGCTCCTTGGTCTTGCGGCTGAAACGGATCACCGCGGGACGGCCGTCCGGGTCTTTCTGCGGGGCGTCGCAGAGGTAATGGTACTTGGGATCCAGCTCGGCCTTGTGCGGGATGATCTCGCTCACCAACGGCGCGCGGGTCTCGCGGTTCTTCGGGAACTGGCTGGCGGCCAGGAACATGCCCGAAGCGCCGTCGCGCAGCACGTAGATATCGTCCACCTTCTCGCACTTCAATTCAGGCATGCGGATGGCGTCCATCTTCGGCGGCGCCGCCTCGCCATTCTTCAGCAGCTTGCGGGTGTTCTTGCAGGTCGGATTGGTGCAACCGAAGAACTTGCCGAAACGGCCGGTCTTCAACTGCATCTCGCTGCCACACTTGTCGCATTCCAGGCTCGGCCCTTCGTAGCCCTTGATCCGGTACTGGCCTTCCTCGATCTCGTAGCCCGGACAGTCGGGGTTGTTGCCGCAGATATGCAGCTTGTGTTTCTCGTCCAGCAGGTAGGCGTCCATCGCGGTACTGCAGATCGGGCAGCGATGCTTGCCACGCAACACCCGCGACTCGGACTCGCCCTCGTCGTCCGCGGCGATCTCGTCGCCGGGAATCAGGTTGACGGTCGCCTTGCAACGCTCCTTCGGCGGCAGGCTGTAGCCCGAGCAGCCGAGGAACACGCCGGTGGAGGCGGTACGAATCATCATCGGCCGGCCGCACTCGCGGCAGGGAATGTTGGTCAGGGTCGGCTGGTTGGCGCGCATCCCCTTCTCGCTGACTTCGGCCACCTCGAGCTTCTTCTTGAAATCGCCGTAGAACTCGTCGAGCAGGTGCTTCCAGTCGCGCTCGCCCTGGGCCACGTCGTCGAGATGCTCCTCCATCCCGGCGGTGAAACCGTAGTCCATCAGGTTGGCGAAGCTCTCGTTGAGCCGATCGGTGACGATGTCGCCCATCTTCTCCGCATAGAAGCGGCGGTTGTGGGTGGTTACGTAGCCGCGCTCCTGGATGGTGGAGATGATCGCCGCGTAGGTCGAGGGGCGGCCGATACCGCGCTTCTCCAGTTCCTTGACCAGGCTCGCTTCGGAGTAGCGCGCCGGCGGCTTGGTGAAGTGCTGGCTCGGATCGAGCTTGATCAGCTTGAGGTTCTCGCCTTCCTTCATTTCCGGCAGGACGTCGTCCTCGCCCGGCTTGCTCTGCTGCGGCAGTACCCGGGTATAACCGTCGAACTTGAGGATGCGGCCCTTGGCGCGCAGCTCGAAATCGCCGGCGGTGACGCTCACGCTGGTCGAGAGGTATTCGGCCGGGGTCATCTGGCACGCCACGAACTGGCGCCAGATCAGGTCGTACAGGCGCTCGGCGTCACGCTCCATGCCGGACAGCTGGGTCGGCTTGAGGTTGACGTCGGAAGGACGGATCGCCTCGTGCGCTTCCTGGGCGCCCTCCTTGCTCGAGTAGACGTTGGCCTTGCCCGGCAGGTACTTCTGGCCGAACTCGTCCTCGATGAAACCGCGGACCATGCCAATGGCATCGGCCGACAGGTTGGTCGAGTCGGTACGCATGTAGGTGATGTAGCCGGCCTCGTAGAGACGCTGGGCCATCATCATGGTCTTCTTCACCCCGAAGCCCAGGCGGTTGCTCGCCGCCTGCTGCAGGGTGGAAGTGATGAACGGCGCCGAGGGTCGGCTGGAGGTCGGCCGGTCCTCGCGCTTGGCGACGCTATAGGCCGAGGCCTTGAGCTTTTCCAGGGCCGCCATGGCCTGGGCTTCGTTGAGCGGCTTAAAGGCCTCGCCCTTCTCACGGGTAACCTCGAAGCGCACGTTGGCGCCCTTGGCGGTACCGAGGTCGGCATGCACTTCCCAGTACTCTTCCGGGACGAAGGCGCGAATCTCGCGTTCGCGCTCCACCACCAGCTTCACCGCCACCGACTGCACGCGGCCGGCGGACAACCCACGGGCAATCTTCTGCCAGAGCAGCGGCGAGACCATGTAGCCGACCACGCGGTCGAGGAAACGCCGCGCCTGCTGGGCGTTCACCCGGTTGATATCGAGCTCGCCGGGCTGGGAGAAGGCCTCCTGGATGGCCTTCTTGGTGATTTCGTTGAATACCACGCGCTTGTAGCGGCTTTCGTCGCCGCCGATGGCTTCCCGCAGGTGCCAGGCGATGGCCTCCCCTTCGCGGTCCAAGTCGGTCGCGAGATAGACGGTGTCGGCGTCCTTGGCCAGGCGGCGCAGCTCGTCGATGACCTTTTCCTTGCCGGGCAGGATCTCGTACTTGGCCTTCCAGCCATGCTCGGGGTCGACCCCCATGCGCGAGACCAGTTGGCGCCTGGCCTTCTCCTTCGGTGACAGCGCCGGCGCCTCGGAGGCGCTCTTGCGGCCCTTGGCCGCCGGCTCCTTGGAACTCGACGAACCACTGGTGGGCAGGTCACGGATGTGGCCGATGCTCGACTTCACCACGTACTGGCTGCCCAGGTACTTGTTGATGGTCTTGGCCTTGGCCGGGGATTCCACGATGACCAGCGATTTACCCATGGATCGGAAGGTTCCTGCGTCGAAAAGATGAATATAAAGGAGGGAGCGACTAGCGCGGCACCGCTATATATAGTGGCGAACGAGCCAAGGTCAAGCGCGGTCTTCCCCGCCGGGAGCTTTCTGCAAGCCCAGGGGATCGGCCTCGGGACTCACCAGGACGAAGCGCGGCACCCACTCGCCATCGACCTCCACGGCCTCGGTGAACATCTCCAGCGGACGCACCCAGAGACCGAATTCGCCGTACAGCGCCTGGTAGATCACCAGCGCCTCTTCCGTCTCCGAATGCCGCGCGACACCCAGGACCCGGTAGTTCTGTCCCTTGTAATGACGATAGAGCCCAGCCTGCAGGTCCATGTTCCTTACCTTGTCTCGAAAATCGGAAAACAACGGCACAATGCCGACATACAACAGCCCGGTATAGGCACGGATCGCACAATAGGCAAACCCGCGCTCCCGGGGCGTCATTCGCTCGATACAGCCGGAAACGACTGACACTGAAAAACGAAAGCCGGGGCACGAGGCCCCGGCTTTCCCCTTCGACGAACGCTTAGATGCGCTCGAAGACGGTGGTGATACCCTGTCCCAGGCCCACGCACATGGTGGACACGCCAAGGGTACCGCCGTTCTGCTTCATCACGTTCAACAGGGTGCCGGAAATGCGCGCACCGGAGCAACCGAACGGGTGACCCAGGGCGATGGCGCCGCCGTGGAGGTTGACCTTCTCGTCCATCTTGTCGAGCAGCTTGAGGTCCTTCAGCACAGGCAGGGCCTGGGCGGCGAAGGCTTCGTTGAGTTCGACGAAATCGATGTCGGCGATGGTCAGGCCGGCACGCTTGAGCGCCTTGTTGGTCGACGGCACCGGGCCGTAGCCCATGATCGCCGGGTCGACACCCGCCACGGCCATGGAGCGGATCACCGCCATCGGCTGGATGCCCAGGTCCTGGGCGCGCTGGGCCGACATCACGATCATGCAGGAGGCACCGTCGGTGATCTGCGAGGAGGTCCCCGCGGTCACGGTGCCGCCTTTCGGATTGAACGCCGGCTTCAACTCGGCCAGGGTCTCGACGGTGGTTTCCGGACGAATGGTCTCGTCGAAGTCGAAGACTTTCAGGAAACCGTTCTCGTCATACCCTTCCATCGGGATGATCTCGTCCTTGAACTTGCCTTCCTGGGTGGCCTTCCAGGCCAGTTGGTGCGAACGCGCGCCGAACTTGTCCTGCGCCTCACGGCTGATACCGTGCATCTTGCCGAGCATTTCCGCAGTCAGGCCCATCATGCCCGAGGCCTTGGCGGCGTACAGGGACAGGTGCGGGTTCGGGTCGACGCCATGCATCATGCCGACGTGGCCCATGTGCTCCACGCCGCCGATGACGAATACATCGCCATTGCCGGTCTGGATCGCCTGGGCGGCGGTGTGCAGCGCGCTCATCGACGAACCGCACAGGCGGCTGACGGTCTGCGCGGCGCTGGTGTGCGGGATCTGGGTCATCAGCGACGCCATGCGCGCGATGTTCCAGCCCTGCTCCAGGGTCTGGTTGACGCAGCCCCAGATCACGTCTTCCACTTCGGCCGGGTCGACCTTCGGGTTACGCTCCAGCAGCTTGCTGATCAGGTGCGCCGACATGGTCTCGGCGCGGGTGTTGCGGTGCATGCCACCCTTGGAACGACCCATCGGGGTGCGGCCGAAGTCGACAATGACGACGTCTCTCGGATTCAGGCTCATAAATTCACTCTCGCTCTAGTCGTTCCGCGATTAACCGAAGAATTTCTGACCGTTCTTGGCCATTTCACGCAGCTTCGCGGTCGGGTGGTACAGCGCGCCCAGCTCGGCGTACTTGTCGGCCAGGGCCACGAACTCGGCGACACCGATCGAATCGATGTAGCGCAGAGCACCACCACGGAAGGGCGGGAAGCCGATGCCGTAGATCAGGCCCATATCGGCCTCGGCAGCGGTCTCGACGATGCCGTCTTCCAGGCAACGCACGGTTTCCAGGCACAGCGGGATCATCATGAAGTTGACGATGTCCTCGTCGGTCACTTCGCGCTGCTCGACCACGATCGGCTTGAGCACTTCGTAGGCCTGCGGATCGGTGACCTTCTTCGGCTTGCCGCGCTTGTCGGTCTCGTAGGCGTAGAAGCCCTTGCCGTTCTTCTGGCCCAGGCGGTTGGCCTCGTACATCACGTCGACGGCGGTCTTGCCCTCGACCGCCATGCGGTCCGGGAAGCCCTCGGCCATGACGTCGCGGCCATGGTGGCCGGTGTCGATGCCGACCACGTCGGACAGGTAGGCCGGGCCCATGGGCCAGCCGAACTTCTCCATCACCTTGTCGATGCGCACGAAGTCGACGCCGAAGCTCAGCAGCTTGGCGAAGCCGCCGAAGTACGGGAACAGCACACGGTTGACCAGGAAGCCGGGGCAATCGTTGACCACGATCGGGCTCTTGCCCATCTTCTTGGCGTAGGCGACGGTGGTGGCGATGGCGGTTTCACCGGTCTTCTCGCCACGGATCACTTCCACCAGCGGCATCATGTGCACCGGGTTGAAGAAATGCATGCCGCAGAAGTTTTCCGGACGCTTCAGCGCCTGGGCCAGCAGGCTGATGGAGATGGTCGAGGTGTTGGAGGCGATGATCGCGTCTTCCTTCACCGCGCCTTCCACTTCGGCGAGCACGGCTTGCTTGACCTTGGGGTTCTCGACGACGGCTTCGACGACGATGTCGACGTTGCCGAAGTCGCCATAGGACATGGTCGGACGGATGCCATTGAGCGCCTCGGCCATCTTCGCCGGGGTCAGGCGACCCTTCTCGACGCGCTTGCCGAGCAGCTTGGCGGCCTCGTTCAGGCCCATCTGGATACCCTCTTCGCGGATATCCTTCATCAGGATCGGGGTGCCCTTGAGCGCCGACTGATAGGCGATGCCGCCGCCCATGATGCCGGCGCCGAGCACGGCGGCCAGTTTCACGTCCTTGGCGACTTCGTCGTATTTCTTGGCTTTCTTCTTCAGTTCCTGGTCATTCAGGAACAGGCCGATCAGGCTCTGCGCGACCGAGGTCTTGGCCAGCTTGACGAAGCCGGCGGCTTCGACTTCCAGCGCCTTGTCGCGGCCGAAGTTGGCGGCCTTCTGGATGCTCTTGATGGCTTCCACCGGCGCCGGGTAGTTCGGACCGGCCTGGCCGGCGACGAAGCCCTTGGCGGTTTCGAAGGCCATCATCTGCTCGATTGCATTCAGCTTCAGCTTTTCCAGCTTCGGCTGGCGACGTGCCTTGTGGTCCAGCTCGCCGGCGACGGCGCGCTTGGCCAGGTCGAGAGCAGCGGCCTGCAGTTGCTCGGGAGCGACCACGGCGTCGACGGCGCCGACCTTCAGGGCGTCCTCGGCCTTGTTTTCCTTGCCCGAGGCGATCCACTCGACGGCGTTATCGCAGCCGATCAGGCGCGGCAGGCGGACGGTGCCGCCGAAGCCCGGGTAGATGCCCAGCTTGACTTCCGGCAGGCCGACCTTGGCGGTCGCGCTCATCACGCGGAAGTCCGCGGCCAGGCACATCTCCAGGCCGCCGCCGAGGGCGATGCCGTTGATCGCGGCAACGGTGGGTACGTCCAGGTCTTCGAAGTCGCTGAAGATCTTGTTGGCTTCGAGGTTGCCCGCCATCAGTTCCTCGTCGGGCAGCTGGAAGTTGTCAACGAACTCGGTGATGTCGGCACCAACGATGAACACGTCCTTGCCGCTGGTCACGATCACGCCCTTGACCGATGCATCGGCCTTGATCGCATCGACTGCCGCACGCAACTCACTGAGGGTGAGACGGTTGAACTTGTTGACGGACTCGCCCTTGAGATCGAAATTCAACTCGACGATGCCGCCCTCAAGAGGCTTAACCGTGATGGCTTTACCTTGGTAAATCATCAACTGATCTCCACGCTATTATGGAAGCTTGAACTTACACATCGGACGCCGTGTCGGGACCCTTTCGGCAACCGCCGAGCATAGTCCCAAACCCTTCGGCACACCCGCCGACGCGATAACCGGGTCTCTATTGTCGAGGCCTGCGCGAGGCAAACGCTCGATTCATACGCCCGTTTGACTTGGGTGCGCACACATTCCGGCAAAAGCCGGGAATTGTCAATCAGCCATCCGGAAAACACCTGCCCTCCTCCAGGCCCTCTGCGCAGGGCCATTCAGCCAGCCTCTGTCGGACCATTCAGATGTTCGATGATCGGCGCCGTGGGCGCTTGTCCCGGTGCGGAAAGGCAGGCTAGAGTCGCCGCAGATCGCCATGCATGATCGGCCACGGGCCGTTACAAAAGAACAACAAGAAGGCCTCCAGGGCCACATGGAGATGGAACCCATGATCTGCCGTCCGTTCACTCTTTGTCTGGCCCTGCTCGGCCTGCTGAGCCTCCCCGTCTTCGCGGCAGGGACCGCCGATGACCTGCTCGCCCTGCACCAGATGCGGCTCGCCACGCAGAAATCCCTGAACGCCTTCTTCATGTACGTCGGCCAGGAAGGCGATCAACGCTACGCCAGCCTGATCGAAAGCTCGGCGCAGACGGCGGAAGCCCGCCTGCAGCGACTCGACGGCGTGAACGGCAGCGAATCCCGGCGCCTGCTGGGCCAGCTTCGCGAGCAATGGCGGGACTATGCGCAAGACCTCGACAAGCTGACCGGCGCGGTGCGCAACAAGGGCTACAGCGACCTGCAACCGGTCGCCGACCTGGCACGACGCAACCAGCAACTGATGGACCTCGGCGGCCAGTTGTATCGCAGCCTGCAACGGGAAAACGCCGCCACGGTGCCGACGCTCACCGAGCAGAGCCGCGAACAGAGCCTGCTGATGCAGGACATTGCTCTGGACTATGCCTCGCGCAACGCGTCGGTGGGCGCCAGCTTCTTCGGCGGCGGCGAGGAGCGTCCACTGGATGACCTGGCCAGCCGCTTTTCGGTCAACCTGTTGAAGCTGCAGCAGGCGCCGCAGAACGACGAGGAGATCGCCAGGGCGCTGCGCAGCGTGGCGATCAAGTGGCACTACATCGAGAAGTCCCTGCACAACTACAACCAGAACAGCGTGCCGTTCCTGGTCAACAAGAATGCAGACCGGATCATCGATGGCCTGGAGAAGGTCGCCGCGCTGTATGCCGCGCGCAACCAATGAACCTCGGCGCGCCGCCTCAGGCGCGCTGGCGGAGAAACTCGGCGATGCGCCCGAGGTCGGCGCTATCGCCGCGCTCGCCCCAATACAGGGCAAGGAACTGGGCGGTCGCCTCCACCTTGTAGACATCCCCGGGGAGGCTGCGCAGGGCGTCCAGCAACTCATCGTCCGCGCACGGCTCGCGCCACTGGTTCAGCCACTGGCCCGGGGTATTCTGCCAATAGCACCAGGCCTCCCGGCCGCGTCGGCGCGGGCAGTGGAACTGCGCGCAGGACGTCGGCGGAGCGCTCTCCAGCCAATGCGGCCAATCCTGGCGCGCGAGCTGCATGGCCAGGCCGAGACGGCGCGCCTCGAGGCGCAGGGCCATCTTGCCGCGCTGCCTGTTGGACGGCATCAGCCAGGCCAGGGGACTGAGCATGACAGCCAGCAGCAGGATCACCAGCCAAGTGGTCATAAGGAACGGACACTCGAAAAACGGTTAAGGCATTTGCCTCGATCCGCGCGCGCAGGCACGATCGGTCGCAGTCGCCAAGGGAGGCGCAGTTTACAGGCGAATGCGACCACGGCGGAGCAGCTTTTTGCCCAGCGCAACGGAACAGGTTCCACGCGCGGCGCGAAAGTCCATAATGAAAACACTATCCCCTTCTGGGAGGAGACGTTCATGCCCTATCAACACATTCTGGTCGCCGTCGACCTGACCGACGAATGCGACCCGGTGATGAAGCGTGCGGCGGCCCTGGCCACCAGCAACCAGGCCCGGCTCTCGGTGGTGCATGTGGTCGAGCCCATGGCCATGGCCTTCGGTGGGGACGTGCCGATGGACCTGTCGATGTTGCAGCAGCAGCAGTTCGACCAGGCCCGTGAACGCCTGGATGCCTTCGCCGTACGCTATCCGGACCTCGGCAGCGAGCAGCGCCACCTGGTCTACGGGCAACCGCGCCAGGAAATCCACCGCCTCGCCGCGGAACAGGCCTGCGACCTGATCGTGGTCGGCAGCCACGGTCGCCACGGCCTGGCGCTGCTGCTCGGTTCCACTGCCAACGACGTGCTGCACGGCGCGCCCTGCGACGTGCTCGCGGTGCACCTGAAGAAAGCCTGATCTCTCCCCGCTCGGCCGGGGCCTGCGCCTCAGCCGGGCGTTTCCTCGGCGCTCATCACCAGCGGGCGGATCTTCTGCAACTGGGTTTCCAGCGAATAGCTGATGCTCGACGACAGCGAGAAGAAGGTCAGGAACGCCTTCAGGTTGGAATCGCTGACACAGGTGTCGTGGATTCGCTGCCAGAACGCCTGGTTGACCAGTTGCAACTGCTGGAACAGCCGCACCAGCCCTTTCAGTTCCCAATCGGCATGCCGCCCCTCGCGGAAGTTGAAGTACTGGCGCATCAGGTACAGCGGCACCACCCGCAGCACGAACTCCTGGTTGCTGGCGAACGGCAGGTGCTGCATGGCCATCGGCCTCAGCGGCGCCAGCAGCGGACAGGCGCTGCTGGCCATGATCAAGCCGATCAGCGCGCGCAGTCCTTCCTCCAGGCCCGCCTGCTTGATGTACTCGCGCTCCGGCGTGCGCACGCAGATGCCGGCCTTGCGGAACGCCGGCAGGTTGCGGAAATCCTCGATCACCCCATGCAGGTCGACCGCCGCCGGACAATGGCTGTAGCGTTCGCGATCGAGCGGGCAGTTGCTGCAGCGATTGTGTTCCAGGCGCGTCCAGCGCGGCGCTGCGGCAGCCGCCTGCGGGTCGTAGTGCCGCTCCAGCTCGATGCGATAGTTGAGCTGATGCTGGTCGTCCAGCGTGATGCGGTACTCGATTGCCATGGACTGATCCTTTCTCGGGAGACGGCCGGCCCGTCAATGACGCCAGCCAGAGGGACCGACTGGGGACTGCACCCACCGCCGGCAAGGCCCGCAAGGATCATCGAGATGAGCCGCTATCACATTGATGCAGCTCACTTTTTCGAGATGGATCAGTCTTCCAGTTCGGCCCAGCGCTCGAGCAAGGCATCGAGTTCCTGCTGCAACGCGTCCAGCCGCGCCAGGGTTTCGCGCTGCTCGTCCTGCGGGCGCAGATAGAAATCCTGCTGCGCGATGGTTTCCTGGACACCCGCCAGCTCCGCCTCGACCGCGTCGATCTGCCCGGGCAAAGCCTCCAGCTCGCGCTGCAACTTGTAGCTGAGCTTTTTCTTCGCCGGCGCCTCGCTCGGCGCCGCAGCAGCCGGCGCGGGTTCGGCGGCGGGCGCCAGCGCGGTATTCAGCTCGGCCTTGCCGCTCTTCGACTCGCTCACGCCGAGCAGGCGCGGCGTGCCCCCTTGGCGCAGCCAGTCCTGGTAGCCACCGACGAATTCGCGAACCTTGCCCTCGCCCTCGAAGACCAGGGTGCTGGTCACCACGTTGTCGAGGAAGGCCCGATCGTGGCTGACCATCAGCACGGTGCCCTGGAAGCCGAGCAGGACTTCCTCCAGCAGTTCCAGGGTTTCCACGTCGAGGTCGTTGGTCGGTTCGTCGAGCACCAGCAGGTTGGCCGGCTTGCTGAACAGCTTGGCCAGCAACAGGCGCGCGCGCTCGCCGCCGGACAACGCCTTCACCGGGGTGCGGGCGCGCTGCGGACTGAACAGGAAGTCGCCGAGATAGCTGAGCACATGCCGGTTCTGGCCGTCGATGGTGATGAACTCGCGGCCTTCGGAGATATTGTCGATCACCGTCTGCTCGGGTTCGAGCTGATGGCGCAACTGGTCGAAGTAGGCCACTTCCAGCTTGGTGCCCACCTCGATCTTGCCCGAGGTCGGCTGCAGGTCGCCAAGCAGCAGCTTGAGCAAGGTGGTCTTGCCGGTACCGTTGGCGCCGAGCAGGCCGATACGGTCGCCGCGCTGCAGGACCATGGAGAAGTCGCGTACCAGCGGCTGGCCGCCGGGATGGGCGAAGCTGACGTGCTCCACCACGATCACCTGCTTGCCGGACTTGTCCGCGCTTTCCAGCTGGAAGCTGGCCTTGCCCTGGCGCTCGCGGCGCTCGGCGCGTTCGCGACGCATTTCCTTCAGTGCCCGAACCCGCCCTTCGTTGCGCGTGCGGCGGGCCTTGATGCCCTGGCGGATCCACACTTCTTCCTGGGCCAGGCGCTTGTCGAACAATGCGTTGGCAGCTTCTTCGGCGGCCAGTTGCTGTTCCTTGTGCACCAGGAAACTGGCGTAGTCGCCGTTCCAGTCGATCAGGTGGCCACGATCCAGCTCGAGGATGCGGGTCGCCAGGGATTGCAGGAAGGCGCGGTCGTGGGTAATGAACAGCACCGCGCCGTTGAAGCCCAGCAGCGCTTCCTCGAGCCAGGCGATGGCGCCGATGTCCAGGTGGTTGGTCGGTTCGTCGAGCAGCAGCAGGTCCGGCTCGGCGACCAGCGCCTGGGCCAGCAGCACGCGCCGACGCCAGCCGCCGGAGAGTTCGGCGAGGGTCTTGTCGGCCGGCAACTGCAGGCGGCTGAGGGTGCTGTCCACCAGTTGCTGCAGGCGCCAGCCATCGCGCGCCTCGAGTTCCTGCTGGACCCGCGAGAGGCGCGCCAGGTCGTCGTCGGTATGGATGTTCAGGCTCAGGTGGTGGTACTCGGCGAGCAGCTTGCCAACTTCCGCCAGACCCTCGGCCACCACGTCGAACACTGTCCGTTCGTCGGCACGCGGCAGTTCCTGGGGCAATTCGCCGATCTTCAGCGCCGGTGCGCGCCAGACTTCGCCGTCGTCGGCCTGCTGTTCGCCCTTGACCACCTTGAACAGGCTGGACTTGCCGGTACCGTTGCGCCCGATCACGCAGACCCGCTCGCCACGGCCGATCTGCCACGACACCTTGTCCAGCAAGGGAGTGGTGCCAAAGGCAAGGGATACATCGGTGAACTTGAGCAGGGTCATGGGCGCCTCCGGAAACAGGGCGCGCATTTTACGCCGGATAGGCATCGGATGGCACGGCGCTTTCACCGCCATGCCGCAACGGCTAAGCTTAGGCGAGCCATCCGCCCGGCTTCGGGCGCGCCCCGCGACAGCGGTCGCGCGCCAGTCCCGCGAGCGGTCGAAACGCCCGTAGGCAGCCGTTGCGGACCTGCCGACGTTACCCGACATCACCTGCCCGGATAAGTCATGCGCGGTCGCCTGTTCACTCTCGTTTCCTGCCTTTTGCTCAGTATTTCCTCCGTCGACGCGGTCCACGCCGCTTCCCTGACCGAACAACGCCGTCTCTACGACCAGGCCAAGGCCGCCCTGGCCAAGGGCAACAGCGCGCCCTACATGGCCTCGCGCAGCGCCCTGCGCGATTACCCGCTGGAACCCTACCTGGCCTACGACGAACTGACCCACCGGCTGAAGTCCGCCAGCAACGAGGAGGTCGAGCGCTTCCTCACCGAACACGGCGACCTGCCGCAGATCGGCTGGCTGAAACTGCGCTGGCTGCGCCTGCTGGCCGACCGCGGTGACTGGAAGACCTTCGTCAACTACTACGATCCGAAGCTGAACTTCACCGAACTCGACTGCCTGTATGGCCAGTACCAGCTGGGCCACGGCCAGAAGGCCGAAGGCTACGCCACCAGCGAACGCCTGTGGCTGGTCGGCAAGTCGCAGCCGGCTGCCTGCGACACCCTGTTCGGCCTCTGGCAGGGCGAAGGCCAGCTCACCGAGGAAAAGGTCTGGAAACGCCTCAAGCTGGCCGCCGAAGCGCGCAACTACAGCCTCGCCTCGCACCTCGCGCAGCGCCTGCCGACCCTCGGCAACCAGGGCGCGCTGATGGTCAGCGTGGCGCAGAACCCCGCCCAGCTGAGCCAGACCGGCCGCTTCAGCCAGCGCGACCATGCCACCGCCGACGTGGTCGGTCTCGGCCTGCGCCGCCTGGCGCGGCAGGACCCGGAAAAGGCCCTTAGCCTGCTCGACTACTACAGCTCGGCGCTACCCTTCTCCAGCGACGAGAAGGTCGCCATCGCCCGCGAGATCGGTCTCAGCCTGGCCAAGCGCTTCGATCCGCGCGCACTGCCGCTGATGACCCAGTACGATCCCGGCCTGCGCGACAACACCGTCACCGAATGGCGCACCCGCCTGCTGCTGCGCCTGGGCCGCTGGGACGAAGCCTACGCGCTGACCCGCAAGCTGCCCCAGGATCTTGCCGCCACCAGCCGCTGGCGCTATTGGCAGGCACGCAGCCTGCAACTGGCGCAGCCGAACAGCAAGGAGCCGATCGCGCTGTACCAGAAGCTCGCCGGCGAGCGCGACTTCTACGGCTTCCTCGCCGCCGACCGCCTGAGCGTGCCGTACAAGCTCGGCAACCGTCCTGCGCACATCGACCCGCGCGTCCTGCAACGCGTACGCAACGCCGCCAGTACGCGCCGGGCCATGGAGTTCTTCAACCGTGGCGAAGTGATCAACGCCCGCCGCGAGTGGTACCACGCCGCGCGCCTGTTCGATCGCGACGAGCTGATCGCCCAGGCCAGGCTGGCCTACGACATGCAGTGGTATTTCCCGGCGATCCGCTCGATCAGCCAGGCGCAGTACTGGGACGACCTGGACATCCGCTTCCCGATGGCGCACCGCGCCACCCTGGTGCGCGAAGCGAAGAACCGCGGCCTGCACTCCAGCTGGATCTTCGCCATCACCCGGCAGGAAAGCGCGTTCATGTCCGATGCCCGTTCCGGAGTCGGCGCCACCGGGCTGATGCAGCTGATGCCCGGCACCGCCAAGGAGACCTCGCGCAAGTTCGGCATCCCGCTGGCCTCGACCCAGCAACTGATCGTGCCCGACGTCAACATCCGCCTCGGCGCCGCCTACCTGAGCCAGGTGCATAGCCAGTTCAACGGCAACCGGGTACTCGCCTCGGCCGCCTACAACGCCGGTCCGGGCCGCGTCCGCCAGTGGCTGAAAGATACCCGCCACCTGGCCTTCGACGTGTGGATCGAGACCATTCCGTTCGACGAGACTCGCCAGTACGTGCAGAACGTGCTGTCCTATGCGGTGATCTACGGGCAGAAGCTCAATGCGCCGCAGCCCATCGTCGACTGGCACGAACGCTACTTCGACGATTTCTGACCCCCAACCCGGCCCGGACGCCCGGGCCTTTCCAGTACCTTGAAAAGGACCTCAAGATGAACAAGCCCCTCGCCACCGCCCTGCTCGCCACCTCCAGCCTGCTGCTCGCCGACGGCGCCCTGGCCGCCGACGCCTGCGGTACGCCGCGCAACGCCTTCGACAGCGTGTACTGCCGCAGCGGCGAGTTTTCCCAGGCCGACCGCGAGCTGAACCAGCAGTTCGGCACCCTGCGCAAGCACCTGAACGACGGCCAGAAAGCCCTGCTGAAGAAGAGCCAGATCGCCTGGATCAAGGAGCGCGACGCGGCCTGCAGCGAAAGCAAGGACAACGGTTATTTCGTCAACCTCGACTGCGCCACCGAGAAGACCCGCCAGCGCCTCGACTTCCTCCGCGAACGCGAGCGCGAGTGCCTGAGCACCGGTTGCGTCGACGCCAAGCTCTGATCGCCGGCAAGGGCCGCCCGCCGCAACGGCGGGCGACCGTTCCTCAGTCGAGGATTTCCACCGGCATCCCCACCTCCAGGCTGCCCTGTCCCAGCGCAATCAGGTTCTGCCCGAACAGCACCGCGCCATCCTTTTCCCGGTAGGTCTTCAGGGTCGTCAGCGGCTCGCGGTCCTCGTTGCGCTCGCCGGTCGCCGGATCCAGGGTGGTGAGGATGCAGCGGGAACAGGGCTTGGCCACGACGAACTCGACCGAGCCGATGCGGATGCGTTTCCAGCCGTCCTCGGCGAACGCGGCGCTGCCTTCCACCACCAGGTTGGGACGGAAGCGCAGCATCTCCAACGGCCGGCCGACCCGCTGGCTGAGGTCGTCGAGCGAAGCCTGGCCGATCAGCAGCAGCGGGAAACCGTCGGCGAAATGCACCTTCTGCCCCGGCTCGGCGTAGCCGGTATCGACCTGCCGCGCGCGCGCCTCGGGAATGTGCACCAGGCGCGTCGGGCGGCCGAGGAAGCGCGTCATCCAGTCCGCTGCGGCGTCGCCGGCATCCGGCGCCTGCAAGGTATCGCGCCAGACCGTGACGCCACGCAGGTTGGCGTCGGCTGCCGGTACTTCGAGGCTCAGCTCGGACATCCCCGGCGCATTCAGCCGCAGGACCTCCGGTGCCGCCCAGCGCGCCTGGATACGCCCCAGCTGCGGCAGCAGGCGCTGGGTGAAGAAACGTCCGGTTTCGGTGTCCACCGCCATCCAGCGTCGGTCGCCGACCACGCCCAGCGCATCGAGCGCGACGCGCTCCAGGGACTCGGCGGCGGAAGACTTGATCGGATAGCGGTACAGCGCGGAGAGACGGAACATGGAACCAGCATCCTTGGTGGAAAGATGCTGTTATACGGTGTCGCGGGAAAGGCCGACAAGACACAGACGCCACTCCAGGCAGCGGATCAGTCGGCCCCGCCCTCAGTCCTCGCGCGGCGGCTCGCGCAACAACGGCGAGCCGGCCGGCAAGTGCACGCGCAGCGCGCCCGGGGAAACCGAGAAACGCAGCTTGCGTCCTTCCAGCGGCTCGCCGTCGAGATTGACGTCGAGACCTTCCGCCGCCTCCACTTCCAGCCATGGCACCCGCGCGCGGACGAACAGGCTTTCCACTCCGTTGCCACCGCCGAGCAGGGTGCCCAGGGTACCGACCATGTCCTGCGGCGTCGGCAGGATGCTCACGTCCAGCAGGCCGTCGTCCACTCGCGCTTGCGGACACAGTACGTGCCCGCCGCCGGCCTGGCGCCCGTTACCGATGCCCAGGGCGAGGAACTCGCCTTCCCACTGGAAGTCCGGGGCGCTGAAACGGCCCTGGGCGGCATGCACTTCGGAAAAACGGGTCAACCCGGTCAACAGGTAGGCGGCACCGCCGAGAACCTTCTTCAGGTCCTCCGAGGTATTCGCGGTGACCTTCGAACCGAAGCCGCCAGTGGCCATGTTGAGGAACAGCTTGCCGTTCACCTCGCCCAGGTCGATCGGCCGCGCCGTCTGGTCGAGCAGCGCCAGCGCCGCGGCCGGTTCCAGGGGAATCCCGGCGGCGCGGGCGAAATCGTTGGCGGTGCCCAGCGGCAGGATCGCCAGGCTCGCCTCGCCTCGCCCGCGCGCCAGCGCTTCGGCCACCTCGCGCAGCGTGCCGTCGCCACCGCCCGCGACCAGCGTCGCATAGCCGGCCGCCAGCGCCTCCTCGACGATGCGCCGGGCGTCGCCGTCCTCCCAGGTTACCCGCACCGCCAGCTCCCGCCCGGCCTCGCGCTGTGCCGCGACCGCGGCACGAACCTCTTCGTTGCCCGCCTGCTTGCCGTGCAGGACCAGCAGAACCTTGTCCTTGTCCATCGAACCGAACCCCTCGTCGTGGCCTTGTCTTTGCCTATTGACCGCGTATCCGGGACGGAAGTGCGGCGCCCGGTTCAGGCAGGGTAGCCGGTAATCTCGCGAATGCTGCGGTAGAGCGGGCGCAACTGGCGATACATGCGCAGGTAGACCTCGCCATAGAGCCGCTGGTAGATCTGCCGGGCTTCCGCCTGGGGCAGGAAAACCCGGCCGACGCGGGTCATCCCGGCCACCGCGCTGGCGACGTCCGGATAGAGGCCAAGCCCCACCGCGCAGTCGATCGCCGCACCCAGGCCGGACGCCTCGTAGACATGCGGGCGCTCGGCCGGCAGGCCGAAGATGTCGGCGGTGAGCTGCATCGCCGCGTCGCTCTGCGAGCCGCCGCCGGCCACGCGCAGGCGCACGATCGGCGTGCCCGAACGCTTCTCGATGCGCTCCTTGCCCTGGCGCAGGGCATAGGCCAGGCCCTCGAGGATGGCCCGGTAGATGTGCGCCCGGGTATGCACGTCGCCGAAACCGATCATCGCCCCCTTGGCCTCCAGTCCCGGTTCGCGGATTCCCGGCGACCAGTAGGGTTGCAGGGTCAGGCCCATCGAGCCGGGCGGCACGCCGTTGACCAGTTCGTCGAACAGTTGCTCCGGCTCGACCCCCTGCTCGCGCGCCTGCTGCATCTCGCGCAAGCCGAACTCGCGCTTGAACCAGCTGACCATCCAGTAGCCGCGATAGATCATCACCTCGGTATTGAAATGATCGGGAATCGCCGCCGGATAGGGTGGAATCAGCGGCACGGTTTCCAGGTAGCGGGCGCGAGTGGTGTTGATGGTCGCCGTGGTGCCGTAGGAGAGGCAGGCGATGGTGGGCTCCAGCGCACCTGCGCCGAGCACCTCGCAGGCCTTGTCGGCCCCCGCGGCGATCAACGGCAGGCCTTGCGGAATGCCGGTGTGCCGGCTGGCCTCGGCGCTGATCTCGCCGAGCCGCTCGCCCGGCTTGAACAGCTCCGGCAACTGCTCGCGGCGTACCGCCAGCGCCTGCCATTTCCAGTCGCGCGGCGCGGCCCAGCGCAGGCGCTTGTAGTCGAACGGCAGGTAGGCTACGCAGCACCCCACCGAATCGACGAAACGGCCGGTCAGGCGGTGGCTGAGAAAGCCGGAAAGCAGCAACACCTTGTCGGTCTTCGCGGCGATCTCCGGCTGCTCCTGGGCCACCCAGTTGACCTCGGCCTGGGCGCGGAAATGCTCCACCGCGCCCTCGGCGCCGACCAGCTTGAACAGCCAGCCCCAAGGCCCCCTGATGCGCTCGCGGACCTCCGCCCGGCGCTGGTCGAGCCAGAGGATCGCCGGACGCAACGGCCTGCCCTCGGCATCGACGTGGATCACCGTGCCACGCTGGGTGGTCAGCGACACCCCGCGGATGAGCCCGCGATCGATGTCCACCTGGTCCCAGAGCCGCCGACAGGCCTCGCCGAGCATCGCCCAGTAGTACTCGGGGTCCTGTTCGGCCCAGCCCGGATGCTTCGAGTAGTAGGCCTCCAGCTCCACCTTGCCCTTGCCCAGCAGGTTGCCCTGCAGGTCGAACAGCAGGGCGCGCACGCTCTGGGTGCCATTGTCGATCGCCAGCAGATAGTTCTTGTCGTTCATCTCGTTCTCGTCTCGGCTGGTCAGACGGGCAGGCTGTAGTGCCGGCGCCAGAGGTCCAGATAGGCCTGTTGCTCACGTTCCCAGCGCGGGTCGTCCCAGCCCAGGCGCGCTTGGCAGAGCGCGCGGATACGCGGCAGGTATGCCGCGCCGCCTCCGGGCAACAGCAGGCCGAGGCGGGTGCGGCGCAACAGCAGGTCATCGAGATGCAGCACCATTTCCGCCTCGGCGGCGAACGCCAGTTCGGCCCAGAGCGTTTCGCTGGCACCCACGCAGTCCGTTCCGAGGGTGTCCACCAGCCGCTTGAGGCGGACCAGGTCGCGTCCGTAGCGACCGGCCAGGCGGCGTCGCTGGCCGCTGCCGAGCCCGTCGATGAGCGGGCCTTCGCAGGCGCCGAACACCGCCGCGCCATCGTCCGTGACCGTGCGCCCGAGCAGCGGCGCGCAGGCTTGTAGCACCTCCACCGCCAGCGGCCGGAAGGTGGTCAGCTTGCCGCCGGCCAGGGTCACGCAGCCCGGCTCGCGCCAGAGCACATGCTCGCGTTTCTCGTCGGAAGGCTTGCCGCTGTCGTCGCCGCTGCTGACCACCGGTCGCACGCCGGCCCAGGTCGACAGCACGTCGCGCGCCTCGATGGCAGCGGCGGGAAACTGCTGGGCGCAGGCCGCCAGCAGGTAGTCGAGTTCGGCGCGGCTGATCCGCGCGTCCTCCCCAAGGCCGTCGCGATGGTCGAGATCGGTGGTGCCGACCACCGTCGCGCCCTCCCAGGGGAACACGAACACCGGTCGCCGGTCCGTGGCGTGCATGAAGCTGAAGGCATGGGCCACCGGCAGGCGCCAGGCCGGCAGCAATAGATGGCTGCCGCGCAGCGGGCGGATGTGCTCGCTTCCGCCGGGCTGGCGCAACTCATCGGCCCAGGCCCCGGTGGCCAGCGCCAGGGCGCGGCAGCGAAAGTCGAAAAGCTCGCCGCTCTCGCGGTCCTCGGCGCGCAGGCCGACCACCTGGCCGCCCTCGCGCAGCAATTCGCGCACACGCATGCCGTTGAATGCCTCGCCGCCGTCGTGACGCGCCTCGGCCAGCACCCGCAGCACCAGGCGCGCATCGTCGGTCACCGCATCGAAGAATCGCGTGCCGCCGAGCAGCCGTTGTTCCTTCAGGCCCGGCGCCAGGTAGCGCAACGCGGCGGCGTCGTAGAAACGGTGGTTGCGCCGCCCGGCAAGGGCGTCGTACACGCTCAGCAGGCCGCCGAATAGCCGCGGGCCGGGAAAGCCGCCGCGGTAGTGGGCCATCACGAAGCTCAACGGCTCCACCAGCCCAGGCGCCTCGCCGAGCAGGCGCTGGCGCTCGCGCACCGAGTCGCGGGTCAGCCGCCATTGGCCCTTGGCGATGTAGCGCAGGCCGCCATGGACCATCTTCGACGAGCGGCTCGAGGTGCCCCAGGCGAAGTCCCGCTGCTCCAGCAGCAGGCAGCGCCAGCCGCGCCGCGCGGCTTCGCGGAGGATGCCGGCACCGCTGATGCCGCCGCCGACCACGATCAGGTCCCACTCCTGCCCCGCCAGCGCCGGCAGGCGGCGGCGACGCCACTCCTCGTTCCAGGCTGAAGTCATTCCGCTCAGTCCTGCAGCAGGGTGCCGCGGTTGAGCCGCCCGGCCGGGTCGAAGTGACCGGCCATGGCACGCAGCGCGGCGACGCCCAGTTCGCCCTTCTCGCGGGGCAGGTAGGGTGCGTGGTCCTTGCCGACGCCATGCTGGTGGCTGATGGTGCCACGATTGTCGACGATCGCCTGGCTGGCCGCATGCTTGAGACGCTTCCAGCGCTCCAGCGTCGCCGCATAGCTCGCGGCCGGACGGAACACGTAGGTGGTATAGATGCTCGACCCCTCGCCATAGACATGCGAGAGGTGGGTGAACACATGGACTTTCTCGCCCTCGGCGGCCAGGCCGTCTCGCAGGCTGGCCTCGATCTTCTGCAGCAGGCCGTCGACGTTGCTCCAGTCGGTGGCGGTCTCCAGGGTGTCCACGGCGTAGCCCGCCTGCCACAGGGCCTCGCGCAGGTAGGGGAAGCGGAAGCGGTTCTGCGCCCACTTGCGCCCCAGCAGGGTGCCGGTGAAGACCCCGCCGAAGCGTTTCAGCAAGGCCTTCGCCTGGCTCAGCGACAATCCGTTCTGCCGGCGGTTGCCGGTCACGCCGAAGGTCAGCATGCACTTGCCCTCGCCCGCGCCGCGCAGTGCCAGGTATTTCTCCAGCCAGGCGATCTGTCCGGGATGGCCGGCCAGGGCCAGCTGGGTCATGGTTTCCACGGCGTTGGACAGGCGCAGCATCGACAGCGGCACGCGCGCCTGGGCCAGCTCGCGGGTGGCTTGCAGGGCCTGCTGCCAGTTCGGCAGGAAGACGCTGTAGAAGCGCTCGTCCTCGGCCAGCGGCGAGACCCGCACCTTCACCGAGGAAATGATCCCGAAGCGTCCCTCAGAGCCCAGCACCAGTTCGCGCAGGTCCGGTCCCGCCGCGGATGCCGGGAAGGTAGCGATTTCAAGCGGCCCGGCGAAGGTCTCCAGGGTCCCGCCGGCGAAAAGTTGTTCGATCCGCCCGTAGCGCAGCGACTGCTGGCCACTGGAGCGGCTGGCGACCCAGCCACCGAGGGTCGACAACTCCCAGGACTGCGGGAAATGCCCGAGCGTGTAGCCCAGCGCACGCAACTGGCTCTCCACCTGCGGGCCGGCGGCGCCGGGGCCGAAGGTCGCGACCAGGCTCTCGCGGTCCAGATCGATCAGGCGGTTCATGCGCTCCAGCGAGACCGTCAGTACCGGCCGCCGCGAGGCTTGCGGATTGATATGGCCGGCCACGGAAGTACCGCCGCCATAGGGAATCAGTTGCAGGTCGCGGGAGTCGGCCAGGGCCAGCAACTCGCGGATCTGTTCGGCGGTTTCCGGATAGGCCACGGCGTCCGGGTAGACGCCGAAGTCGCCCTCGCGCATCGCCAGCCAGTCCGGCAGGCTCTGCCCGCGGGCATGCAGCAGACGCTCACGGGGGTCGATGCTGTAGCGCGGATCGGCCTCCAGGCGCGACGCCGGGACCTTCGCCAGCGCCGCCTCCAGGCTGGCGTCCGGCAAGCGTGCGCCCTGCCCGACCAGTTCCGCCAGGAACCCACGGGCGCTGTCCGGCAATTCGACCACGGTGCTTTCTTCGCCCCAGCCATTCCAACGGCGCATGAACCTCTCCCCTCGCTTGTCGCGGCAACCTGTTTATCGGAACCTTTCTGGCTGCCTATACTAGCCAGCCGCCCTCGCCTGTCACTGTCGGATCGAGACACTCCCTGTGACCGATCAAGACAGCCGGCACGCACGCCGGACGGCCTGTTCCACCCGCCACGACAAGAACAACGACCATGCAGACCCTTGGCTCCACCTCGGTTCCGGCCCTGCTGAAATACCTGCGCCATGCCGAACGGCTCGGCCTGGACATCGCCCCTGCCCTGGCCGCCGCCGGCCTCCAGGCCGACCAGCTCAACGACAATCGCCAGCGCCTGCCGGGCGAAGCCCACGAGCGCCTGCTCGGCTATTTCTGCGAGCATTCCGGCGATCCCCTGTTCGGCCTGCATTCGGCGCGTTTCGTCCAGCCCGGCTCCTGGAGCGTGCTCGGCTACATCGCGATGAACTGCGCCACCCTGGGCGAGGCCATGAGCCGCATCACGCCCTACGAGAAGCTGGTCGGCGACATGGGCACCAGCCGCATCGAGGCGGCCGGCGGGCAGGTCCGGCTGATCTGGAACTGCCGCCACCAGACACCCCTGGTACGGCGCCACATGGTCGAGCACGTCCTGGCTTCCTGGGTCCTCTACGCGCGCTGGATCGCCGACCTGGAAGGTTCGCCGGACGAGGTCTGGCTGGAACACGACCTGCCGGACGGAACCCGCGTGGAAGACTACGAGACCTTCTTCGGCTGTCCGGTACGCTTCGCCCAACCCTGTTCGGCGCTGCTGGTACCGCTGGACTACCTGGCGCTGCCGCTGCGCCAGGCCGACGCGACGCTGCTGCGCACTCTGGAGGAACATGCCCTGGCGCTGATGGCCGAGCTGGACGATGACGAGCCGCTGCCGCTGCGGGTGAAGAACGCCCTGCGCCAGCTACTCAAGGACGGCCTGCCGCGCAAGGAACGGGTGGCGGAGAAGTTCGGCATGACCGTACGCACCCTGCAACGCCACCTGCAGCAAGCCGGCAGCAGCTACCAGCAGACCCTCGACGAACTGCGCCGCGAACTGGCCGAGCACTACCTGCTGCATAGCGAGCTGCCGATCCAGGACATCGCCCAGTACCTGGGCTTTACCGAGTCGCGCTCGTTCCATCGCAGTTTCAAGGGTTGGACCGGGCAGACGCCCGGCGAGTACCGGCAACGGCGCAAGGAGCCGGCGGCGCAATGAGAACGGCGGCCATCCGGCCGCCGTCGGCTCAATCGAGCAGTTCGCTCAGCGGAATGAACGCCACGCCCTCGCCTTCCACGAGGGTACGTCCCTCGCGGACCTCCACCAGCCCCTCGGCCCAGGAAGCGCTGCGCAGTACCCCGGAACTCTGGTTCGGATAGAGCACCGCGCGGCCCTGCTCCAGGCGACCACGCAGGTACTCGCGACGCTGCCCCGCCTTGGTCCAGGCAAAGCCGGCCGGTACCTCCACCCGCAGCGGCGCGACCTGCGCCACGCCAAGCCGGCGCAGCAGGTAGGGACGCGCCAGCAGGGCGAAGGTGACCAGGGTCGAAGCCGGATTGCCCGGCAGGCCGATCACCGGGATGCCCTGGAACTGGCCGACGGTCAGCGGCTTGCCGGGTTTTATCGCCAGCTTCCAGAGGGTCAGCTCGCCGGCTTCGCGCAGCGCCATGCCGAGGAAGTCGGCCTCGCCCACCGATACGCCGCCGGTGGACAGGATCAGGTCCACCCCGGCCAACCCGGCCAGGCGCTCGCGGGTACGTGCCAGGTCGTCGGGAAGGATGCCGGCGTCGAGCACGTCGCAGCCCAGGCGTTGCAGCCAATCCTTGAGCAACGGACGGTTGCTGTTGTAGATCTGCCCGGCCTGCAGCGGCTGGCCCGCCTCGACCAGCTCGTCGCCGGTGGACAGCAGCGCCACCCGCGGCTTGCGTCGCACCTCCAGGGCCGCGTAGCCGAGCGAAGCCGCCAACCCCAGTTCGATGGAGCGCAGGCGCGTGCCGGCCGGCAGGACCAGGTCGCCCTGGCGGATTTCCTGGCCACGCGGGCGCACATGCTGGCCCGCGCGCAACGGCTGGGTGAAGCGCACGCGGCCATCGTCGAGCGCTTCGGCGTTTTCCTGCATCTCTACCAGATCGGCGCCTTCGGGCAGCGGCGCACCGGTGAAGATCCGCGCACAGGTACCCGCTTGCAGCGGCTCCGGCGCCTGTCCGGCAAAGATCTTCTGGCTGACCGGCAGTGGCTCGCCGTTCCAGTCGGCGAGGCGCAAGGCATAGCCGTCCATGGCGCTGTTCGGCCACGGCGGCAGGTCCAGGCCGGCCAGCAGGTCGACCGCCAGCACGCGGCCGCCAGCCTGCTCCAGGGGCACCTGCTCACACGTATCGATAGGCGTTTGCGCGGCCAGTTCGAGGAGCCGTTCCAGCGCCGTCTCGACCGGCATCAGCCCCGGATGCTCGCAGCAGCCGCTCACCCGCGGCTCTCGCAGGGCGCCGCCTGTTTCAGGTGCGGGACGAAGTTGCACGGGCGATGACGGGCGTCCAGTTGCTCGACGAGGATGCCTTCCCAGGCAGTGCGGCAGGCGTTGGTGGAGCCCGGCAGGCAGCAGACCAGGGTGCCGTTGGAAAGCCCGGCCAGGGCCCGCGACTGGATGGTGGAGGTACCGATGTCGGCCAGCGAAATCTGCCGGAACAGCTCGCCGAAGCCGTCCACCTGCTTGTCCAGCAGGCAGGCCACCGCTTCCGGGGTGCTGTCGCGGCCGGTGAAACCGGTGCCGCCGGTGATCAGCACGACCTGCACGCTATCCTCGGCGATCCAGGTCGCGACCTGTGCGCGGATCCGGTATAGGTCATCCTTCAGCAGCACGCGAGCGGCCAGGTTGTGCCCGGCCTCGGTCAGGCGGTCGACGAACAACTGGCCTGAAGTATCGGTTTCCAGGGTACGGGTATCGCTGACGGTCAGGACGGCGATGTTCAACGGCACGAATGCCGTTTCGGCCTTGTGGCTCATGGGGTTGGCCCTTGCTTGTGGACGTGATCGCGGTGTTATATCACAGGCCCGACACGGAGACCCCAGATGCCCGATAGCGCCCTGCCCCCCTGCTCCATCCTTCTCCTGGCGGGAGGCCGCGGCCAGCGCATGGGCGGTCGCGACAAGGGCCTGATCGAGTGGCAGGGCCTGCCCCTGATCGCCCACCTGCATCGCCTGGTGCGCCCGCTCACCGATGACCTGATCGTCTCCTGCAACCGCAACCAGGAACGCTATGCGGCCTATGCCGACCGCCTGGTGAGCGACGACAGCCGAGACTTCCCCGGCCCGCTCGCCGGCATCCGCGCCGGCCTGGCGGTGGCCCGGCATCCCTGGCTGCTGGTGCTGCCCTGCGACGCGCCGCGCATCGACCGCGCCTTGCTGGAAACCCTGCTGCAGGCCGCCGGCCGCACACCGGCGCGCCCCTGGATGCTGCGCTGCGGCGGCCAGTGGGAACCGCTGTTCAGCCTGATCCCGACGCACCTGGCCGAAGAGATAGAACACGCCTGGCGCCAGGGCGACCGTAGCCCACGCCACGTCCTGTTGCCGCTTGGCGCGGAGGCCATCGAGCTGGCCGCGGGCGATCCGCGGCTGGCCAACCTGAACACCCCCGAGCTGTTGGCTAATCACCGCGAACTGAAGTAAAACGGAAGGGACGTCGAGTCGAATTTTCTCGAAGGTGGGGGGAACACTCGTTTTTAGGGGGGAACTCTTCCTAGAACTCGTCTGTCAGAAACTCGTAACTTCAAAGTCTGACCGCACAGGAGAACTGCGCAATGATCAAGCGGATGCTACCCGCCCTCCTCCTCGCCGTAGGCCTCGGCGCCCTCGCGGGTTGTTCCAGCCCTACCGTGATCACCCTCAACGACGGACGTGAAATCCAGGCCGTAGACACCCCTTCCTATGACGAGGATTCCGGCTTCTACGAGTTCGAACAGCTCGACGGCAAGCGCGCCCGCGTGAACAAGGACCAGGTCCGCACCGTCAAGGAACTCTGATACCGTCGCGTAACAGGTTTTCCTGAAGACCCCGTCGACTCGAACGAGCGACGGGGTCTTTGCTTTTTCGCCCGGGGAAACCGGGGCTCGAAAAAAAATTCATCTAACCCCTTGTGTACCAAAACTTTTTCTGTAGAATGCGCCCCAACAAAACGGAGCGTAGCGCAGCTTGGTAGCGCGTCTCGTTCGGGACGAGAAGGTCGCTGGTTCGAATCCAGTCGCTCCGACCATATCCCGAAAAACCCGCCTCAACGGCGGGTTTTTTATTGCCTGCGATTCGGCCTTTCTCACAGGGTACGCAGGTAGGCCACCAGGTCGCCCTTCTCTTCCGCGGACAGCTTGCGCTCCAGCACCAGGTTGAAGAACTCCACGGTGTCCTCCAGGGTCAGCAGGCGGTCGTCGTGCAGGTACGGCGGCGAATCCTTGATCCCGCGCAACGGGAAGGTCTTGATCGGCCCGTCGGCGGACGCCATCACGCCATTGACCAGTTTCGGATCGTAGAAGCGCTCCACCTTCAGGTTGTGCATCAGGTTGTCGGTGAAGTAAGGCGGCGCATGGCACCCGGCGCAGGCCGCCTTGCCGTAGAACAGCTTTTCGCCACGCAATTCCTGCTCGCTGGCCTTGCCCGGATCGAGCCGCCCCTCCACATCCAGCTTCGGTGCCGGGGGGAAGTCCAGCAGCGCCTGGAACTCACCCATGAAATGCACTTGACTGCCACGCTCGAGCACGTTCACCCCCTTCTTGGTGGCGATTACCGGATCACCGTCGAAGTAGGCGGCGCGCTGCTCGAACTCGGTGAAGTCCTCGACGGTCTTCAGCGCCCTCTGCGAGCCGAACAACCGCTGGATGTTCACCCCGCGCAGCGTCGGCGTGTCGATGCGGTGGCGGAACGGCTGCGGGCGCACATCGCCGGCCAGGTGGGTAGCGGCATTGGTGTGGCCGTTCGCATGGCAGTCGAAGCAGGCTACGCCGCGGCTCGGATGCTCGCTACGGCGATCGTCGGTGAGGTTGAACTGCTGCTGCGGAAAGGCCGTTAGCAGCAGGCGCAGCCCTTCCAGCTGCTTGGGATTGAGAATCCCGTTGAACAACGCGAAATAGTTGTCGATGGTCACCAGCTTGCCCTTGGACACATCGCCCAGGTCAGGCCGGGTGGTAAGGAACATCGGTGCCGGGAATTCCGGCAGGAAGTGGTCCGGCAGGTCGTAGTCGAGGTCGAAACGAGTCAGATCGCGGCTTTCCTGGCGCTTGATCTCGTCGATGAGGAACTTGGGAAAGACCATCCCGCCTTCGGCATGGTTAGGGTGCGGCAGCGGCAGGAAGCCACCGGGGAACAGCCCCTGCTTGCGGATTTCCTCGGGGCTCAGCCTGGCCAGTTCCTCCCAGCTGGTGCCGGCCGGCAGCTTCACCCGGACCCCTTCCTGCAGCGGCTTGCCGCGCGTCATGCTGGCGCCCTTGGCCGGCCTGTCGCTGAGATCGTAACGCTGCTCGAGAAGCGTCTTGTGGGCCTGTTCGATCGACGGTTTGTTCGCCGTCATGCGCTTCATGATGGTGGCGAAGTCCTCATTGATCACCACCGGCGAATAGCTGGAAGTCTTGCTTGGCTGCTCATCCCCCGCGACCACGGCGGATTGCAGCCCCAGGGCGAGCGGCATGACCCAGAGGGCATGGCGCGTCCAGGCGGGCGTTTTCATCAGGCGTCCTCTTTCGTTATGAGGAAACGCCGAGCCTCGTCGTCCCGACCCCCACACCCCGGCGGTCCGCGACAGCGGACCGAACGACCTGCGACGCGTCCTGCGCCACGCGGGTTCCCGGCTGTTTCCAGTCAGTCCTGAAGGGAACTCAGGGTTTATCCATCGCCCTTAGGCCTAGCCGAACGTAGCCTGCCGAGCCAATAGACTCAGGCTATGAAAACCATTGAGAAACGCCTATGCATCGCTTCGCCAGCATCGCCGAAGCCAGGCACCGCGCGGCATGGGGGAAGGAAGCGGAACGCAGTCCGGTTTGCGCATAGAGCGCGGGGTTACCAGCGGTGCCGCGCTTAGCGCGAATGAATAGGCATCAGCAGCTGAGGAAGGCTGCGACCTGCTCGGCCTCGAACGGCCAGTTCAGCTCGGCGCCATTGTCGCAGCGGCGCAGCACCGGGATCCGCAGGCCATAGTGCTCGACCCAGGCTTCGTCGTCGGCGATGTCCACCAGTTCGACCAGCAGGCCATGTTCGACGAAGGGCATCAGCACCGCCTCCGCGACTTCGCAGAGGTGGCAACCGAGGGTTCCGAAGAGTTGGCATTCCGGGGGCATCGAAAGGACCTGTGCAGTGTTTCGCGGCGATGGTAGCACCCGCGCTCAGATGCCAGCGACCTGCAACAGACTTTCGGCCGCCTGCCGGGCCTCGCGAGCCTGATCCGCCGGCCCATGGATGTGCGCCATCACCAGGGCGCCCTCCATCAGGTATTGCAACTGCCGCGCAAGCAGTGCCGCCGAACGCGCGCCCAGGCGCTCCAGCTGGCGCTGGAAATAGGCTTCAACGAAGGCCTTTTGCTCGGCCGCCTGGCGATGGATCGGATGCGAGCGCTCATGGAACTCGGCGGCGGCATGGATGAAGGCACAGCCACGGAACGCCTCGTCCTGGAGGAACTCCTGCAGACCATCGAACACCGCCAGGATCGCCGCTCGCGGCTGCAACCGTGCCTCGGCTTCGAGCATGCGTTCGGCGGTGCGCTGCCGACGCACCTCCAGGGCGGCCATGATCAGTTCGTCCTTCGAGCGAAAGTGCTTGTACAGCGTCATCTTCGCCACCCCGGATTCGGCCAGGATGCGGTCGATGCCGGTGGCGTGGTAACCCTCGCGATAGAACAGGTCGACGGCGGTGCTGAGCAGTTGCTCGCGTTTGCGGGATGTCATGGAAAGCCTCCTGAGCGGCCCATTATGCGCGACCCTGCCGCCCCCTTGAACCGCTCTGCGTCGCTCCCCGGACGAATACCGACGGAAAAAGGCGAACGCGCGCCTTGAAATATACAGACCTGTCTGTCTAATATCCAGGCACCAATACCCGCCTGGAACCCTCAGATGAAACTGCATGACCTGGATCTCTCCGGCAACGCCTACAAGGTCCGCCTGTTCCTCTCCCTCATCGGCCGCGAGGCGACGCTGCGGCCGGTCGATTTCCTCAACCGCGAGCACAAGACCCAGGCCTTCCTCCGCATGAATCCCCGCGGACAGATCCCGGTGCTGGAAGACGGCGAGCTGCAACTGGGCGACTCCCACGCCATTCTCGTCTATCTGGCACGACGCCATGCCGGTCCCGAGTGGTATCCGCTCGACCCCGTCAGCCAGGGCCGCATCGCCTACTGGCTCAGCTATTCGGCCAACGAGGTGCAGAACGGCCCGGCCAGCGCCCGGCTGATCACTCGCTTCAACCTGCCGCTGGATCGCGAGCAAACCCACCAGCGAGGCCTGGAAGTGCTGCGCCTGGTCGACCGGCACCTGGCCGAGCATCGCTGGCTGGCCCAGGGCGAACAGCCGAGCATCGCCGACGTGGCCCTCTACCCCTACCTGGCCCTCGCCCCCGAAGGCGGCCTGGCGCTGGACCACTACCCGGCGCTGAACGCCTGGATCGCCCGCATCCGCGCGCTGCCCGGCTACATCCCGATGCCCGGCCTGTAGCTCGGCAGGAGGCAGCATGAGCCCGGAACAGAGTCCCTTCCACACCGGCGAACTGGCGATCCAGGAACGCGCCGGCGTTCGCGAACAGGTCGCCGGCTTCGGCAGCCGCGCGATCCGCACCTTCATGCCGGACCAGCACCGGGAGTTCTTCTCCCTGCTATCGCTGTTGCTGGTGGGCAGCCTCGACGCCGACGGCTACCCCAGCGCCTCGGTGCTCTGGGGCCCCCCCGGCTTCGCCCGTTCGCCGGAACCGACCCGCCTGCGCATCGACAACCTGCCGCAAGCGGACGATCCGCTGGCGGCCAATCTCGAGGCTGGCACCCGCCTCGGCATCCTCGGCCTGGAATGGCCGACCCGCCGCCGCAACCGCATGAATGGACGGGTCCTGGCGCGGGACGGAAAGGGTTTCACGGTCGGCGTCGAGCAATCCTTCGGAAACTGTCCCAAGTACATCCAGGCGCGCAGCCATCAGCCCGTCTCCAGGATCGCAAGTCCCGCATTGCAGGGCGAAGGACTCGATCCACGCTGGCTGTCGCTGGTCTCGCGCAGCGATACGCTGTTCATCGCCAGCCAGCATGCCGACCCACTCAGAGGCGGCGTCGACGTCTCCCATCGGGGCGGGCCGCCGGGCTTTCTCCGGCTCGGCGCGGATGGCCGCCTGTGGTTGCCCGACTATGCCGGCAACCGCCTGTTCAATACCCTCGGCAACCTGCTCCAGGATCCTCGCTGCGGCCTGCTGTTCATCGATTTCGACAATGGCGACCTGCTGCACCTGCACGCCGAGGCCGAGCTGTTCTGGCCGGGTTCGCAGCCATCCATCCCCTGGCCCGCCGGCGCCGAGCGCCTGCTGGCGTTGCGCCCCGCAGGCTGGCGCTGGCGGCGTGGCCGCCTGCCGCTGGCATTCGGCGAGCCCCAGCCATCCCCTTTTCTTCCTGCCGGTGAATCTTGATGCCTTTCCTGTATCGCCTTGCCTCGTTGTTGATCGCCCTCCTCGTCCTGCCGGTGCAGGCGGCGGAAATGCGAGTCGCCCTGTTGCGCACCTCGGGAGTGGAAACCCTCGATGCGCTCACCGTCGACGGTGGCTCCTGGGTGCGCCGGGTACCGCTCAGCCATACCGCGGTGCTGATCGAGCACCACGCCGCCACCCTGCTCTTCGACACTGGCCTGGGGCGCGACATCGACGCCCAGTTCCGCGCCGACATGCCTTGGTGGGCAGCGCCGCTGTTCGCTTACCAGAAAGTCGTCCCGGCGCGCGACCAACTGGACGCAGCCGGTATCCGCGTCGATCGCATCCTGCTGTCCCACGCACACTGGGATCACGCCTCGGGCCTGGTCGACTTCCCCGAAGTACCGGTCTGGGCACCCTACGAGGAGATCGCCTTCAGCCGCATCGCCACCCCGCCGGCCGCCTTCCCCAGCCAATTCCGCCATGGCGTGCGCTGGCGACCTTACAGCTTCGATCCGCGGCCGTTCATGGGCTTCGACGAAAGCCTCGACCTGTTTGGCGACGGCCGCCTGGTGCTGGTCCCCCTGCCCGGCCATACGCCCGGCTCGGTCGGTCTGTTCGTCACCCTCGACAGCGGGCGCCGGCTGTTCTTCAGCGGCGACACCAGTTGGCGACTCGAAGGCGTCGAAGGCCCACGGCAGAAATTCTTCGCCGGCCGCGCCCTGGTCGATCGCGATCCCGCGCGCACCCTCGCGCAACTGGCGAAGATCCGCCTGCTGCTCCGCAGCGACCCGCGCCTGAGCGTGATTCCGGCGCACGATGCGCGGGTCCAGGCCGCCCTGGGCTACTTCCCGCACTGGCTGGAATAGCGGGAAAGCCCGTCCTAGACAGGGTTCGTGCCAATTCGCGGCCACCCTCGACTAATGTCTAACAGTGGCCGTCTTCCTGTAGTGCTTAAGTAACCGGGCTGTCACAGGCCGACGTGGCGTCACGCCGCCGCCATCGGCCTGCCCCAAGCGCTCGAGGAGACAATAACAATGAGCATGACCCCGATCGCCCGTGCCGTGGCTTTTGCCGCGCTGGGTTCCAGCATTACCGTCCCAACCCTGGCCCATGCCGAGTTCATCAAGGACAGCAAGGCCAGCATCGAACTCCGCAACTTCTACTTCAACCGTGATTTCCGCCAGGAAGGCGCCAGCCAGTCCAAGGCCGAGGAATGGGCCCAGGGCTTCCTCCTGCGCTACGAGTCCGGCTACACCGAGGGCACCATCGGTTTCGGCGTCGACGCCATCGGCCTGCTCGGGGTGAAGCTCGACTCCAGCCCCGACCGCAGCGGCACCGGCCTGCTCAAGCGCGACCGCGAGACCGGCCGCGCCCAGGACGACTATGGCGAGGCAGGGATCACCGCCAAGCTGCGGGCGTCGAAGAGCACCCTGAAGATCGGCACCCTGACCCCCAAGCTGCCGGTGATCATGCCCAACGACAGCCGCCTGCTGCCACAGACCTTCCAGGGCGGCGCGCTGAACTCCATGGAGATCGACGGCCTGACCCTCGACGCCGGGCGCCTGAAGAAGGTCAACCAGCGCGACTCCTCGGACAACGAGGACATGACCATCACCGGTGGCGGCAAGCGCAACATCGTGGTCCGTTCCGGGCTGACTTCGGACAAGTTCGACTTCGCCGGCGGCAGCTACAAGTGGACCGACAACCTCAGCACCAGCTACCACTACGGCAAGCTCGACAACTTCTACAAGCAGCATTACCTCGGCCTGGTGCACACCCTGCCGATCGCCGACAAGCAGTCGCTGAAATCCGACATCCGCTGGGCGCGCTCCACCGACGACGGTTCCAGCAACGTCGACAACAAGGCGCTCAACGCCATGTTCACCTACAGCCTCGGCTACCACGCCTTCGGCGTCGGCTACCAGAAGATGAGCGGCGACACCGGCTTCGCCTACATCAACGGCGCCGACCCCTACCTGGTGAACTTCATCCAGATCGGCGACTTCGCCAACAAGGACGAGAAATCCTGGCAGGCGCGCTACGACTACAACTTCGCCGGCGTCGGCATTCCCGGCCTGACCTTCATGACCCGCTACGTCAAGGGCGACAACATCGACCTGCTGACCACCTCGGGCGAAGGCAAGGAATGGGAACGCGACATGGACATCGCCTACGTGTTCCAGAGCGGCCCGTTGAAGAACCTCGGGGTGAAGTGGCGCAACGCGACCATGCGCACCAACTACACCAACGACTACGACGAAAATCGCCTGATCGTCAGCTACACGCTGCCGCTCTGGTAACGGCAGGCCCCGCGGATAGCCGCGCTACGGCCATCCGCCCCTCCCCAGAGCCCCGCGGCGGAACGAAGAGGCCACCCTTGGGTGGCCTCTTTCATGGCGGGATGCCTCGCTCGCAGCGTGCAGGACGGATAGCGCCTGGGGCGTTATCCGCCGATACCCCACCGGACCAAGGAAGTCCGCCCCCTCATTCGT
The DNA here is from genome assembly GCF_052044465.1 of Pseudomonas sp. 22490. Classification (NCBI taxonomy): domain Bacteria; kingdom Pseudomonadati; phylum Pseudomonadota; class Gammaproteobacteria; order Pseudomonadales; family Pseudomonadaceae; genus Pseudomonas; species Pseudomonas sp. 22490. The sequence continues at coordinate 73,372 of NZ_JBQENS010000003.1, read as the reverse complement.
GGCTGATCGCGCCGATCTTGTGGATCGACAGGTCCGCGCCGTAGTACTCCTCCTCCTGGCTCAAGCGGATGCCCAGCAGCGCCTTCATCAGCCCATAGACCAACAGGCCGCCGGCGAAAGCCACCGTCACCCCCAGCAGGCTGCCGAGCGCCTGGCTGGCCAGGCTCACCCCGCCGAGCCCACCCAATGCCTGCTGGCCAAAGATGCCGCAGGCAATCCCGCCCCAGACCCCGCAAAGACCGTGCAACGGCCAGACACCGAGGACGTCGTCGATCTTCCAGCGCACCTGGGTCGCGGTGAACGCCCAGACGAACAGGGCCCCCGCCACCAGGCCGGTAGCCAGCGCGCCGATCGGATGCATCAGGTCGGAACCGGCGCACACCGCCACCAACCCGGCCAGCGGACCGTTGTGCAGGAAACCCGGGTCGTTGCGGCCGATCAGCAGCGACGCCATGGTGCCGCCAACCATCGCCAGCAAGGAGTTGACCGCCACCAGCCCGCTGACCCCAGCGAGGGTCTGGGCGCTCATCACGTTGAAGCCGAACCAGCCGATGATCAGGATCCACGACCCCAGTGCCAGGAACGGGATGCTCGACGGCGCCATCGCCACCAGCTTGCCGTCGCGATAGCGGCCGTTGCGGCTGCCCAGCAATAGCACCGCCGCCAATGCCAGCCAGCCGCCCAGCGCATGCACCACCACGGAGCCGGCGAAATCGTGGAAGGGCGCGCCGAACTCCAGCTTCAGCCATTCCTGCAAGCCGAAATTGCCGTTCCACACCAAGCCTTCGAAAAACGGGTACACGAAGGCCACGATCAGCGCCGTGGCGCACAACTGCGGACCGAACCTGGCACGCTCGGCGATGCCGCCGGAGATGATCGCCGGGATTGCCGCGGCGAAGGTCAGCAGGAAGAAGAACTTCACCAGCGCATAGCCACTGTCCACGGTCAGCGCCGCCGCCGGATGGAAGAAAGTCACGCCGTAGGCAATCCAGTAGCCGACGAAGAAATAGGCCAGCGCCGAGATGGCGAAGTCGGACAGAATCTTCGACAGGGCGTTGACCTGGTTCTTCAGGCGCACGGTGCCCACCTCGAGGAAGGCGAAGCCGGCGTGCATCGCCAGCACCATCACCGCTCCGAGCAGGATGAACAGGGTATTGGAGCCGTGGATCAGGACTTGCACCGCACTATTCAGGTTATCCATGGATTGAGGCAGCCTTCGCGCGTAGAGAGAAAGCACCAGAAACGCCCACGCCCGCCCTTCAACGCACCATGACGAAGCAGTAGTCGTCGTGCGAACCGCCGCTTTTCTTCGGCAGACGTTTCGCAAGGTGCCTGAGGCAGCATGGAAAGCTCCCGGACTTTCCTTGATTTTCATTGGGTTGGACGTTCATCCCGAAGTACCCTCCGGGAGCGCCTGGCGCCCTCGCAAGGGGCATTCCGGCCGACGTGCGCACCAAGGAATTGCAAGCGCCATACCAGTTCGCGCCCCGTTGCGAGGCAGCCGGATGGGCGTCATCTCGCCGCAGCCGCGCCGACAGGCACGCTGTGGCAGTCTTTAATGAAAGGAACGCCGGGAGCGACCGGCAACGCGCGGAAATTACCCACCGGTTGAACCTTCCGCCCCGCGCTCGGCTCGAAAAAAACACACCCCATGACCAGAGGAGCTCGTCATGCCCCGCAAGACCACTGCAAACGCTGCAAAGGATGAACTGTTGGCTGAATTCCAGGCACTGGTCGCCGATACCGAGAAACTCCTGCAAAGCACCGCCGACGTGGCGGGCGACCAGGCCGAAGAAATCCGCGGCAAGATCCACGACAGCCTCAAGCGCGCTCGCGATACCTTGCGCGACACCAAGGACTCGCTGAAGGACAACGTCCGCGAACGCAGCCAGGCCGCGGTGGACGCCACCGAGGTGTACGTCGGCGAACACCCCTGGCAGAGCATCGGCATCGCCGCCGGCGTCGGCTTCCTGCTTGGCCTGTTGGTCAGCCGGCGCTGAGCCATGAGCGAAGGAAAGGACCCGGCGGACGGCCGCCCCTCCCTGCGGCGCTTCGGCGCCGCCTTCCTCGGCCTGTTGCACGGTCACGTCGAGCTGTTCGGCATCGAGCTGCAGGAACAGAAGGCCAACACCCTGCGCCTGCTGCTGTTCGCCGGGCTGGCCCTGGTATTCGCCCTGCTCCTGCTGGTCGGCCTGTCGCTGCTGGTGCTGATCGTGTTCTGGGACACCAACCGGCTCGCAGCGGCGCTCGGGTTGTGCCTGTTCTACGTGATCGGCTCGCTGTTCTGCGGCTGGCGCCTGTACCAGTCGATCAACGACGAAAGCTCGCCGTTCAGCGCCACCCTGGAAGAACTGGCCAACGACCGCGAGCGACTGCTGCCATGACAAGGAAACGCGCATGAGCCAACTACCGGTGAACGCGACCGGCCTGTCGCGTCGCGAATTGCGCAAGGCGGTGATCCGCCTGCGCCTGGAAATGCAGCGCCAGCAATTGCGCCGCGAAAGCCAACTGCTGGTGCAACCCTTCCGCCAGGCCCAGGGGCTGGGCCACAACCTCAGCCAGCAACTGTTCGGCGGTGGCAATGCGGCGCTCTGGGGCGCCGGCGGAGCCGCACTGCTGGGCGTACTGCTTGGCAAGGGCGGACGCTGGCAGCGTCTGCTGCGCCTGGGCGTCGCCCTGGCCCCGCTGTTGCTCGGCCTGCGCAAGCAGAAAGGCCGTTGAAGGATGCGCCGACCGGCAACGGTCGGCGCCCTCCGTTTCCCCAACGCGACGATTGAGCTTGCCAAGGCAAACCGTTAGCGTGTCCGCATCGCCTCAGCGCATCCCTGGAATTCCCGATGGACTGGCAGACCCTGCTCACCCGCGAACGGCTCGGAAAGCCGGTACACAGCAACGATGAACTGGGCCGCAGCGCCTTCCACAAGGACCATGACCGGATCATCTTCTCCGGCGCGTTTCGCCGCCTCGGACGCAAGACCCAGGTCCATCCGGTCTCCAGCAACGATCACATCCACACCCGCCTGACCCACTCCCTGGAAGTCGCCTGCGTCGGCCGCTCGCTGGGCATGCGGGTCGGCGAGATCCTCCGCGAGGAACTACCCGAGTGGTGCGACCCCAGCGACCTCGGGGTCATCGTCCAGTCGGCCTGCCTGGCCCACGACATCGGCAACCCACCATTCGGGCACTCCGGCGAAGACGCGATCCGCAACTGGTTCCAGCAAGCCGCCGGACGTGGCTGGCTGGACGAGATGAGCGACGCCGAGCGTTCCGACTTTCTCCACTTCGAAGGCAACGCCCAGGGCTTCCGGGTCCTCACCCAACTGGAATACCACCAGTTCGACGGCGGCACGCGGTTGACCTACGCAACCCTGGGTACCTACCTGAAGTACCCCTGGACCTCGCGCCACGCCGAAGCGCTGGGCTACAAGAAGCACAAGTTCGGCTGCTACCAGAGCGAACTGCCGCTGCTCGAGCAGATCACCCATAAGCTCGGCATGCCGCAACTCGACGACGAGCGCTGGGCTCGCCATCCGCTGGTCTACCTGATGGAAGCGGCGGACGACATCTGCTATGGCCTGATCGACCTCGAAGACGGCCTGGAAATGGAGCTGCTCGAATACAGCGAGGTCGAGGCGCTGTTGCTCGGCCTGGTCGGCGACGACCTGCCCGACACCTATCGCCAACTCGGCCCCAGGGACTCCCGCCGGCGCAAGCTGGCGATCCTCCGCGGCAAGGCCATCGAGCACCTGACCAATGCCGCCGCCCGTGCCTTCGTCGACCAGCAGCAGGCCCTGCTCGCCGGGCAGCTTGCCGGCGACCTGGTGGAACACATGCATGGCCCGGCCAAGCTCTGCGTGCAGCGGGCCAAGGCCATCGCCCGGGAAAAGATCTTCCAGGACAAGCGCAAGACCCTCCACGAGATCGGCGCCTACACCACTCTGGAGATCCTCCTCAACGCCTTCTGTGGCGCCGCGCTGGAGCAATACGGCGGGCATACGCCGTCGTTCAAGAACCGGCGCATCCTCGACCTGCTCGGACGCAACGCGCCCGACCCGCAGTGGCCGCTGTACCGCGCCTTCCTCCAGGTGATCGATTTCATCGCCGGCATGACCGACAGCTACGCCACGGAAATGGCCCGGGAAATGACCGGACGCTCGAGCCCCTCCTGAAAGGAAGGGCTCATACCGCAGCGGCCGCCAACTGCTCCTGGAGTTCCTCCTGCAACGCCTCCAGGGCCAGCCGGAGTCTTTCGCCAGGCGCCTGCAGGCACTCCCCGTCGCCACTTCGCCGGCAGGCGTCCTCCAGGGCCTCGCAGGCCTCCAGCAGGGTACGCGCCCCGATCATCCGTGCGGCGCCCTTGATGCGGTGGGCATGCTCGGCGAGCCGGGTCCTGTCGCTCTCGCGCAGGAGGATGGCAAGGCGCTGGAGGTCCTGACGGTTGCTGCCTAGCAGGGTCTCCAGCAGTTCGCGCAGCCGTTCCGGGCGGCCGCCGCCGAGGCTGCTGAGAGCGGCTGCATCATAGAGCCCCCGGGGCTGCGCGGCGTCGCGTCCGAAAGAGGTCGCGAGGTAGTTGCGCAGGGTCTCCAGGCCGAGCGGCTTGAACAGGCAATCATCCATGCCCGCGTCGCGGCAGCGCTGTACCTCGTCCGGCTCGGCGTCGGCGGTATAGCCGAGGATCAGGATCGGCGCGCGTCGCTCGCACCGTTCCTGGATGCGTATCCTGCGTGCCAGCTGATAGCCGTTCAGGCGCGGCATGTTGCAGTCGCTGATCAGCACCTCGAAGCGCTCGTCGGCCCAGAGCTCCAGCGCCACCTGGCCATCGTCCGCTTCCGCCACCCGGTGGCCGAGAAACTCCAGTTGCTGGCGCAGCAGTACCCGGTTGGGCGGATAGTCGTCGGCGATGAGGATATGCAGGCGGCGAGACGGCTCCATGGATGCTGCCAGCGGGTCCTGGCCGGATTCAGGCATTTTCGGCCCGCACTGGCGCAAGAGCAGGTCGAGCGACACCCGGGTGCCTTTGCCCGGCTCGCTGTGCATCTCGACATCGCCGCCCATGAGGTCCACCAACTTCCGACAGATCGCCAGCCCAAGACCGGTCCCGCCCTGCACCGTGCGTCCCTTGGCCACCTGGATGAAAGGCTGGAACAGGCGCGCCTGGTCCGCCGGAGCGATACCGATACCGGAATCCTCCACGTCCACCCGGACGATCGCCCTCCCCTCGTCCAGGCTCCTTTCCTGGAGACGGATCGTCACCTGTCCCCGCTCGGTGAACTTGATCGCATTGCTCACCAGGTTGGAGAGCACCTGCTTGAAGCGCAGGGGATCGATCAGCACGTCCCGTCCCGGGGCATCGTCCAGCTCCACAACGAGCCTCAGGCCTTTCTGCCGGGCCAGGCCTTCGAACATGCGGCGCACCGACTCCACGACATGGCGCAGGCGAACCCGCTCGGGCGTGAGGGTCAGGTGACCGGACTCGATCTTGGCGACGTCGAGGATGTCGCCGATGAGCAGTTGCAGCGACCCCGCTGCCTCGTAGGCGACCTCCAGCGAGGCGCGCTCGCGCTGCTCCGGCGCCAGGCGCTGCAGGACCAGTTCGAGGATGCCGATGACCGCATTCATCGGCGTACGGATCTCGTGGCTCATGGTCGCCAGGAAGACGCTCTTCGCCCGATTCGCCTCGTCCGCCTGGCGCATCGCCTCGCGCAACTGGCGGGCCAGGCGCTCCCGTTCGGTGATGTCGATCCAGCCGTTCATCAGGCCGAGCACCCGGCCCTGGCGATCCCTGTAGGGCGTGACCCAATGGTGGATCTCCAGCAATTGCCCGCCGATGCGCACCGCCATGTCGGTGAAGCTCGCCGTTCCTCCCCGAGCCACCGCCAGGCACTGCTGGTGCATGAGCCGTGCCTTGCTGCCCTCGACCCAGTCGGAATCGGTCAACAGGGTGCCGCGGGCCTGCTCACGGGTCATCCGCAGGCTTTCCAGGTAATTGCGGTTGCAGGCCAGCAGGCGACCGTCGAGCGTGCGGATGCTCACCGGGTAGGGAATCCCGTCGACCAGCGCCTGCTTCAATGCCAGGCGGCCGCTCAGGTCGGCTTCGGTACGTTGCCAACGCCTGAGCCTGAGCTGCAGGACGGTATTCCAGCCCAGGCATCCGACGCAGACCAGGCAGGCCACCAGCAGGCCGAGCACCAGGCTGGAAGGGGATGGCGAGCTCAGCCCGTCGGCAGCCTGGCGTAGCGGCGCTTCGTCGACCACATCGGCGTCCCCCGGACGATCCGGAGCGGGAATCCGGAGCATGGAAGAATATTCGCCAGCCGTCGCCCTCGCCGGAACGGCATATCCCGCCATGCAGGCGAATATGAGAAGCAGGCCGAGCATGCACGCACTGCGTTTCTGGAACTTCATTCGGTTCCGGCCCTTAGATAAGCGTATTGCGTTTGGCGAACTCGATGAGATCCACCAGCGAGCCGGCGTTCAACTTCAACAACAAGCGCGCCTTGTAAGTGCTGACGGTCTTGTTGCTGATAAACATCTGCTCGGATATCTGCTTGTTCGAATAACCCTGGCTGAGGTATTGCAATACCGATACTTCGCGATCGGACAGGCGTCCGAGCAATTCCACATCGTCGGAATAGGCGCCCTGTTGCACAGGACGCATGGCCGAGCTGGGAAAGTAACTGTATCCCGAGGCGACCGCATTCACCGCCGTCACCAGTTCGGCCAGTCCGCCCTGCTTGCAGACGAACCCGGCGGCGCCCGCCTGCATGCTGCGCAGGGCGAAGAGCGAGGCGCTCTGGCCGGTCAGGACGAGGATCTTCAGGGGCAACGCCAGCACCATCAGGCGGCTGATGACCTCGAGGCCGTCCAGCCTGGGAATGCCGATATCGAGGATGACCAGGTCCGGCTTCAGCTCCCGCCCGAGGCTGATGGCATCCACGCCATTATCGGTATCGCCGACGATCTGGTGCCCTTCGGCTTCCAGCAACATCTTCATGGCCATGCGAATCACGGGATGATCGTCGACTATCAGGATACGGCTCATTGTCTGATTTCCTTGCCAATAAAAATTCAGAAAAAATTCTCCTGAGCAAGATATAGACGGGAGCCATATTGTCGAGATACTCGATGGCAACTCATATACTTTAAGGAATATTCTCACGGAAACTTAATTTATTTCTTACGGCGAATTCAAAACCTCGTATATTGCCAAGCAATTGGCCTGGTTATCTGCATGAAAAACACCCGCATATATACGCGCCTTCCCGGCTCGTTATCTGCCAGAGCGAGTTGAATAGTTCGTCAGGGGTTTCGGAGTATTGCTATCCGCATGTACGGCCACAAGCCGCCGACATGCCTTGGCAGGGCAAAGGGAAGCACGACGGGCGCCGGGCCAGATAGCGCCGGAGCAGGATCGAAAGGGAGGGAAGACGCGACCGCCATCCTCGGGCGGGATGGCGGCGCTATCGCTTAGAGCTTCGGCAGGACAGGCTGTTCCGGGTACCAGGCGTCGACCAACGCGCCGACCTCGACGCTGGCCAGTTCCGGTTGCTGCTTCAACCAGGCCTCGATCAGGGCCCGCTGCTCTTCATTGACCGAGCCACGGCGCGCCAGGCAGACGAAACCGAATTCGTCGCAGCCGCCATAGGTCAGTTCGTTGGCTTCGATCGCCTGATCGATGAAGCGCAACATGAAAGCGTTCACCGCATCGGCATCCACGCCTTCCTTGTAGTGGAAGTTCAATTCGAAACCCAGCTCCTGGAATTCATCGACGCACAATTTCTTGCGCAGGCGGCGGGAACGATTAGTAGCCATGGCGGCATCTCCTGGATTGACGCTCCATTGGCGGAGCCTCGCATTACAGACAGTAGCCGACGCCGCTGGAGCCGCGGACGAACCCCGGCAAGCTCCGCGCGGCGCGGCCGGATTGCCGGCGCACTCTACCAGTTCCGACCATTCGGCGATATGACGGCGAACTCCGCGAAACTCCAGCGCATCGTTATCCGCCTTGCGGCATAATGAGCAAGACGGCCTCTTCGCGTGATGTCCGTCTCTTTTTTCAGGTTCGCTTCGTTTTTCATCTTCATTTCATTTTCTACCCTCCGTCTTCAAGGGTTCTTCATTAATGTTCAAGTCGCTGCGTACTCTTGCCTTCGCCACGCTCCTGCCTTTCGCCCTTCCCACCCTCGCCCAGGTCAACGCCACCCTGCCGGCCAACGTGCAGAAAGCCCTGCAGACCAACAAGCTGACCGGCAACGATCTGTCGCTGGTGCTGATTCCGCTCGACGGCCCGGGCAACCCCACCTACTACAACGCCGACGTATCGGTGAACCCGGCCTCGACCATGAAGCTGTTCACCACCTATGCCGCCCTGGAAATGCTCGGCCCGACCTACCAGTGGAAGACCGAGTTCTACACCGACGGCCAGCTCAAGAACGGAGTGCTCAACGGCAACCTCTACCTCAAGGGCGGCGGCGATCCGAAACTGAACATGGAGAAGCTCTGGCTGCTGATGCGCGACCTGCGCGCCAATGGCGTGACCAAGGTCACAGGTGACCTGGTACTCGACCGCAGCTACTTCAACATCCCGCAGTTGCCGGTATTCAACGACGACGGCGGCGACGACACCAAGCCGTTCCTGGTCGGTCCGGACTCGCTGCTGGTCAACCTGAAGAGCGTGCGCATGGTGGTGCGCACCGACGGCAACAAGGTCAACGTGCAGATGGACCCGCCGCTGGCCAACGTACGCATCGACAACCAGGTGAAGATGACCGCGCCGGCCACCTGCCCAGCCTGGCCGAAGCTGCGCTTCAGCCCGGTGACCCAGTTCGACGGCACCACCCTGCTGGCCACCGGACAGATTCCCCAGGGCTGTAGCGCGCAGACCTACATGTCGCTGCTCGACCACCCCGGCTACACCGCCGGCGCGGTGCGCGGCATCTGGCAGGAACTGGGCGGCAGCATCCTAGGCAAGGACCGCCAGGGCAGCGTACCGCGCAACGCCACGCTGATCGCCAAGGCCTTCTCGCCAGACCTGGTCGAGATCATCCGCGACATCAACAAATACAGTAACAACACCATGGCCCGGCAGTTGTTCCTCTCCATCGGCGCGCAGTTCCGCAACAGCGCCGACGGCGACGACGCCCAGGCCGCGCAGCGGGTGGTGCGGCAGTGGCTGGCGCGCAAGGGCATCACCGCGCCGCGCCTGGTGATGGAGAACGGCTCGGGACTGTCGCGCCAGGAACGGGTTAGCGCCCGTGAGATGGCGGCGATGCTGCAAGCCGCCTGGCACAGCCCCTATGCAGCGGAGTACATCTCCTCGCTGCCGCTGGCCGGCCTCGACGGCACCATGCGCAAACGCCTGCGGCGCACCGCACTGGTCGGCGAGGCGCACGTGAAGACCGGCACCCTCAACACCGTGCGCGCCCTCGCCGGCTTCAGCCGCGACGCCAGCGGCCACAACTGGGTGGTGGTGGCGATCCTCAACAGCCCGCGGCCGTGGGGCGCTTCGGCGATCCTCGACCAGGTACTGCTGAGCCTGCACGCGCGGAAATAAGGCGCAGTACGAAAAAAAGGCCGCCAGCGGTTGCCCGCCGGCGGCCTTTTGCATGAATGCCGCTCGCCTCAGCGAACGGTGATTCTCCAGGCCCGATGGATCTTCGGATTACGCGCGAAATCCGGATCGAGGGTTTCGCCAGTGATCTCTTCGACCGCATAGCGGGCCTGCACGCTCTCGTCCAGTTCGAACTTGCGGAAGTTGTTGGAGAAATACAGCACCCCGCCCGGCGCCAGCCGCGCCATGGCCAGGTCGAGCAGTTCGACGTGGTCGCGCTGCACGTCGAACACGCCTTCCATGCGCTTGGAGTTGGAGAAGGTCGGCGGGTCGATGAAGATCAGTTCGTACTGGCCATCGTCTTCCCGCAACCACTCCATCACGTCGCCGTGCACCAGGCGCTGCTTGTCGGAAAAGCCGTTGAGCGACAGGTTGCGGCGCGCCCAGTCCAGGTAGGTCTTCGACAGGTCGACGCTGGTGGTGCTGCGCGCGCCGCCCCTGGCCGCATGTACGGTGGCCGTGGCGGTATAGCAGAACAGGTTGAGGAAGCGCTTACCGGCCGCCTCCTTCTGGATGCGCAGGCGCATCGGCCGGTGATCAAGGAACAGCCCGGTATCCAGGTAATCGGTCAGGTTCACCAGCAGGCGCACATCGCCCTCACCCACCTCGAGGAACTTGCCCTCGCTGCTCTGCCGTTCGTACTGCTTCTTGCCGGCCTGGCGCTCGCGGCGCTTGACCACCACTCGCTCCTGGGCAACGCCCAGGGTCTGCGGAATCGCCGCCAGGGCGTCGAACAGGCGCGCCTGGGCTTTTGCCGGATCGATCGACTTGGGCGCGGCGTACTCCTGGACGTGAACCCAATCGCCGTAGATATCCACCGCCAGGGCATACTCCGGCATGTCGGCGTCATACAGGCGATAGCACTCGATCTTGTCGCGGCGCGCCCATTTGCCCAGTTGCCGGAGGTTCTTCTGCAGGCGATTGGCGAACATCTGCCCGCCCTCGCTCAGCCGTGCCGGCTCGCTCGGCGCCCGCGCCAGGCCTTCGTCGTTGCGTTCGCCACGCTCGCCGGTGACGAACTGGCGCGGCTCGACCTGGATCATCAGCAGCTTGCAGGCCAGCGCGCCGTTCCAGAACGCGTATTGCTTATGGCTGCGGATGCCCATGCGCTTGCCCAGTTCCGGCGCCCCGGTAAACACCCCGGCGCTCCAGCCGATGCAGCTCTGGCGCAGGCGCTCGCCGAGGTTCTGGTAGAGATACAGCAGGCTGGCTTCGTCGCCGAGACGCTCGCCATAGGGCGGGTTGCAGATCACCAGGCCGGTCTGGCCCTTGTCCGGGCGCGGCTCGAAAGTCGCCAGTTCGCCCTGGTAGATCTTCACCCAGTCGGCCACTCCGGCACGCTCGATATTGTTGCGCGCCGGCTGGATCAGGCGCGGGTCGGCCTCGTAGCCGCGAATCCACAACGGCGGCCTGGCCAGGCCGGTCGCCGCGCGCTGCTGGGCTTCCTCGTGGAGCTTGCGCCACAGCGCCGGCACGTGACCTAGCCAATTGCTGAAGCCCCAGCGCTCGCGCCTGAGGTTCGGCGCGATATCGGCAGCCATCAGCGCCGCCTCGACCAGGAAGGTGCCGACGCCGCACATCGGGTCGGCCAGGGCACCGCCCTCGGCGGCGATCTTCGGCCAGCCGGCACGGATCAACACCGCCGCCGCCAGGTTCTCCTTCAGCGGCGCGGCGCCCTGCTGCAGACGATAGCCGCGCTGGTGCAGGCTATGCCCGGAGAGGTCCAAGGAGAGGGTCGCCTGGCCGCGGTCGAGGTGCAGGTGGACGCGCACGTCCGGATTGACCTTGTCCACCGACGGGCGTCGGCCGGAGCGCTCGCGCAGGTTGTCGACGATCGCATCCTTGACCTTCAGCGCCCCGAAATGGGTGTTGTCGATGGCCGAGCCCTTGCCGCTGAACTCCACCGCCAGCGTGCCGCCGGCGTCCAGGTGGTCTTCCCAGTTCACCGCGTGGACCGCCATGTACATGGACTCGGCGTTCTCCACCGGGAATCGCGCCAGCACCAGCAAGACCCGGTTGGCCAGGCGCGACCACAGGCAGAGGCGATAGGCCACCTCCAGGCTGCCCTGCCCGCGCACCGCCGACACCTGGGCGCGCGCCTCGTCCAGGCCGAGCCCCTGCGCCTCTTCGAGGAGCAGGCTTTCCAGGCCTTTCGGGCAGGTCAGAAACAATTCGTAAACATCAGCCATATCGCCTTCCCGGGCCGTAGCCCTTGTCAGTGGAAGCACCCTCATGGGCACTTCTTTGGCACCAGGTGCCGTGGTTCGATTGCCGGAACGCTCCCGGCGTTGCTCGCTGCGACCCCGAGTCGCAGTCTGGGCGACCCTTCGTCGGAATGCGAGGAAATCTCAATTGGTGGGGGTGCAAATCGTTATAAGGCGCAACCCCGCGACCCTACGGCGTTAGCGCCGGAAACCAGGCGTCATGAGCCTGCAACATATGGCCCTATCGACGAAAGCGTTAAGTCTTTATGACAAATCGGTCATTCACACGCCTGAACGCTTTGGTTAGAACTCCAGTTAATCCGCCACCGCAACGGTGTCGGGCGAGGGTCGTCACGCCGGCAACGACCCCTTTCGGCGAAAGCTTCGCCAGGCCTCCCCTGGGGGCCAACGGGACATAACAGTCAACAAGTGAGGGCAACACCCTATGAGAAGACTTAAGCGTGATCCGTTGGAAAGAGCCTTCTTGCGTGGTTATCAGAACGGCATAACCGGTAAATCTCGTGATCTTTGTCCGTTCACCCATCCTACGACGCGGCAGTCCTGGCTCAACGGCTGGCGCGAGGGCCGTGGCGACAACTGGGACGGCCTCACTGGCACGGCCGGCTTACAACGTCTCAATCAACTCCAGCACGTGTAAGCGACAACACGGATAGCACCGATTTCCCCAAGGCACGCCCCATCCGGGCGGCGGGCGCAAGCCCAAGGGCTCCGCAAGGAGCCCTTTTCAATTCCGCCGCGGCAAAGCGGCGATGGCATCCACCGCTTCGCGGATCAACGCCGGTCCCTTGTAGATGAAACCCGAATAGATCTGCACCAGGCTCGCCCCGGCGGCGATCTTCTCCGCCGCGTGCGCGCCCTCGGTGATACCGCCGGCGGCGATGATCGGCAGCCGTCCGCCCAGCTCGCCGGCCAGCACCTTCACCGTGTGCGTGCTCTTCTCCCGCACCGGCGCGCCGGACAGGCCACCCGCCTCGTCGCCATGCGGCAGGCCTTCCACGCCTTCGCGGCCGAGAGTGGTATTGGTCGCGATCACCGCGTCCATCCCCGCCTCGACCAGCGCCGCGGCGACCAGCGCGGTCTCTTCGTCGGTCATGTCCGGGGCGATCTTGATCGCCAGCGGTACCCGCCGGCCATGCCGCAGCGCCAGCGCTTCCTGGCGCTGGCGCAGTGCCTCCAGCAGTTGCTTGAGCGAATCGCCGAACTGCAGGCTGCGCAGGCCGGGCGTGTTCGGCGAGCTGACGTTGACGGTGACGTAGCTGGCGTCGGCGTAGACCTTGTCCAGGCAGATCAGGTAGTCGTCGACCGCGCGCTCCACCGGGGTATCGAAGTTCTTGCCGATGTTGATCCCCAGCACGCCGCGATACTTCGCTGCACGCACCCGCGCCAGCAGGTGGTCGACGCCGTGGTTGTTGAAACCCATGCGATTGATGATCGCGTTGGCTTGCGGCAGGCGGAACAGGCGCGGCCTGGGATTGCCCGGCTGCGGTCGCGGAGTGACGGTGCCGATCTCGATGAAGCCGAAACCGAGCTGGCCGAACCCGTCGATGGCGTCGCCGTTCTTGTCCAGGCCCGCGGCCAGCCCCACCGGGTTGGGAAACTCCAGGCCCAGCACAGAGACCGGCAGACTGGCCGGCTTGGGCGTCAGCAGGCGGTTCAGGCCCAGGCGGCCGCCGGCCCCGATCAGGTCGATGGACAGTTCGTGGGAGGTTTCCGGGGACAGTTTGAACAGCAGCTGGCGGGCCAGGGTGTACATGGTCGGGTATCGGTCGGCAGAATGAAGGGTGCCGATTATAGCCGTCGAGCGCCCGCTCAGGCGAGGCGTTGCAGCGCCAGCAGGCGGCCATCCTCGCTGAAATCGAGGCGGAACGTGCCATGCACGCCATCGTGGCCGATGAACGGACGCAGGTGATGGGCCGGCAGGTTCACCCGGCGACCGTCGCGGCTGCGCAGCAGGACCCGATTGGCCCTGCCGCCGTAGATGGCCTGCAGGCGTTCGCCGGACAGGGCGATATCCATGATGAGACTGGGCATGGAGCCCCCCGCTTGAATGAACCACGACAGCTTGCCACAAACCACGCGGTTGAATGTCACGCCCGAACCTGTGCTTCAATGGACGGACCGTCGCCGTCCCCTCCCACCCCTTTCCGCGTCGGTCGCCGAGCCCGAGGAGCCCTCCGTCGATCATGAGTTCCAACTCGCGTAGCAACAGCACCTTCACCGGTCGCCTTTCCGCACTCGCCAACCGCCTGCGCCTGGGTGCCGCGCGAAGCGATGGCCGGGAGCTGCGCGAACGGGCGGCCGCCCTCGAGCTGCCGTTCCAGCCATTGCGACGGCCGGAGCCGAGCGTCTGGTGGCAGGCCGGACCGCCCCTGCACACCCTGGTCGACCTGCCGCGCGGCGCGCTGTCCGGCCCGGTCCAGGAAGACAAGGCGGAAGCCCACGCGGTCCTCAAGCGCCTGGTGCGGGTCAGCCACTCCACCCTGGAGTCGGTCGACCTGAAGACCATCGAAGGCGTATGCAGCCGCGAGATCCTCGTCCAGGCACCTTGCCCACGCCTGGAAGACCTGGCCACGGCCGAGGTCTGCCGGGGCGTACGGATCATCAGCTACAAGGATTTCGTCAAGGCCCTGAGCCTGGCCCTGCCGCGTTTCACCAACGGCGACAGCATCCGCCTGCGCCAGGCCGCCTGGCACGGCGAGCGCCTGTTCTGGGCGGGCGAACGTCAGGCCTGCGCCTTCGCCGCGGCGATCGTCTACGCCCGCCGCCGCGAACTGGAACTGAAGCTGCCGGCACACCTGGAACGCTACGAACTGGAGCCCGGCGCGCTGGACGAACTGGAACAGCGCTACCACATGCTGCGGATTCCGACCCAGGCCTGGTCCGAGCCGACCTTCATGAGCCTGCTGCTGGATACCGGCCTGCCCTATGCGCGACTCGCCCTGTTCACCCCGGAAACCCCGGAGTGCCTGTTGCTGCCCCGCAACGACGAACGCGCCGATGCCCTCGGCGAAGGTCTGCGGGCGGCTGGCGCGGCAGACGTGGTGAAGTATCTGAAGCAACTGTAGGCAACCGGCCAGGACTGGCCAGCTCGCGCCCTGACGTGCATCCTCCAGCAGACCCACACAGGAGCGATCGCATGTCCCTACCCCGCCTCAGTCTCTGTCTCGCCCTCGCCTGCGGGCCGGCGCTGGCCAGCCAGGCGCCGGTCTACGGCGAACGCCTGGAAGGCTTCGACTACGCCTATCCGGTGCATTATCTGGACTTCACCTCCCAGGGCCAGCCGCTGAGCATGGCCTACCTCGACGTCGCGCCGAAGAAAGCCAACGGCCGCACCATCCTGCTCATGCACGGCAAGAATTTCTGCGCCGGGACCTGGGAGCGCACCATCGACGTGCTCGCCGACGCCGGCTACCGGGTGATCGCCGTCGACCAGGTCGGCTTCTGCAAGTCGAGCAAGCCGGCCCATTACCAGTACAGCTTCCAGCAACTGGCAGCCAACACCCACGCCCTGCTGGAACGGCTCGGCGTCGCCCGGGCCAGCGTGATCGGCCATTCCATGGGCGGCATGCTCGCTACCCGCTACGCCCTGCTCTACCCGCGGCAGGTCGAACGACTGGTGCTGGTCAACCCCATCGGCCTGGAGGACTGGAAGGCCCTGGGCGTGCCCTGGCGCAGTGTCGACGACTGGTACAGGCGCGACTTGCAGACCAGCGCCGAAGGCATTCGCCAATACCAGCAAGCCACCTACTACGCCGGCGAATGGCGCCCCGAGTTCGATCGCTGGGTACAGATGCAGGCCGGCATGTATCGCGGCAAGGGGCGCGAGTCGGTGGCCTGGAACTCGGCGCTGACCTACGACATGATCTTCACCCAGCCGGTGGTCTACGAACTGGACCGGTTGCAGATGCCGACCCTGCTGCTGATCGGCGAGAAAGACAACACCGCCATCGGCAAGGACGCCGCGCCGGCAGAACTGAAAGCCAGGCTGGGCAACTACGCGCAACTGGGCAAGGACGCCGCCCGACGGATTCCCCAGGCGACCCTGGTGGAATTCCCCGACCTTGGCCATACCCCGCAGATACAGGCTCCGGAACGCTTCCACCAGGCACTGCTGAAGGGTCTGCAAACCCAGCCCTGAACCATCCACCGGCGGCGCTCTCGCCATCGGCTTCGCCGCGCCTTGCCCGGCGTCAACACCGATGCCTGCCGCCGGCGTTTCACTGCACTGGCTGCGCGACGACGCGTGGCTCGCGTCGCGCAAGCCCACCCACGCCGCGGCCGTTCCCATCCACATGGAGGTTCATCGTGTTCCCTTGCCAACCCCGTTCGCTACTCGCCGGCGTCCTGCTGGCGAGCGCCCTGCCCGCTCACGCGGAGCTGCCCCACGCGCCCGCCTACATCGATGACAGCGCCTACCCGGCCGCGGCCCGCCAGCGCATCCTGCCACCGATGTTCGAGCAGAAGCTGGGCAGCCTGCGCTACCTCGCCAAGCCCGGCGACCCCTTGATCACCCAGGCCGAGAGCAGCGACTTCCAGCGCACCAGCGACTACCGCGAGACCCGCGCCTACCTGGAGAAACTGGTAGCCGCCTCCTCCGGCCGCATCGCCCTGCGCGAGTTGCCCGAGCGCAGCGCCGAGGGCCACCCGATGCTGCTGGTGACCGCCTCCACCGAGGCCGACAAGTCCGCCGCCGGCCTGAAGCGCTCCGCCAAGCCGACCTTGCTGGTGGAAGCCGAGATCCATCCCGGCGAGGCCAACGGCAAGGACGCCATGTTCATGCTGCTGCGCGACATGAGCGCTGCCGACCGCCCGCTCGCCGGGCTGCTGGAGAAGATCAACCTGCTGTTCATCCCGGTGGTCAACGTCGACGGCGACCTGCGCCGCAGCGCCTACGGGCGGATCAACCAGAACGGCCCGCAGGAGACCGGCTGGCGGGTGAACGGCCGCAATCTCAATCTCAACCGCGACTTCACCAAGCTCGACAGCGCGGAGATCCGCAACGTCGCCTGGGTGTTCAACCACTACGAGCTGAGCTTCTTCGCCGACACCCACTCCACCGACGGCGCCATGTATCCCTACGACAGCTCCTACTGCCACAACGGCAACGGCTGGTCACCGGCGAGCAGCGCCTGGATGGACCAGGTCATGCGCAAGCCGGTGTACCAGGCGCTGGAAAGCCTCGGGCACATGGTCCATGAATGCATCAGCCTGAACGACAACCAGGATCCGACCCAGGGCTACTACCCCTACCGCACCGACCTGGCGCGCTTCTCCAACCAGTACGGCGACATCCGCAACGTGCCGTCGATCCTCATCGAGCAACACGCCCTGCATCCGTACAAGACCCAGGTGCTGGGCAACTACGTGATGCTCAAGGCGATGTTCGAGGTGATCGGCGAGCAGGCCGCCAGCCTGCGCCAGGCCATCGCCAGCGACCGCGAGCGCCTGCTGCGACAGAAGGAGGTGATCCTCACCTGGAAGCCGGGCGAGGCCGCCGAGACGCCGTTCGTGGTGGGCGACTACCGCTACGAGCAATCGCCGGTCACCGGAGCCCGCACCATCGTCTGGAGCAACCAGCCGAAGACACTGAAACTACCGGTGACCGACAACGGCGTACCCGACCTGGTGGTGCCGCGTCCCCAGCGTTTCATCGTCCCGGCGCAGTGGCACGAGGTGATCGCCCGGATCAAGGCCCATGGCATCCGCTATAGCACCCTCGAGCGTCCGACCGAAATCGCCGTGACCCTGTACCGCATGGACGACATCAAGCTCGCCGATGGCTTCGAACCGGATCGCGTGCAAGGCAACCGGATTCCGGGCTACGAAGGTCGCCTGCTGGTCAGCGGCACGCCGAAGCCGTTCCAGCGCCTGCAGACCTTCCCGGCCGGCTCGCTGTCGATCGACACCGCCCAGCCGCTGGGCGTCCTGGCCATCGACCTGCTGCAACCGCAGAGTCCGGATTCCTTCTGGTCCTGGGGCTTCTTCAATTCCACCCTGGTGGCCGCCGAGGAACCGGAGGAATACGTGATGGAGCCGATGGCGCGCAAGATGCTGGCGGAAGACCCGGCGCTGAAGGCCGCCTTCGACAAACGCCTGCGCGAGGACAAGGCCTTCGCCGCCGATCCGCAGGCGCGCCTGCAATGGTTCTACCAGCGCACGCCGTTCTACGACGTGAACGCCTTCGTCTATCCGGTAGGAGTGGTGTTCTGAGGCCCACCTGGGGCTGACGGCGGATAACGCTGCGCGTTATCCGCCCTACCGCTGGGCTTCGGGAGCCCCGTTGCCTCTCCCGCTTGCGGGAGAGGGCTGGGGAGAGGGAGCCGGTCTCAGGTACCGTCGGTGGGTGTGGGCAGGTTGCTTCTCGGCTTGCGCTTGCGCCTGGGTTTCAGTGGTTTTTCAGGTGGCGGCGACAGTTCCCGCTTGCGCAGCTTCTTGAGGATTTCCCGATGCTTCTCGCGCCAGGCCGGCACGTCGAGACCGTGGAGTTCGAGCAGCTCGGGGTTGCGCTCCACCAGATAGACCGCCGCTTCCTGGGCGGCCTCGGCGATCTTCCAGGCGATCGACTGCGGTTCGATGCTGCCTTCATAGGCGATCCAGTCGCTGAACTCCGGAAAGGTCCCGCAGACCTTCTCGAAATCCTCGTCGTGCATACGCTGCCGGCCACTCTCGATGTTCTCAAGGCGTTTGGGATCCATGCCGACCACCTCGGAAAACTGCGGTCGGTTCAACCCCGTCAGCCCGCGCAACCCGAACAGGCGCTCGCCGGCGCGAAACAGGCAGCGCTTCCTCACTACATAGACCATGTACAGATACTTCCCTTCGTTTCTGGCGCGATGCGCCTCAGTCGCCCTTGCCGCTCGCGGGCGTTTTCCTCTTCCGCTGGCGCCTGGGTTCCGGCGGCTCTTCCAGGGGCGCCGGCTCCGCCTCCGGCGCCTGTTCCGCCGCCAGCAGCGCCTCGCGTATCTCACGGTGGCGTTCGCGCCAGGCCTGCATGTCGATGCCGTGCCGCTCCAGCAGCACCGGGTTGCGCTCCACCAGGTAGACCGCGGCCGCCTGTGCCGAGTCGGCGACCTTCCAGGCGATCGACTGCGGCTCGATGCTGCCTTCATAGGCGATCCAGTCGCTGAACTCCGGGAAGGTTCCGCAGACCTTCTCGAAGTCCTCGTCGTGCATGCGCTGCAGCTCGTTCTCGATGTTCTCCAGGCGCTTGGCCGTCATCCCCACCAACTCGGCGAACTGCGGACGGCTCAAGCCCATCAGCTCGCGCAGGGCGCGCAAGCGCTTGCCAGCAGTGAACAAACGTCGATTCTTTACCATGTGTAGTCCGCGTCTGATGGTTCCCTATGCATATTGATTCACTAACTGTTAGTAGATCAATATGAATCCAAGCCCTCTAGACCGAGGGTTCCCCTCCAACATCGGACCATGGTGCAGGACGCCTGATGAAAGTGGAAGAACTCCCCCAAGAGGGTTTCGCCGAGTGCCCCCGCTATATAACCCTGATGCGTTTCGCCTTCCTGACCGGCCTCAGCGACCGGCCGGACCTGCTCTACGCCTGGATAGAGAGCGGCGACCTGCCGATGCGAACCTTCGGTACGCAACGCCTGGTGGATATGCAGAAGCTGCAAAAACGCATCGAGGAAGCAAAAAAAGGGGCCGATTCAACCGGGTGAATCGGCCCTTTCTGAAAGACCCTGCCGCCGGCGAAACCCCTCAGCGATTGAGCATGAAGGTCTCGTACTCCAGGTCGTCCAGCGCGGTGGTCAGGCGGTACAGCCCGACCAGCACGCAGACCAGCAGCGACAGGGTGAAGCCGTAGCCGAAGAAGCTCGGCCCGAGCAGCAGGCTGACGAAGGTCAGGGCGCCGTTGACGATCACGAACAGCACGCAGAGTTCGAGGACGATGCGGCGCTTGTCCAGGTAGAAGAAGACGTTGAGCAAGGCCATGAACACTACCTGGATGCTCACCCCGATCAGGTCGATGTAGAACAGCGGCAGGTAATAGCGGGAAATTCCCAGCCAGCCGAGCAGTTGCGGCGCCAGCAGGAACAGCAGGACCACCGCCAGCCCCTGCACCTTGCAGATTTCCAGCAGGCCCTGGCGGATGGCGAGGATCATCTGCTCCTTGAGCAGGCCGATGTGCTGCAGGGTCTCTCCGCCGCGGATCGCCTCGTAGACCCGCTCGTACCACTCGGCGAAGTCGGTCTCGATGCGCACCAGGAACACCGCCATGCCGGGAATGATCGACAGGTAGGCGAGGAAGATCGGCAGGTCGTAGAGGATCGAGGCGCGCAGCGGGCCGATCACCAGGTCCGAGGTGGAGGGGTTGAACCAGAAGATGAACTTGTCGATCCAGATCCCCAGGTTGTAGCAGAGGCCGGTCAGCAGCAGGCTGACGAAGACCTGCCGGCGGTCGAGGAAGTCGAAGGCCACCATGCGCCTGGCCGGGTACTCGCGGAGGATGTCGTAGAGGAAGACGAACAGCAGGCTGGCGTGGCCGATCAGCAATGCCAGCAGCAGGCCGTCCATCTGCATGAAACGCAGCAGGTAGGCACAGGCGACCATCAGCGCGTAGCCGATGAACATCACCAGCAGGATGCGTTTGTAGGCCTTCATTCCCGACAGGAAGATGATCACCAGCCACAGGTTGCAGAGCACCACGAAGTTGGCCATCACCAGCAGGCGGTAGGCGAACGGCTCATCGAACAGGGTCGCCAGCAATATCGCCGAGAGCAGGCCCGCCGCCAACGTCACCAGCAACAGCACGCCCACCAGGTTGGGCAGGATCGCCTCGTGCTTGCGCTCGAACAGGCGATCGGAAATGAAGCGGGTGAAGAACAGTTGCAGTCCCCCGGTGAAGATCAGCGACAGCGCCATCAGGTAGGTCACCGTGATCAGGAACTGCCGGACCAGCACGTCCGGCACCACCACGCCGAGGCTCAGCACGCCGATCAGCATCACGCTGACGATCGACAGCACCCAGGGACCGGAGCTGATCAGCCCGGCGTAGAGGTAGGCGCGCAGGGTCGCCGTATAGGAATCGCGGGAAAGGATCTTCCGCAGTTCGAAGCCGATGCCGGCCATGTCATGCAATCTCCGTGGCTTCGCGGTACAGCCCGCGGTAACGTCCGAGCATCAGCGCCTCGGTGTAGTAGCGTTCGACCCGTTGCAGGCCGACCGCCTGGGCCGCCTGCCAGCGCTGCGGATTGCGCAGCAGGGCGAGGATCGCCCGCGAAGTGGCCTGCGGGTCGGCGATCGCCACCACCTCCCCGGCGCGACCCAGGGCGCGATCTTCGGCGTCGGCGCCTTCGATCAGTTCGCGGCAGGAGCCGACGTCGCTGCTCACCACCGGGGCGCCGGCAGCCCAGGCTTCGAGGATCACCAGCGGCTGCGCTTCGCTGATCGAGGTGAGGACCATCAGGCCGAGTTGCGGCAGGACCTCGCCGATCCGACGGAAACCGAGGAACTTCACCTTGTCCTGCAGGCCGAGGCTGGCCACCAGGCTGCGGCATTCGCTGGCATAGTCCGGATCTTCCTCCTCCGGACCGACGATCCAGCCCTCCGCCTCCGGCATCGCGCTGACCACCCCGCGCATGGCGCGGATGAAGGTCTTCACGTCCTTGATCGGCACTACCCGGCCGACCAGCCCGACCACCGGCGGAATCCCCGGCGGCCGCCGTTCGAGGGCGCCGGCCCAGGCATCGAGGTCGATGCCGTTGGGGATCACCCGGGTGCGCCGTGGCTCGGCGCCATCGAGTACCTGGCGCTGGCGGTTGCCTTCGTAGAGGGCGACGATCGGATTGGCGGCGCGATAGGTGAGCAGGCCGACACGCTCGAAGAAGCGGATCCACAAGCGACGGATGTAGCTGACCTCGGCATCCAGTCCGGTACTCAGCTGCTCGTCGGGGTTCTCCGCGATCCAGTTGGCCTGGGCCAGGTCGATCTTGCGCTCCTTGGTGTAGATGCCGTGCTCGCTGAGCAGGTAGCGGCAGCCCCAGCGACGTTGCAGGATGCAGCCCAGCAGGCCGGCGTAGCCGGTGGAGATCGAGTGCAGCATGCGCGCCCGCGGCATCCGCCGGGCCGCCTCGGCGAGCATGAACACCGGCGCCTGCATCGAGCGCAGGGTCCAGAAGTAATTGACGAAGGACGGATCGGTGCAATAGCGCTCGTAGCCTGCGGTGATCGCCTCCCAACTGGCCTTGCTGTGGAGAAAGTCCTCGCGGCCGATGCGGCCCTCGGCGAGCAGGTCGAGCAGCGCGTCGCCCTCCTCCACGTCCGGCGTCTCCGGGTAGTGGAAGAAACGGTGCAGATCGCGCAACGCCTTTTCGGTCTCGCTACTGCCCTGTCGCGTCTGCGGGTTCGGCGAACTCCAGGCGGTTTCCAGGAAGTGTTCCTCGATGTGCAGCACATTGTCCGGGATCGGGTAGTGGCGCTTGCCGTAGGCATCCTTCTGGCCGCCGATGAAGAACACCGAGAAGGTCAGGTCGGGGAGACCGAGGATCAACTGGTTGACCCAGCTGGAGACGCCGCCGCGGACATAGGGCCAGGTGCCCTCCAGCAGCAGGCAGACATCGGCGACGGGCGCCGTCGGAGCGGTGTGTTCGGTCATGTCCAGTATCTCGCCAGGGCCGCGAAGGGCGGCCGTTGCAGCATGTCGTCGGGCATTCCGGCGAGAAGCCGGGGGATGTCCCGGTAGCGCCGCTGGAAGAACGCCACCTCGGCGCGGAACGGCGCCAGCTGGGCGCTATCGATTCCCGCCTCCTCGGCGGCCTGGAGGGCGCGTCCGGCATCCTCCAGGCGGCCTTGTTCGAGGGCGATGCGCCCGGCCAGCAGATGCAGGTCGGCCGAGGGTGTGCCGCGCAGCGCCTGGTCGGTATGCTCGCGCGCCTGCTCGAGGATGTGCTCCAGCACGCTGCCCTGGGCCAACCCCAGGTAGGCCAGTTCCCAGTACCAGCGCGCCAGGGTCCCGTGCAACGCGCCGCGTCGCGCCGGCGTGGCGCCGGCGAGGCGGCCTAGGGCGGCCTCGATGCGCTGGTTGATCCGGCTTTCCTTCTGGTCGAGCATCGAGTAGGCCAGCAGGCGGACGTCGTCGGCAGGGTCGCGCAGGGCCAGCTTGAGGATCGGGATCGCTTCCTTGCCGGGCATCCGCCGGGTGGCGAAGATCGCCGTGAGCCGCTGGTTCGGGTCCGGCGCATGGCGCAGGACGTCCTGCAGGCCGCCGTCGCTGAACATCATGTCGAGGCGCTTTTCCTTCGGCCGGAACGGCAGCTCGGGGACGCCCATCGCCTGCCAGGCCTGCTCGCCACGCTGGCGCGGCAGGTACAGCGCCGGGAATACCGCCGCAGCGACGCCGACCGCTCCGATCAGCGGCACGAAGAAGGCCAGGCTGAAGAGGAACAGCGGGCTCCACGGCAGCGGGAACTTGTAGCGCCGCGGCAGCAGCAGCCATACGCCGACGCACAGCAGCGCGCTGCCCAGGCCGTGGGCGAACAGGTAGAGCGCCAGCGCCTGGCCGAACGGCAGGTCGGCGAAGACGCTCGCCCAACTGCTCAGCTCGAACAGGAAGGCGCCGCTAAACAGCCACTTGCTGATCATTCAGGCCGCACTCGTTGAAAAGGAAATGTCCCAGCGCCTGCCGATCGTTGCCGGCGTCCAGTTCGTACTGGCGGATGCGCACGCCCAGCGACTCCAGCTCGCGGGCCTGGCCGAAGCGTTCGGCGAAGAGAATCCTCAGGCGCTGCAGATACCCCTGGGAGCCTTCGGCGGAAGTCAGCGGCAACAACACCAGCAGGACCCGCCGGCCCTCGTCGTTGCGCAGTCGCAACTGCACGTCGAGGCCACGCTGGCTGCCTTCCAGCAGACGCTGGACCTCTTCGCCGTAGCGCGCATCGGTCAACTCGAAGGCATACAGGCAGGCCGGCAACCCATGGTCGCGGGCGTCCAGCAGGGAGCGCTTGAGGTACTGGGAGAAGCGCTGGGCGTCGATGTCGGCCAGTTGCAGTGCGCGACGGTCGCTCTGCAGCAAGTCGGCGATGTGCCCGGCGAGGATCGCCAGCAGGCTGAAGGTACGTTCGTTGAAGACGAAGAACGGCATCTGCTCCACCGCCAGCAGGGCGAGGATCCGCCCATCGGTGTCGACCAGCGGCACGCACACCTGCAGCGCGCTGTGCGCACGCTGCTCGCCGCGCTCCAGCAGTTCCTGGCGCACGCTGACCAGTTCGCCGCGCTCCAGGCAGGTGCGCACCAGCAGATCGTCGGCGTCCAGCGCCGGCATCTCGCCGAGCGTCGCCAAGGGTTGCGGCTCCGGGGTGCGGTCGTGGCGCACCCGGTAGAGTCCGGCGATGCGCAGCGAACCGTACTGGGCCAGCAGCGCCAGCACGGTTTCCGCCAGCGCATCGAGCGGTGCCTCATCGCCCGGCAGCTCGCGCAGCAGTTGTCGCAGACCGAGCAGCGAACTGCGCAGGCTCTGGTCGTTGCCGGCGACCCGCTGTTCCAGGCGATCGTGGGAGATGCGCAGGATGTGATGGGCGCGGGTGAATTCGTCGAGGCGCAACTGACGGTACTCGTTCGCCAGCTCCAGGCGCTCCAGGCGGCGTTCCCAGATGTCGCGGAACTCGCCCACCAACATGGCGCAGAGCAGCACGCCGACGATGAAGGCCGCCGGTACCTGGGCATAGGCCTCGACGCCCTGGACGCGAAACGCGAACAGCGCCGCCACCAGCAGCGCCGCGCTGGCCAACCCGCGGACGAAGCCGTAGCGCATGCCCAGCAACAGGGGCGCGAGGATCACCCAGGGAAAGGTGGCGTTGACCTGCAGCGGGTCGTCCGGGCTGAACCACCAGCCCAGGCCCAGCGCGAGCACGCTGATGACCAGCGTCTCGACCCAGGAGACGCTGCCGCTGGCGCGCGGTGCGAGGGCGAAATCCTTGTGCGCGGACATCGCCGTCACTCGAGCCGCAGGTCGCCGACCAGCTCGCGCAGGACTTTCTGCGCGGCGCCCGCCAGGCTTTCCCGGGACCAGCCGGCGCGCGCCCCGCTGGTGCTCCAGAGCACCCGCCCGGAGGCCGGCTCCAGCACCTGCAGGCTGACGCCCACCGCCGGCTCGCCGTCCAGGCCGTTCTTGTACTGCCACTCCTCGACGCTGCCGGTGACCACGTAGGCCAGCTTCTGCTGGCGTGCCCAGTCCAGCGCGCGCTGCTGGCGCTCGCGGTCGTCGACCAGTTGCAGGTCGCCTTGCGGCTGCGCCGGGTACAGGCGCGGCCGCACGCCCTCCTCGGCCAGCACGCTGAGCAGGATCTGCTCGGCACGCTCGCCGGCCTGCGGCGCCTGGGAGTAATTGAGCAGCGGCACCAGGCCCCACTGCGCGCCGCGCGCCAGCGGCGTAGCGCTTTCGCTGGTGAAGCTGGAGCAGCCCGCCATGAACAGGGCGACGGCCGCGAGAGCCAGGCAGCGGATGGATTGCATGTTGTGTTCCTCCTGTTGAATTCCGTATCCGGGCCGCGTTCAGCGGCCGAAGCGCGTGCTGTAGGTCACCCCGAGCGTGCCGCCGGCATCGCCGCCGCCGCCCTGGGGAGCCGACTGGTAGCCGAAGGTGAACGCCAGTTCGTCGTCGCCCAGCAGCTCCATGCCGATGCCGAGATCGATGCCGTAGTTGAACTCCTTCTCTGTCCACTGCCAGCCGGCCAGGGTGTCGACGATCCAGGTGTATTGCGGACGGCTGCGGTTCAGCGCGCCAGGGAAGCCACGGCGCCAGGTGCTGTCGAGGTAGACCTGGCCATAGCGGTCCTGCAGCAGGTCCTGGCTGCGCGCGCCATCGAGCGCCAGCGCACCGCCATGGGCCGCCAGCAGGTCGTCCGGCACGCGGTTCTCCAGGCGATTGCGCTGGTAGTCGATGCCGCCGCGCAGTTGCCAGGCCGGGCCGTCGAAGAACAGTGTGTGGGCCCATTCCAGGGACAGCGCCTCGCCGTTGCCGAGGTCGTCGCCCTGGCGGGTAGAGAAGCGGTTGTGCGCCAGCGACCAGCTCAACTGGTCGCGCCCGCTGAGGGTGTGGCGGCCGCCGAGCCGTAGGCTGTCGCGCATGCCGAGGGCTCGCATCAGGCCGGTCTCGTCGGTCTCGCGGTGCCAGTCGAGGCCCGCTTCCAGTTCGTCGCGCGAGCTCAGCCGCCAATTGCGCAGCAACCCCAGACCGTGGCGGTCCTCGTCGTCGCGCCAGCTGCCATCGAGCGTCGCCGCGGCGAAGCCATCGGCCAGTTCGCGCCGCAACGTCAGCCTGGCGTTGCGTTCGCTACCGAGGAGCGAGCTATCCAGCGCATCGCCGTGATAGCGGCCACTGCCCAGTTCGAGATCGGCGTACCAGTCGTCGCCGAGGTGGCGCGCCGCGCGCAGCGTCGGCCCCTTGAAGTCGAGACCGCCGAAGTCGCGCTTGTTCCAACCCAGTTGCAGGCCCTGGGGAGTGCGTTCGAGGATTTCCGCCGCCTGCCGCCGCAGCTGCTCGCGGTTGTCGCGCGAGTGGCCGTCGCCCAGTGCGCCCAGGGCCTCGCCCAGCGCTTCGCCGCCATGGCCGAGACGCACCAGCGCCTCGACCCGCTGCGCCGGATCCAGCTCGCCGCGCTCCAGCAGGCGTTGCAGGGCGGCGCGATTCTGGCTGCGCAGGGCGGCCTGGATCTCTTCGTTGCGCCCGATCTTCAGGCCCCGGCCGCGCGCCCAGGCCAGCCAGTCATCCTTCAGCGGCTCCTGGTTGGTGGCGGCGAGCTGGTCGAGGAACTGCTCGAACCACAGCTGCAGCATCGCCGGCTCGCCATTCCAGGCCCGCCGCGCCTCGCCCTGGGCGAGCAGCGGCCCCTGGGCCACGGCGAGCAGGCGCAGGTAGGCGGCGAAGCTGTCCGGGGTGGCCCTGACCGCCTCGCGGTCGAGCCGCCGGAGCAGTAGTCGGCGCAGGCGCAGGGCCTTGTCCTGGTAGCCGCTGGCATCCAGTGCGTCGGCGTAGGCGGCCTGCACCAGCCAGTCGCTGGGATTGGACTTGAGGTACAGGCGGAACCAGGCCAGCGCCTGGTCGTTACGCTCGAGCAGCAGGCTGGCGCTGGCGAACGGCAGCCACAGCGTGCTGTCCCGCAGCGCCAGGCCATGCCACTGCGCCAACAGGGGCGCCAGGCTGTCGCGACGGCCACGGTCGATGTAGAACCAGAGCAGGCGTTCGCGCACCAGGTTCTCGCCGGGGAAACGCACCAGGGCTTCCCGGTACAGACGCTCGGCGACGTCGCCATGGCCTTCCTGTTCCGCCAGCCGCGCCCTGGCCACCCAGTAATAGGGGCTGCCCTGCGCTTCCGGCAGGCCTTCGGCCTCGGCCAGCAGGCTCTTCAGGGCCGGCCAGTCGTGGAGGTTCTCCGCCAGTTGCAGGGCGCTGGCCAGGCGCCGCGGATCGCGGCTGCGCTGCCAACTGCCGATAAGCACCTGCAAGGCCTGCTTCGGATTGCTGTCCCGGTACAGGGCGATCAACTGGTCCTCGTCGCTGCTGTTCAGGCGGATGTCCAGGGCCAGCATGCGCTCGTAGGCGGCGCGGGCATCGTCGTCCTGCTCCAGGGCCCAGGCCAGCGCCGCGCGCAGGCGCCAGAACTCCGGCTCGCGGATCGCGCGGGTATCCACGCCGGAGAGGACCTTCCAGGCCTGGCGCGGATCGAACAGGTTCCAGTGGGTTTCCGCCCACTGCATGCGTTCCTTGACACTCAGCGGGAAATGCCGGGCCATCCGCGCCCAGACCCCGGTCTCTTCCTGCAACTGCTGGGTGTGTTCGAGAATCTGTTGCAAGCGCTGCCAGGCCAGGCGCTGTTTCGGATAACGCTGCACGTAGCCGCGCAGCCATGCCTCGCCCTCTTCCGGCGTGCCGCGGGTTTCATGGCTGTAGACCAGCGCATCGAGTTCCTCGTCGGTCATCTGTCGCTGCGCACCGATGGGCGCCAGCAGCTCGATGGCGCTGTCGAAATCGAACATCTGCAGCGACAGGCGCCAGGCATGCTCGCGCAGGGCCGGGTCATCGGCGCCGGCCAGCAGTTGCTTCCACAGGCCCAGCGCCCGCGGGCCGTTGCCGGTCCATTCGCCAAGGCGCGCGAGATCGGCCAGCAGCGTCCTGTCCTCCGGGCGCAGGGCCAGCAGCTCCTGGCCGACCTCCCAGGCCCGCTCGATCCGCCCGGCGGCCATGTTCAGGCGCAGGTCGGCGGCCAGCGCCTCATGGTCCTCGGGGCGCAATTCGCGCCAGCGCCGGATGAAGCGTTCGGCCAGGTCGTAGCGCTGGCTGCCTTCGGCGGCGCGTACGCCCTCGGCGAGCCAGGCCAGGGTCGATTCATCCTCCGGCAAGGCGTCCAGCCGCTCGTCCAGCAACAACGCCGCCTGTTCGCCGCGCTCGCCAGCGAGCAGGCTGGCGAAGGCCTGGCGCAGATAGGCCAGGCGCTTCGCCGGCTCGGTTTGCGCTTCGGCCAGTTGCCGCTGGATGTCCGCCGCCGGCAGCGGCTCGCCGGAAGCCAGGTACCAGCGCGCCGCCTCGTCCAGCCAGCGCTGCCGGCCCTGCGGGTCGCGACCGGCCAGTTCGGCAAAGGTCCGCGCCGCCAGGTCCGGCGCGTCCAGGGCCAGGGCATGACGGGCAAGTCGTTCGAGCATGGCGTCGTTCAACGAAACGTGCTCGATCTTGCGCAGGCGCTCCAGCAATCGGCGCGTCTGCTCCTCATCCATGCCCTCGGGCCTGGCCAGGGCGCCAAGGATGTCCAGTTCCACCTCGTAGAACGGCGTTGCCAGGCGGTCCTTGCCGCGCAGACGGGCGAGGTGATGACGCGCCTGCTCGAAGTCGCCGAGCTTGACCAGCAGGTCGATCAGGGTCAGGCGCAGCGCGTCGTTCTCCGGGTGCGCCTGCAACAGCAGTTCGGCGTAGTTCACCGAGACCGCGTCGGGCTCGCCATCGCCGCTGGGCATGAATACTTCTTCGCTGTTGAAGGTCAGCCACAGCACCAGCGCCACCCCGAGAGCGACCGGCAGCAGGGCCCAGGGATTCAGCAGGCGCGCCTGGGGATGCTTGTCAGCGGCAGACGAGTTGGCCATCGCGCACCTGCTCCATCGGCAACTCGAACGTCCACAGGCCGTTGCCGGCCTTTCCCGGGAAGGCCTTGCCGGCCGCACTCAGCCGGCAATCGCCCGCCGCGCGCACCACCAGGCGCAATGGCAGGTGCCCGGCGAAGGCGAACTCGACGCGGCCATCGTCGCGGTAGCGCCAGTGCTTCAGCGGCAGGTTGGCCTCCTCCAGCGCCGGCCGCGGATCGCGGCTGTCGCGCAGGACCAGGCGCGCATTCGCCGCACTCAGGTGCACATAGCGCCCCTGGGGCAGGTCGCGCACGCCCGCGACTCCCGTGGAGCGGCCGAGGTCCGGCCAACCCAGCGCCGGGTCCAGGCGCAGGGTGCGCAGGGCGGCGAAGCCACGCAGTTGCCAACTGCCATCGGCACGCTTGGCCAGGCTGGCGCGATGCAGGCCTTCCAGGCGCGGGATGTAGTCGCTCATCCACAGCGACAACGGATGCTCCGCCTGCATCGCCGCGTAGATCTGGTGCATGGTGCGGATCGAGGCCGGCTTGGTCCCCGAATAGAAGTGGTAGTACAGGTGCAGGCCGCGCAGGCGGCGCGGGCTGTCGGTCAGGGCGAAGGTATCGATGACGCCGCGGAAGCCGTAGTACGGCCCCTGCCAGAGATTGGTGTAGACGTTCTCGTTGATGATCGGCGCGTAGTACTGCACGCCGCCGCGGGTGGGCCGGATCAGCGGGTAGAGTCCGGTCAGCGAGGGAAAGGCCCGGGTCAGCGCGGTGTTGCCGCCGTTGACGTTCATCAGCCCGGCGTCGTAGGCGAGCTTGATGGTGGCGGCGTCGGGCAGCGCGTCGCCGGACCAGAAGATCATCTTGACCGGCTTCCGCGGGGTGGTCAGGCGCTGCTCGATGTAGTCGCGGGCGCCGATCACCTCGCGTACGAAGTCGACCTTGTCGTAGCCCGGGATAGCCATCTTGTAGCCATACTGGGCCTCGAAGTTCTCGCCCTGCTCGGCCAGTTGCGGCTGCCAGAAGAACGGATGGCTGAAGGTATGGCTGGCGACCTCGACCTTGTCGTCGGCGAAGATGCGCCGGGCGATCGGCTCCAGTTCCCTGGCCAGGTGCGGGTACATGCCCTTCGGCCCGACCTCGCCTTCGATCACCGAGACCGAGGTGAGGAACGGATAGGGCTTGATGAAGTCCTCCAGCACCTGCTGGCCGGCATAGGGACTGCCGGGCACCTCGGCACGGGAGACGAAGCCGTCGCCATCGATGTGCACGGTGGCGATGCGCCGGCCATTCTCGGTGGTCGCGTCGGGACTCGGCAGCGGCACAAGACGCAAGGCCTTGCGCAGGAAGGCGAACGGATCGAGGATCCAGCGCCGGTGCTCGCTACCCTCCTCCAGCACATAGGGCGCCAGGGCGAAGCCCCCCCAGTCGGCGGTCGCCACCGGCACGTACTCCTTGCCGTCGCCCTTGAGCTTGAGCGCCGGGGTCACCCGCGCCGGATCGAGTACGGTGAGCGCCGGCAGGTCGCGGATCCGGATCACCAGCGGCGCTTCGAAGGAACCAAGCAGCGCCTGGTCGTGGGTCTCGGTGCTCGGCTTGACCTTGAGTTTCTGCGACAGTCGGCGAATACCCAGGCGCTGCAACAGGCCGTCGTTCTCGGTAGGCAGGCCGGCGAGGAACGCCACCGGCACCTTTTCGTCGAGACGTGCAGCGATCCAGTTGTCGAAGGCGTCGCTGGCCAGCGGCGGTCCACTGGTCATCCAGGTCACCACCCCGGCGTAGAGACCGCTCAGCGGACGTTCGGGCAGCGGCTGGTCGGTGGGCAGGTAGTCGACCCGATAACCGAGGTATTCGAGCAGGCCGCCGAGGTAGACGTGACCGGGGCTCAGGGTCAGGTCGCCCTCGCGCGGATCGTAGAGCAGCGCGATGCGCCGCGGTTGCACCTCGACGTCGCTCACCCCCAGGTAGTCCAGCGCCGGGGTGCTGACGAACGGCACGTAGCCTTCGCTACGCAGGCGCGCAGCGAGCGTGCGCGCCTCGTCACGCCGCTCCGGCGGCAGGTAGTCGATGGCGACGATGGGCATGCCCTGGGCGCGCAGGGCATCCAGGTGGCCCTTCAGCCAATCGCGATCCTCCTGGGGCACCTCGCGGTATTGCCCGGCAGCGGCGTCCCAACCGGCATGGATCGACTCCACGGCCACCGCCGACGCGACGCCGGGCAACTCCGGCAGCACTTCGAAACCGCGATTGAAAAACAGCTTGAGGCCCGGCTCCTGGCGATGCAGCTGGGCGAGGAAACTGGCCAGCGCCCGGCGCTGGCCCTCGCGGCGCTCCTCGGCCTGTAGCTGGAAGCTGTCCAGGGTATCGAGGAACAGGCCGGCGTAGCCCTGTTTGCGCAGCTCCGCGGCGCGCTTGAGCAGGTACGCCCGCCAGCTCGGCGCGGCGAGGTCCATTACCTGGCTGTTCCAGGCTTGGTTGCGGACCGCGCTCTTGCCCCGGGCCAGGCCGCTGTCGGCGATGGCGGCGGCGTCGCCGTCGAACTCGCCGACCGACAGATAGGCGAAGGGCGTGCTGCCCTGCTCTTTCAGATACCCGACATCGGCCGGCTTGAGGTGCGCCGCTTCGAGCACCACCCAGTCGAACTGGGAAAGCTCGGCCAGCGGCGGCCGCTCGGCGTACCAGAACGCCACGCTGGACGGCCCGCCGGCAGCCCCTGCGGCAGTGCCGGCACAAAGCGCCAGCGCCAGGCCGGCAAGCCAGGCGAGCGGGCGCTCGATGGGTCGAAGGGTGTTACGGCGGGACGGCAGACGCAGCACGGCGATTCCTTTCTTGCTGAACCGCATGCCCAGCCTACGCGGCAGGGTCGATACCGACCGAAGCGGCAGGTCGGAAGCATGGATGCGGTTTCCGGTGGCAACGTCGAATCCCTGACAGTGCGGGCACATCCAAAGCAGCCGCAGGCGATTAACGTCAATCTAATGACTAAATATGCTAATTGCTAAATTTTTAAGCGGAAACTGTCAATTTTTAGGCACATACATGACGCCATGGTGTCCTTTTGCCTGCCCGTGACGCTTTGCAGGTCAACTCCGCGCTTTCCGAGACACCGGTGTGGCAAAGTGGAAAGCCCAGGTTTCACGCACTTCATCAGGAAAGTCGACGGCCCTCCGGAAGCCCCCGGAAGTCACTTCGTCTAGACCCATCGGTTCGGTAGACGCCGTTCGCTAATAACTAAATATTTATTAAATCCGTGAAACAGGTTGTCTTTTCCGGCCAACGAAAGGCGCCGGGCATTTGGCGCACGCGCGTGCGGTCGCACCGCCTTCAGTTGCGTGCGAGGAACCGCACCAGCCACACCGAGGCGACGCCTATCGCCCCACCCGCCAGTACTTCGGCGACCCGCAGCGAGGCGACCAGGGGCGACTGCTGAATCGCCCAGGAGGCGCAGGCGATGCACGCGCAACGCGCGGCAAAACCTGTCGCGTAGTGACGGAATCCGACGAGGGTGAGGACCGAGGCAAGAGTCGCCAAGGTGTGGACCAATAGAACATGTGGTAGAGCGGCCCCTACCACGAGGCCGAGCGGTACGCCGAGCAGCGCGCCAAGCCCGCGATCGCGCAGCTTCAGGTGCGCGCTGGCGGCATTGCCGGTAACCACGCTGGCGGACGACCAGATCGCCCACTGGCCGTATTCGATGTGCCGCCACGCCACCAAGGTCGCGCTGCAGGCTACGGCGAGTGTGACCGCCAACACAGCCTGGAGCAGCTCGTCATGCGCGGCCGCGTGGCCCGTCAAGTGCGCCCCACGCCAGCGCAGCAGGGTACCGTAACGGCGTGCGAGCGCTGCGTGGCGCAAGGTATCGACACCGGCGAGCGCCACCGATGGTAGCGTCGCGACGACGAGATACGGCACCAGGGACAGCGCAGCGCGGTGCGTCGCGGCAACCTCGCAGGCCAGATAGAGCACAGGAATAAAGACGAAATTGCCCAGCGTGCGCAAGCGCGTATCCAGGCCGGATAGCGCGACAGCAGCAGCGGCGAGCGCTGCGCAAGCGATGGCAAACGCCGCTCCCCAGGCGAGCGCGAACGACAGGCCGAGAAAGCCGAGGATGATCGCCACCCCCTGGCCGAGCGCCGCGAGCGGTGCGCTACCGACCCGCTCGACGACGACCGCCACGGAGATCGTCGCGATATTCGCCAGCAGCCAGTTGGCATCGCCGCTGGCGCTGTAGAGCACGAACAGCGGCAGCGACACGGCGAGCGCGCGCCCCATGGCGCGGCCGTCGAACAGGCGTGTCAGCGAGGCGCACACACGACGCGCCGCCTAGAGCGCTGCCAACTGGTCGAGCGTGACGATCCGCGCGATGCCGCCCAGGACCTCGATGGAGCGCCGGTGCTCCTCGTCGCTGGCCGCCGCGCAGGCCTCCTCCAACACCAGCACTTGGTAGTCGCGATCGTGCGCATCGCGCGCGGCGGCCTGCACAGCCCAGGTCGTACTGACACCGGCGAGCACCAGGCGCTCGATCCGCCTCGCCCGCAACACGGCCTCCAGGCGCGTGGCATAAAAGGCGCTGATGCGCGGCTTGAGCACTTCCATCTGCACGGCATCCCGCTTCAGGTCAGGATGAAATGCGCAACCGCGCCCGCAGAGGTCGAGAGCGCCGAGTGCCTGCGCGGCAGCGAAGATCGGCGAATGTTCCGGCAGGTCCGGATAGCCGGGCTCGAAGCCCACCCTCACCGCGATCCGCAGCCAGCCACGCTGCTCGGCGACGGCGAGAGCGCGGTTGAAACGCGCGACCACGCCACGCAAGGCGGCCTGTTCTGCACAGCGGGCAATCCTACCGTCGGGATGCATGATATCGACGATGTAGTCGAGACCGATCAGTGCTGTGTTCATCGGGAACTCCTCTTCCATCTGCCGGAACCCAAAGCCCTGGATTCAGGGCTCCTCGAATTGCGCCAGGCGTGTCAGCAACGGACCGGCCGCCGCCAGCAGGGCGCGCTCGCTCTCGTCGAGACAGGCGTGCATGGCACGCACCAGCCATTCTTCGCGCTTGGCGCGGTTGCCGTAGAGATTTCGCCGGCCCTCCGAGCTCAGCGACACGCGGGTTCTGCGCCCATCTTGCGGATCGGCGTGACGGACGATCAGCCCTCCGCGTTCCAGTTCGCGCAGCAGCGCGGCCAGATTCGACGAGCGCATCCGCTCGGCGGCGGCCAGCTCGGAAGGTGTGACGTCGCCGCCAAGGCGGTCGATCGCGCCAAGCACGACCAGTTGCGAGAATTGCACCGGATCGGCCTGCGCCTCGCGACGCAGGCGGCGGGTCAGGGTGGTGACCTGGCTGCGCAGATGCGCTGCCAGTTGGAGATCCTGGTTGGTGGGCATATTTATCTACATAATCATAGCTATATTTTCATAGCAAAATAACACATCCAACGCCGCCCGCCATGGGACCCGACCGACGGCACGACAGCTGAAATGAAAGAGCCCCGCACTAGGGCGGGGCTCTTGCTTGCCGTCAGTCCGGTCGCATCAGGGGATGCAGACACCGTGCTGGCTGCTCTGCGCCAGGTCCATCAGCTCGCGGTTGGCCACGGCGTACATGGCGTAGTCGGTACCCGACGCGGCACGCAGTTCGACCAGCATCGCCCGCCAGCGCTCGACCAGCGGCAGGTGCTGTTCCAGCCACAGGCCGACGCGAGCCTCGACCTCCTTCGGTCCGTCCTGCATCTGCAACACCGAGACGGTGATCGCCCGCTGCTGCCAGTCGAGGTCGTCGCGGAACGCCTCGCGGGCCAGCGCCTGCCAGTTGTTCTCCACCGGCAGGTTGGTGATCTGTTGCAGGTACCAGGTCAGGTCCAGCGCGCTGCCCACGGCGAAATAGGCCTTGGCCACTTCCGCGGTGTCCTGGCCGGTCACGTCGGACGCCTCGATGATCGGCAGCAGCGTGTACAAGTGGCTGGTACCGGCCACCATGCGTGCCAGCAGTTCCGGCACGCCGGCGTCGACGTAGGTCTGGTAGCGCGCCTGCCACAGCTCGCGGGTCGGCCCTTCGAGCAGCTCGTTGAGCTTCAGGCCGAGGGCGGCGATGCGCGGGCCGAAGTGGGCCACGTCGCGCGCCGCGTCCAGCTCGTTGCGGCGGCTGCGGAGGAACCAGCGGGTGGCGCGGCGGCCGAGGCGCATCAGTTCGTCCATCAGGGTCAGCTGGATATCAGCGGGCACCTGGTAGTCGAGATTCTCGATCTGGCGGAACCAGTGCGGCAGGTGGAATACGTCGCGGACGATCACGTAGGCCCCGGCGACGTTGGCCGCGCTCATGCCGGTGGACTCCTTCAGGCGCTGCACGAAGGTGATGCCCATGTGGTTGACCAGGTCGTTGGCGATCTGCGTGCTGACGATCTCGCGCTTCAGGCGATGGCGGCGCATGGCGTCGCCGAACTTCTCCGCCAGCAATGCCGGGAAGGCGGTCTCCATGTCGCGGGTCAGGTAGTCATCGTCCGGCACCAGCGATTTCAGCAGCGATTCCTTGAGGTCGATCTTGCTGTAGGAGATCAGCACCGACAGCTCGGCGCGGGTCAGCCCCTGGC
Source organism: Pseudomonas sp. 22490 (assembly GCF_052044465.1). Taxonomy (NCBI): domain Bacteria; kingdom Pseudomonadati; phylum Pseudomonadota; class Gammaproteobacteria; order Pseudomonadales; family Pseudomonadaceae; genus Pseudomonas; species Pseudomonas sp. 22490. The sequence continues at coordinate 37,887 of NZ_JBQENS010000003.1, read as the reverse complement.
CGGCACTGATGCGTTCCGCCAGCTCCTCGTCGGAAGGCAGGAACTCCAGGGCGCGATCGAGCTTGCCACGCGCCTCGAGGTCGCCCATCAGCCGCTTGTACTCGGCGATCCGCTCGCGGGCGCGACGTTGCGCCAGGGACAGCGCCTGGGTCTGCTTGTAGTTGTTGCCCAGCACCAGGGCGCCGACCGCGTCGGTCATCTTCACCAGCAGCGCGTTGCGCTGCTTCTCGGTCATGTCGCCGGCCTGCACCACTTCGTTGAGCAGGATCTTGATGTTGACCTCATGGTCGGAGCAGTCCACGCCACCGGCGTTGTCGATGAAGTCGGTGTTGTTGGCACCGCCGTGCAGGCCGAACTCGACCCGCGCCAGTTGGGTCATGCCCAGGTTGCCGCCCTCGCCCACCACCTTCGCGCGCAGCTCGCGGCCGTCGACGCGCAGACCATCGTTGGCCTTGTCGCCGACATCGGCGTGGGTTTCCTTGCTCGACTTCACGTAGGTACCGATCCCGCCGTTCCAGAGCAGGTCGACCGGCGCCTTGAGCAGCGCATGGATCAGCTCGGTGGGCGCCAGCCTGTCGGCCTGGATGTCGAAGCGCGCCTTCATTTCCGGGGTGATGGCGATGCTCTTGGCGCTGCGCAGGAAGATCCCGCCGCCGGCGGAGATCAGCTTGGCGTCGTAGTCGGCCCAGCTCGAACGCGGCAGGTTGAACAGGCGCTGGCGCTCGACGAAGCTGCTGGCGGCGTCCGGGTTCGGGTCGATGAAGATATGCATGTGGTTGAAGGCGGCCACCAGTTGCAGCTTGTCCGACATCAGCAGGCCGTTGCCGAACACGTCGCCGGCCATGTCGCCGATGCCGATGACGCTGATGTTGTCCTTCTGCACGTCGATGCCGCGTTCGCGGAAGTGCCGTTGCACGCTGACCCAGGCGCCCTTGGCGGTAATCCCCATGCCCTTGTGGTCGTAGCCGGCGGAGCCGCCCGAGGCGAAGGCGTCGCCGAGCCAGAAGCCGTACTCGGCGGCGATGCCGTTGGCGATGTCGGAGAAGGTCGCCGTGCCCTTGTCCGCGGCGACCACCAGGTAGGGATCGTCCTCGTCGTGGCGGACCACGTTGGCCGGCGGCACCACTTCGCCTTCCTTGAGGTTGTCGGTGATATCGAGCAGGCCGGAAATGAAGATCCGGTAGCAGGCGATCGCCTCGGCCTGGATCTCGTCGCGGCTACCGCCAAGCGGCAGGCGGCGCGGGACGAAGCCGCCCTTGGCGCCGACCGGCACGATCACCGCGTTCTTCACCTGCTGGGCCTTGACCAGGCCGAGCACCTCGGTGCGGAAGTCTTCCTCGCGGTCCGACCAGCGCAAGCCGCCGCGAGCCACCTTGCCGCCGCGCAGGTGCACGCCCTCGACGCGCGGCGAGTAGACGAAGATCTCGTACTTGGGCACCGGCCTGGGCAGCTCCGGAATGGCCTTCGGGTTGAACTTGAAGCTGAAGTAGCTCTTGTTCTGGCCGTTGCCGTCGGGCTGGTAGAAGTTGGTCCGCAGGGTCGCCTTGATCAGGTCGAGGTAGCGCCGCAGGATGCGGTCCTCGTTGAGCACCTGGACTTCGTCGAGGGCACCGAGGATCGCCTGCTCCAGCTTCTGTTGCTTGTCTTCCAGGTCTTCCGCGGTGAGTTTGCGCGCCAGGTAGAAGCGGGTCTTGAACAGCCGCACCAGCTCGCGGGCGATGTCGGTGTGGGCATTCAGCGCACTGGCGATGTAGCCGAGGTCGAAGCCCAGGCGGATCTGCTTCAGGTAACGCGCGTAGGCACGCAGCAGGGCGACGTCGCGCCACGGCAGGTTGGCGGTCAGCACCAGGCGGTTGAAGGCGTCGTTCTCGGCGTCGCCGCTGACGATGTGGACGAAGGCGTCCTGGAGGATCTCGTTGAGCTGCTGGATGTCCACGTCCAGCCCTTCGGCGTAGGTGAAGGCGAAGTCGTGGATCCAGTATTCGCGGCCGTTCTGGTGGCGCAGGCGGTAGGGGAATTCGCCGAGCACGCGCAGGCCGAGGTTCTCCAGGATCGGCAGGACGTCGGACAGGGCCAGCGGGGTGTCGGCGTGGTACAGCTTGCAGTGCAGTTGCTGCTCGCCCTGCGCCAGCGGCTGGTAGAAGCTCATCACCAGCGGGCGCTGCTCGGAGAGGCTGAGCAGGTGCTGCAGGTCGACCACCGCGAAGTGCGGGGCGAAGCGCTCGCGGTAGCCGGCCGGGAAGCCTTTCGGGAAGTCGGCCAGGACGTTGGTGCCCTTGGCCTCGCCGAGGTTTTCCACCACCAGGCTGCTGTAGTCGTCCTGCCAGGAACGGCAGGCCTGGATCACTTCTTCCTCCAGGCGCGCCGGGTCGATGTCGATGCGCGACTTCGGGTCGACGCGGAGGATGAACTGCACGCGGGCCAGCACCGACTCGGAGAAGAAGGTCCAGAACTCGCAGTCGCTGGCCTGCAGGCGCTCCATCAGGACCTGCTGGATCTTCAGGCGCGTCTCGGTGGAATACACGTCGCGCGGCACGTAGGCCAGGCAGTAGCAGAAGCGACCGTAGGGGTCCTTGCGCAGGAACACGCGGATCTTGTTGCGCTCCTGGATGCGGACGATCGCCAGGGCGGTGCTGAACAGCTCGTCCACCGGGGTCTGGAACAGGTCGTCGCGCGGCAGTACTTCCAGCACCTGGGCCAGTTCCTTGCCGAGGTGGGCCTTGGTGTCGAAACCGGAGCGCCGCATCACTTCGGCGACCTTGCCGCGGATGAAGGGGATGTCGTTGACGCTCTCGTTGTACACCGAGGAGGTGAACAGGCCCATGAAGCGGCACTCGCGGATCACCCGGCCCTTGCCGTCCAGCTCGCGGATCGACACGTAGTCCGGGTAGGCCGGGCGGTGCACACGGCTCGGATGGGCAGCCTTGGCGAAGGACAGCAGGACCGGTTCGCGCAGGTAGGCGACGGCATAGTCCTCGATGTGCAGGTCATCCTTGCTCAGGCCGGCACGCAGCAGACGGGTCAGGCCGAGGAAGGATTTCTCGTCGTAGACCATGCGCCCGCCGTCGGCCTCGTCGGCGACGCTGAATTCCTCGTAGCCGAGGAAGGTGAAGTGGTTGTCCAGCAGCCATTCGAGATAGCTGCGTACTTCCTTCAGTTCCTCCGCCGGCACCTTCAGCTTGGCCTTGCCAAGCCAGGTCAGCAGTTCGCGGGCCTTGGCCTTCATCGGTTCGAAGTCGGCGACGGTCACGCGTACTTCACCGAGCACTTCCAGGATGGCCTTCTCCAGCGCCCGCAGTTCGCCGGCGTGGGCGCAACGGTCGATCTCCAGGTACATCAGCGATTCCTGGCTGACGTCCTTGCCCTGGCTACCCTTGGGCAGGATTTCCTTCAGCTCGCCCTTGGCCGAGCGGCGCACGCTGAGGACGTTGGTCTGCAGGGTATGGATGCTGTAGCCGCGGCGGTTCAGTTCCATGCGCACCGAGTCGACCAGGAACGGCAGGTCCGGGTGCAGCACTTCCACCGCGGTGTGGGTGGATTGCCAGCCGTGCTTCTCGTAGTCGGGGTTGTATACGCGGACTTCGGGCTGGTCGCGGTCGAAGCGCTCCAGCAGGCGCCAGGCGGAAAGGGTGCAACCGACCAGGTCGGAAAGCCGACGCTGGGTCAGTTCATCGAGGGAGATCAGGCTGAAGAACTGTTCGGCGAACAGCGTGACTTGTGGTAACGCCTTGTCGCCGAGGTGCTGCGCCAGTGCCGTCTGCAGTTGATGCTGGAAATCGGCTTTGCTGGCCGCGGTGAAGAACGCCATGGTTGTACTCCGCTTGGCTTGTTATTTCATGGAGGCGAGCGGTTCGCGGGAAAGGTCGCGAGCAACGCACCTTCGGACCGACCCTCGCTGCGTCCATGAAGTTCAGCAGAAGCTGAGCATTAATCCAGGCAGGCAGGCGCACAGCAAAGGCTGACCGGGAACCGCCCTTTTTCGGCGAGCGACCCGCCGGTCATATCCGACAGAGCTTAACGAGCCGGCAAGGCAAAACACTTACCGTGCTGCGACATATTCGTTCACCCCGGGAGCATCGGCTCACTGCACCGGCAGGAAATGCATGAACAGCAGTCCCTGGGCGTAGTTCACGCTGATCCGCCGGTAGCGTTCGCCGAGCACCTCGGCGAGCAGGTCCAGGCGCGCGACGATCTTGGCGAACTCGCGGGCGTAGCTGAGGTTGCTGGCGTCGTCGGTGAGGGCGTTGGAAAGCAGCAACGGGGCACCCTTGTCGTCCTTGCGGGTAGCCAGCATCCAGGTGGCGACCTCGACGTTGCGCGCGGCGTTGTAGACGTACTGCGCGTCGATCCCCTGGTAGACGTAGAACTCGGTGCGCCCGCCATGGGCGGTGATCAGCATGCTGGCCAGGGAGTATATGAAGGCACCGACGCGGTCGCCCTTGAACGCCGGATCGAGGGAGTAGGACAGTGCGGCGATGTCGCGGCGGCCGCCCAGGTCGCTGAGTTCGCGGTTCTGCTCGATGGCCCGGCGGATCGCCAGCTCGGCGTCGGCCTGGCTCGGCAGGCCGGTCTTCTTCCATTCGGCGGGATTGCGCTTGTACAGCTTCCAGAGCAACTGGTAGAGGCTTTGCAGGTTGTCGCGCATGGCCAGGGTGGCCATGCGATCGGCATCGGTCTGGAGGAATTCGCCAGCGCGCATCGAACCCTGGCTGGTGTCCTCGCCGGCGGCGTTGCGCGGCGCGTTCGAACATCCGCTGGCGAGCGCGCCGAGCAGCAACAGCAGCCCACCGACCCAGCGCCGCCACCCACGCCGGGCGCGGCCCTCCCCCTTGCGCCGGGCAAGCCCCGGCAATGTCGCTCCTGACAAACGCTCTGTCCATTCGCTGTTCGCATCGCGGAAACCGACCCGCCTGCGCCGGCGAAGTTCCCCGGGCGCGTCGATCCGCCGCGCTTCGCGAGGCAGGTCACGGCGAGAGGCGGAGGCTTTTCACCGGCATACCCGCGCGGGTTCACGAATAGGCGCGGCACGAGCGTCGGAGAGTACGCTAGGCAGTCGCCGTGCGCTAACATGTGCGGGATCGGGGGGCGTCATCCGCCGCAGAGCGGAGCCTTCTCCCCGCCCGCGCGCGCCGGCCTCGCCGTGCGCCACCGAGCGACACCCCAGCAGGCCTTGGAACCGGTAGTCCAGACAATGAGCAACGAGCCAGAAAGCACGCAGCACAAGAGCGCCCTGCAGGGACTGAAGGGCTACCTGTCGAGCCAGATCCTCGGCCAGGAAAAACTCGTCGACCGCCTGCTGATCGCGCTGCTAGCCGACGGCCACCTGCTGGTGGAAGGCGCGCCGGGACTGGCCAAGACCAAGGCCATCAAGGACCTCGCCGAAGGCCTCGAAGCCGAGTTCCACCGTATCCAGTTCACTCCCGACCTGCTCCCCGCCGACATCACCGGAACCGAGATCTACCGTCCGGAGACCGGCACCTTCGTGTTCCAGCAAGGCCCGATCTTCCATCACCTGGTGCTGGCCGACGAGATCAACCGCGCCCCGGCCAAGGTGCAATCGGCGCTGCTCGAAGCCATGGCCGAGCGCCAGGTTTCGGTCGGCCGCAGCACCTACGACCTGCCACAGCTGTTCCTGGTGATGGCGACACAGAACCCGATCGAGCAGGAAGGTACCTACCCGTTGCCGGAAGCCCAGCTCGACCGCTTCCTCATGCACGTCAAGATCGGCTACCCGGAGGCCTCGGTGGAACGCCGCATCCTCCAGCAGGCGCGTGGCGAGGCACTGAACGGCGAGGCCCGGCCGGAGCGCCGGGTGACCCAGGAAACCATCTTCGCCGCGCGCCAGGAAATCCTCGGCCTGTACATGGCCGACGCGGTGGAGGAATACCTGGTGCAACTGATCATGGCCACCCGCACCCCGGCCAAGCACGACGCGGAACTCGCCGAATGGATCTCCTACGGCGCCAGCCCGCGCGGCTCCATCGCCCTCGACCGCTGCGCGCGCGCCCACGCCTGGCTGGCCGGACGCGACTTCGTCAGTCCCGAGGACATCCAGGCGGTGCTGTTCGACGTGCTGCGCCATCGCCTGATCCTGACCTTCGAGGCGGAAGCCGCCGGCATCGACCAGGACCGGGTCGTGCAGCGCATCCTCGACGTGGTCGCCGTGGCCTGAGGCCGCCGCCATGCTGAGCGCCGCCCCGGGCGTCGAACTGGGCCTCGACGAGCTTCTGGAAATGCGCCACCGGCTCCACGAAGCGCGCCTGTTCTCCTCGCAGAACCGCCGCAGCCCGCTGGTCGGCCTGCATCACTCGCGCCTGCGCGGACGCGGCGTGGACTTCGACCAGGTGCGCATCTACCAGCCCGGCGACGACGTACGGACCATCGACTGGCGCGTCACCGCGCGCACCCGCGAGCCGCACACCAAGCTGTTCCACGAGGAACGCGAGCGACCGGTGTTCGTCCTGGTCGAACAGAGCCAGCGCCTGTTCTTCGGCTCCGGCCTGTGCTTCAAGGCAGTGCTGGCGGCACGCGCGGCGGCCTTCATCGGCTGGTCGGCGCTGGCCCACAACGACCGTATCGGCGGCCTGGTATTCAGCGACCGCGACTGCCACGAAATCAAGCCGCGACGCAGCAAGCACAGCCTGCTGCAACTGTTCAACCAGCTATTGCGGGCCAATCGCGAGCTGCGCGAGACGCCGGCCGAGCGGCCTGGCGAACTGTTCGGCCTGGCCCTGCGCCGCGCCCGCGAAGTGCTGCGCCCGGGCAGCCTGATCCTGGTGCTGTGCGACGAGCGCACACTCAATGACGTCGCCGAGCAGCAACTCAGCCTGATCGCACGCCATACCGACCTGGTGCTGCTGCCGCTGTCCGACCCGCTCGACCATGCCCTCCCCGCCGCCGGACTGCTGCGCTTCCGCGAAGGCGCCGCCGACCTCGAGCTGGACACCCACGCCGACGAGCTGCGCCAGGCCTATCGCGAACTGGCCGAGGCGCGCCGCGCGCGCTGGCAGCGGCTGGCCCAGCGACTGGGCGTGCCGCTGCTGCCGCTGTCGACCCAGGAAGACCTGGTGGAGCAGTTGCGGGACCTGCTGGAACAACACCAGCCGGGGTATCGCGCATGAATCCGCTCGACCGGCTGGAACCGCTGATCGCCCCCCTGCCCGTCGGCTGGTGGCCGCCAGCGCCCGGCTGGTGGCTGCTGGCCGCCCTGCTGCCGTTGCTCGGCTGGGGGCTCTGGCGACTGCGCCGGCACCTGCCGCGGCGCACCATCGCCACCCGCGGCGAAGCGCCGCTGGATCCGCTGCGCGAAGCGGCCCTGGCCGAACTGGCGGCGCTTGCCAAGCCCTACGGCAGGGCTTCCGCCGGACCCTGGCTGCAAGCCATCAACGGCCTGCTCAAGCGGGTCTGCAGGGCGCGCTGGCCAGATAGCGGCAGCCACGCCCTCAGCGGCCGCGCCTGGCTGGCGTTCCTCGACAACCGTTGCCCGGCCGCCGGCCTGACCCGCTGGATGATCCTGGTGGAAGGCGGCTACCGCGCCGACTGCACCCTCGACGACAAGGCCGTGGACGGCCTCGACGCCGCCGTCGCCACCTGGATTCGCAAGCATGTTTGAGTTCGCCTGGCCCTGGGTCTTCGCCCTCGCCCCGTTGCCCTGGCTGCTGCGTCTGGTGCTGCCGGCCGCCGACAGCGGCGAGGCGGCGCTCAAGGTGAGCTTCCTCGACGAACTCGAAAGCCTCGCCGGGCGTCGTGCCCGCGCACGCCTGCCGGCCTGGCGGCAGCAGGTGCGCTTCGCCCTGCTCTGGTTCCTCCTGCTGCTCGCCGCGGCCCGCCCGCAGTGGGTCGGCGACCCCCTGCCGCTACCCGCCAGCGGCCGCGACCTGCTGCTCGCGGTGGATGTCTCCGGTTCCATGGACTACCGCGACATGCGCTGGCAGGACGACGAGATCAGCCGCCTGGAACTGATCAAGAAACTCTTCGGCGACTTCATCGAAGACCGTCGTGGCGACCGCGTCGGCCTGATCCTGTTCGGCAGCCAGGCCTACCTGCAGGCGCCGCTGACCTTCGACCGGCACACCGTGCGGGTCTGGCTGGACGAGGCGCAGATCGGCATCGCCGGCAAGAACACCGCGATCGGCGACGCCATCGGCCTGGCGGTCAAGCGCCTGCGCCAGCGGCCTGCGGAAAGCCGGGTGCTGGTGCTGATCACCGACGGCGCCAACACCGGCGGACAGATAGCCCCGCAGATCGCCGCGCAACTGGCCGCCGAGCAACAGGTGAAGATCTACACCATCGGCATCGGCGCCGACCCGCAGCAAGGCGGCGTGCCCGGCCTGTTCGGCTTCAACCCGGGGCTCGATCTCGACGAGCCGACCCTGCGCGGTATCGCCGAGAGCACTGGCGGCGAATACTTCCGCGCGCGATCCAGCGCCGAGCTGGAAAGCATTTCCGCGACCCTCGACCGCCTCGAACCGGTCGCCCAGCAGACTACCCGGGCGCGCCCGGCCCTGGCGCTGTACAGTTGGCCGCTGGCCGCCGCCCTCGGCCTGAGTGTGCTGCTGGTGGCGCTGGAACTCTGGCCACGGGAAAACCGGACCTGGCCGCGCCGCCGTTCCGGGAGGCAACCATGAACCTGTTGCTGGACGCCTGGCCGCACTGGCTGCGCCCCTACTGGCTGCTGCTGGCGCCGCTGCTTGGCTGGTTGCTGTGGAAGCTGCTGCATCGCCAGCGTCGTGCCGGACGCTGGCAGTTGCTGTTGCCGACGGCCTTCCAGCCCTGGCTGCTGGTCGGCGGCGCCGGGCGGCAGAACCGCATGCCCTGGATCTGCCTCGGCATCGCCTGGCTGCTGGCCCTGCTGGCCTTGCTCGGGCCCAGTTGGCAGCAACTGGAACAGCCCTCGATGAAGCGTAGCGACCCGCTGGTGGCGATCCTCCAGCTGACTCCCGGGATGCTTGCCGGCGACCTGTCGCCGACCCGCCTGGAGCAGGCCCGGCGCAAGCTGCTCGACCTGCTTCGCACGCGCAACGACGCGCAGACCGCGATCGTCGTCTACGCCGGCAGCGCGCATACCCTGGTGCCGCTGTCGGACGACCAGCTCACCGCGCGCAACCTGCTCGACGCCCTGAAACCTTCGATCATGCCCGAGCCCGGCCAGCGCGCCGACCTCGCCGTGCGCCAGGCCCTCGACCTGCTGGAACAGGGCGCCCAGGGCCGCGGCCGCCTGCTGCTGCTGACCAGCGAGCTGAGCGAACCCGAGCGCCAGGGCATCCGCAGCGCCCTTGAGCACCGGGCGGCGCGCCTCGCCGTGCTCGGCGTCGGCACGCCGAAGGGCGCTCCGGTGCAGCAGGAGGATGGCAGCTTCCTCAAGGACGACCAGGGCGGCATCCTCCTGCCCAGGCTCGACGAAAGCGGGCTGCGCCGCTTCGCCGCGGAGATCGGCGCCGGCTACCAGCGCCTGCGGCCGAACGACCGCGACCTCGACAGCCTCGGCCTGCTGGCCCGCGGCGGCACGCTGGAGGAAGATCGCGAGAACGCCCTGCTGCGCCTGCAGCGCTGGGCCGACCAGGGTTACTGGCTGCTCCTGCCGCTGCTCCTGCTGGCCGCCTGTGCCGGACGGCGCGGCTGGCTGTTCTGCCTGCCGCTGTTGATGCTGAGCCTGCCGCAACCGGCCATGGCCTTCCAGTTCGAAGACCTCTGGCTGCGTCCGGACCAGCAAGGCCAGCGCCTGTTGCAACGGGGCCAGGCGGACGAGGCGGCGAAGCGCTTCGAGGACTTCCGCTGGAAAGGCCTGTCGCTCTACCAGGCCCGCGACTACGCCGCCGCGGCCCAGGCCTTCGCCCAAGGCGACCAGGCCGACGATCACTACAACCGTGGCAACGCCCTGGCCCGCCAGGGCGAACTGGAAGCCGCCGTCGACGCCTACGAACAAGCCCTGGAGCGCCAGCCGCAACTGGTCGCCGCGCAACGCAACAAGGCCCTGGTCGAGGAACTGCTGCGCCAACGCCAGGAACAGGCGGCGCAGCAGCAGGCCGGCGAGAACAAGGAACAGCGCCAGGAAGCGAGCCAGCAGAGCCCGCCATCCGGAAGCAGCCAGCGGCCGCCGCGCGACGCGGCGACCGTCGATGCGCAGAAGGCCCAGGCCGCGGCGCCCTCGACCAGCCTGCCGGAAGACGAAGGCGAGAAGACCGCCGGAGCACCCGGCCAAGCGCAGCCGCAGCCCAACGCCGAGGACGAGCGGACGGGCGACGAGGAAGCCGACGACGGACTCGACGACGAACGTCGCCAGGCCCTCGAGCAATGGCTGCGACAGATTCCCGACGATCCCGCCGAATTGCTGCGGCGCAAGTTCTGGTACCAACAGCAGCAACGCCAGGAAGCCACGCCATGATCCGCCTGTTCTGCAGCCTGCTTCTCGCGCTCCTCTGCGTTTCCGCCCATGCCAGCTTCAGCGCCAGCGTCGACCGCGCCCGCCTGACCGAAGGGGAAAGCGTCGAACTGACGCTGGAATCGGACGACCCGACCCTCTTCGGCAAACCCGACCTGAGCCCGCTGGACGCCCTCTTCGAGGTCCTCGGCACGCGCCAGGTCAACCGTCTCGCCACGCAGAACGGCCGGGCCCAGGCCACCACCCGCTGGATCGTCACCCTCCTGCCGAAGCAGAGCGGCTACGTGGCGATCCCGCCGATCAGCCTCGGCGCCAGCAGCACCCAGCCGATCAGGCTGCACGTACTGGAGGCGCGCGACCGCGCCAAGAGCAGCAAGCTGGCGCCGGTCTTCATCGATGCCAGCGTCGACCAGGAGACAGTCTACGTGCAGGCCCAGGCGATCCTCACCCTGCGCATCTACCACTCGGTGTCGCTATACGACGACAGCAGCCTGACCCCGCTGGCGATGAACGACGCGAAGGTCGAACAGCTCGGCGAGGCGCGCACCTACGAGAAGGAGATCAACGGCATCCGCCACGGCGTGATCGAGGTGCGCTACGCGATCTTCCCGCAGAAGAGCGGCACCCTGGAGATTCCTGCGCAAGCCTTCAGCGCTACCCTGGTCGACCGTGGCAGCGACGACTACAACCCCTTCGGCCCGCGCCCCGGCCGGCAGATGCGGGTGACTTCGCCGAGCATCCCGCTGCAGGTCCGGCCCAAGCCCGCCGACTATCCGGCCGACGCGCCCTGGATGCCGGCCCGCGCGCTGAGCATCAGCGAAAGCTGGAGCCCGCAGCCGGAGCAGGCACAGGTCGGCGAATCGCTGACGCGCAACGTGCTGCTGAAGGTCGAGGGGCTTTCCGGCACCCAGCTTCCGCCGTTGCCGCTGCCCGACGTGCAAGGCCTGCGGCGCTACCCGGACCAACCGCAGCTGGCCGACCAGAGCACCGACCAGGGCCTCATCGGCAGTCGCGAGGAGCGCGAGGCGCTGGTGCCCGAGCAGGCCGGGCGCATCGAGTTGCCGGCGCTCGAAGTGGTCTGGTGGAACACCCGCGAAGACCGCCTGGAGCGCACCAGCCTGCCACCGCGCACCCTGGAAGTGGCCGCCGCGCCGCAGGCCGAGGCGGAGCCGCCGGCGGCGGCGCTGCCGCTCGGCGAACGCCTGGAGCCGACGCTCTGGCCCTGGCAACTGGCTACCGCCGTGCTGGCCCTGACCACCCTGCTCGGCTTCGGCCTCTGGTGGCGCGCCCGCCAGCTGCCGGCGGTGATCCGCGCCGCGGCCAACGGCCCGAGCAGCCGCAGCCTGCTCGACGAGCTGCGCCGCGCCTGCCTGGCCAACGATCCCCAGGCGACCCGCCAGGCCCTGGACGCCTGGGCCCGTCAGCAACCCGATACCCTGGCCGACATGGCGGCCCGCTTCGTACCGCTGTCCGACGCCCTGGATGGCCTCAACGGCGCGCTGTACAGCGAGAGCGGCCATTCCTGGCAGGGCGAGGACCTGTGGCGGGCGATCCGCGCCCTGCCCACCACGGAACAAGCGCCGGCGGGAGCGGTCGACAATGGCGGCCTGCCACCGCTCTATCCGCGCTGAACGGCGCTATGGTTAGGACTGGCACGACATTCCGATTCCGCAAGAGGGCCCGCATGCGCTTCCGTACCCTGTACCTCGTCCTGTGCGGCCTGCTCCTGGGCCACGCCGCGACGGCCGCCGAACCGCCGACCGCGCCCACGCCGCCGACGCAGCCGGCCGAAGGGCCGGGCGGCGCGGCCTATCGCCATGCCAGCGTGCATCAGTGGCACTTCGGCGAAGGCGCTCGCGAATACTGGGTGTTCACCCCCGAGCAACCGGTCCCCGGCAACGCTCCGCTGGTGATCTTCCTGCACGGCTGGAGCGTGATGCAGCCGGACCTCTACCGCGCCTGGATCGACCATATCGTCCGCCGCGGCATGGTGGTGGTCTACCCGCGCTACCAGCCGGACCTGAAGACGCCCAACGCAGACTTCCTCGACAATGCCGCCGGCGCCCTCGGCGACGCCCTCAGGCGCCTGCAGGCCGGCGAGCTGGGGGTGCGCCCGCGGCTGAACCAGGTCGCCTACCTCGGCCACTCCGCCGGCGGACTGCTCGCCGCCAACCTGGCGGCCGCCAGCGAACGCCTGAAGCTGCCGGCGGCGAAGGCGCTGATGGTGGTCGAGCCCGGCAAGAGCCAGGGCAAGCGCTGGGACGGCGTGGCCCAGGAACGCCTGTCGGGGCTGGCCAAGGGCACCCTGCTGCTGGCGGTCTGCGGCGACGAGGACAGCCACGTGGCCTGCACCGACGCCAAGCGCATCTACCGCCAGAGCCGGCACATTCCGCCCAGCGACAAGAACCTGCTGCTGCTGCGCAGCGATCGCCACGGCGCTCCGCCGCTGCTGGCCAACCACGCGGCACCCACCGCGCCGGTATGCGGCCCGCAGTATCCGAAGGAAGAAGACAGCGACTGGTTGCTCGACCGCGTCGAGAAGCGCCTCGAAGTCCAGCAGGCCGAAGGCCGCTATACCGGCCACGACCCGCTGGTGATCGACGCCCTCGACTGGTACGGCACCTGGAAGCTGTTCGATGGCCTCACCGACGCGGCGTTCTACAACCGCAACCGCCAGTACGCCCTGGGCGCTACGCCGGAGCAGACCGGCATGGGCCAGTGGAGCGACGGCACCCCGGTGAAGCCGATCAAGGTGCTCAAGTAGGCGCGGGCAACGCCCGCGGCGAACCAGGCACAGCGTCCCATCCGTCATGCGAACAGATACCATGCATATCCACGTACTCGTCGTCGAAGACAACTTCGATCTCGCCGGCACCGTCATCGACTACCTCGAGGCCGCCGGGGTGGTCTGCGATCACGCCCGCGACGGCCAGGCCGGCCTCAACCTGGCGCGCGCCAACCGCTACGACGTGATCCTGCTGGACATCATGCTGCCGCGCATCAACGGCCGGCAGGTCTGTCGCCAGCTGCGCGAAGCCGGCCTGCAGACCCCGGTACTCATGCTCACCGCCCTGGATACCTTGCAGGACAAGCTCGACGGCTTCGACGCCGGCGCCGACGACTATCTGCTCAAGCCCTTCGAACTGCCGGAGCTGCTGGTCCGCCTGCAAGCCCTCAGCCGGCGCCGCAGCGGCCAGGCCCAGCGCCTGCAGGTCGACGACCTGGTGATGGACCTCGACAGCCGCCAGGCCAGCCGCGGCGGCACGCCCCTGGCGCTGTCCCCCACCGCCTGGAAGATCCTCGAGTGCCTGATGCGCGCCAGCCCCGCGCTGGTCACCCGCGAGCAGCTGGGGCGCAGCGTCTGGGGCGACGAGCCGCCGGAAAGCAACACCCTCAACGTGCACATGCACCACCTGCGCAGCACCGTCGACAAGGGGTTCGCCACCCCTCTGATCCATACCCTGCACAGCGTCGGCTTCCAACTGGAGCGCAAATGAAACGCGGCCTGAGCCTGATCCCCATCGTCGGTGGCGGCGTCAGCCTGATCCTCGCCGGGGTGTTGCTGGTCTACACGCGCATGCTCGGCGACTACGGCGAGACCGGCGCCCTCTACCTGCTCAGCATGATGATGGAAGAGGAAGGGCTGTACTTCGCCCAGCGCTACCAGGAAGACCCGGCTACGCCGGCGCCGGACAGCTACTACTTCAAGGGCAGCGTCGGCACCGCGGGGCTGCCGCCGAAACTCAGGGAGATGCTCGACACCCCGCCCTACAAGAGCATCGGCGCCATGCAACTGCTCGGCAACTGGGACGACGATGACGAAGAGGAGGATGACGACGCGCCCAGCGACGATGCCTACGTGGTGGTCCGCCAGCCACTGGCCGACGGCAAGACGCTCTACCTCTACGACAACGACGCCGCCGGCAGCATCGACACGCCGCTGTCCGACGCCATCATCGACGCCCGCGTCAGGCAGACCTGGATCGTCACCCTATCGGTCACCCTGCCTTCGCTGGCCGCCGTCGGCCTGCTGGTCTGGTTCATCGTCGCGCCGTTGCGCAAGCTGACGCGCTGGTCGATGACCCTCGACGACCTCGCCCCGGACAGCCAGCGGCCGCGCTTCAACTACCGCGAACTCAACGTGCTGGCGGATACCCTGTGGAACAGCGTGACCCGGATCAAGGACTTCAGCCAGCGCGAGGAGCGCTTCCTGCGCTACGCCAGCCATGAGCTGCGCACCCCGCTGGCGGTGATCGGCATGAACCTGGAGCTGCTCGACCAACCCGGCCGCGCGCCCTCCCCGCATGCCTTGCAACGCATCCGCCGCTCGGCGCTGGGCATGCAGCAGATGACCGAAACCCTGCTCTGGCTCAGCCGCGAGAGCGGCGAACTGCGCGACGACGGACACATCGAGGTCGGCCGCCTGCTGGAGGAACTGCTCGAGGAGCAGCAGGCGCTGAGCCAGCGCCGCGGCCTGACCTTCCACCTCGACGTGGAGCCACACAGCCTGCCGCAGACCCGCGCACGGATCATCATCGGCAACCTGCTGCGCAACGCCCTGCAGTACAGCGACGAGGGCGTGGTGGAAATCGTCGTGCGCGACCGCAGCCTGCTGATCAGCAACCCCATCGGTGCGGCCCAGGGCACGGAGGAGTCGATGGCGTTCGGTTATGGCCTGGGCCTCGACCTGGTCCAGCGCCTGTGCCAGAAGAGCGGCTGGCGCCTGCATTACAGCAGCGACGAGCAGCGCTTCCGCTGCGAGCTGCTGTTCCCCGCCACGCCGGACTGAAGCGCGACGGCCTTCCTCCGCACAAAAAAACCGCGGCCTGGGCCGCGGTCTTGGCGGGGCTCGGCGCGACTCAGTGAGCGAACAGCGAGGCCTTCCTGGCCTGCAGCTTGGCCGGGTTGATCAGGAAACGCGCCAGGGCCGGCAGCAGCCAGAGGGCGCCGAACATGTTCCAGAGCAGCATGAAGGTCAGCATCAGGCCCATGTCGGCCTGGAACTTGATCGCCGAGAAGATCCAGGTGGCCACGCCGATCGCCAGGCACAGGCCGGTGAACAGCACCGCCTTGCCGGTGGAGCGGAGGGTCTCGTAGTAGGCCTCCTGCAACGGCAGGCCCATGCGCAGGAAAGACTCCAGGCGGGTGTAGATGTAGATCCCGTAGTCCACCCCGATGCCGACGCCGAGGGCGATCACCGGCAGGGTCGCGACCTTCACGCCGATGCCCAGCGCCGCCATCAGCGCGTTGCCCAGCACCGAGGTGAGGATCAGCGGCAGGACGATGCAGAGGGTCGCGGCGAAGGAACGGAAGGTGATCATGCACATGGCCGCCACGCAGATGTACACCAGAACCAGGATGATCAGTTCGGACTGCTTGATCACCTCGTTGGTGGCGGCCTCGATCCCGGCGTTGCCGGCGGCCAGCTGGAACTGCAGGTCGTCCTTGTCGTTCTCCGCGGCGAAGGCCTGCACCGCCGCCACCGCGCGGTCGAGGGTCTCGGCCTTGTGGTCGTTGAGGAAGACCAGCAGCGGCGCCAGCGAGCAGTCGGTGTTGTAGAGACCGTCGGCACGGGCGATGGAGTTGTTCAGCACGTCCTGGTTGCGCGACAGAGTCTCCCATTTCAGGTTGCCTTCGTTCATCCCCTTGATCACCTGCTTGGACACGGTGACCATCGAGATCGCCGACTGCACGCCCTCGGTGTTCTCCAGCTTCCAGGCCAGCTCGTCCATGGCCGCCAGGGCCTGGTGGGTGGAGCAGCCTTCCGGGGAGGTCTTGACCATCACCACCAGCACGTCCGAACTGGTCGAGTAGTTGCGGATGATGAAGTCGTTGTCGAGGTTGTAGCGCGAGTCGGGACGCAGTTCCGGCGCACCCTGGTCGAGGTCGCCGATCTTCAGGTGCTTGCCATACCAGAGGCCGCCGCCGAGCATCAGCAGGGCGATGGCGATGGACACCGGGGCCACCTTCGGGCTGGCGAAGTTCGACAGCAGGCGCCAGAACGGGTGCTCGCGCACCGCGTCATCCTTGCTGCGCTGCACCGCCTTCTTGCTGATGCCGATGTAGGAGATCGCCACGGGCAGCAGGATCAGGTTGGTGAAGACGATCACCGCCACGCCGATCGAGGCGCCGATGGCCAGCTCGCGGATCACCCCGATGTCGATCACCAGCAGGGTGATGAAGCCGACGGCGTCGGCGAGGATCGCGATCATCCCCGGCAGGAACAGTTGGCGGAAGGTCAGCCGCGCCGCCATCAGCGCATTGTCGGCGCCGCTGGACTGCAAGGCGATGCCATTGATCTTCTGCACGCCGTGGGAAATACCGATGGCGAAGATCAGGAACGGCACCAGCATCGAATAGGGATCGAGGCCGAAACCGACCAGGTTGAGCAGGCCGAGCTGCCAGAGCACCGCGACCAGGGTGGTGATCAGCACGGCGATGGTGCTGCGGATGCACTTGGTGAACCAGTACAGCAGGACCAGGGTGATCAGCAGGCAGATACCGAAGAAGCCGACCACCATCACCAGCCCGTCGATCAGGTCGCCGACCTTCTTCGCGAAGCCGACGATGTGCACCTTCACGTTGGGGTTCTGCAACTGGTACTTGTCGCGGATCTTCTCTTCCAGCTCATGGGAGAACTGGCGGTAGTCGAGCTTGATCAGTTCGCTCTGGTTCTTCGGATTCGGGTACATCTCCAGCAGCGGTACGTCGACGATGCTCGACTTGAAGTTGTTCGCCACCAGGCGGCCGATCTGCCCGGACTTGAGCACGTTGTTGCGCAGTTCCTCCAGCGCCCGCGGCGAACCGTCGTAGGTCTGCGGGATCACCTCGCCGCCGGCGAAGCCTTCCTCGGTCACTTCGGTCCAGCGCACGCTGGGGCTCCACAACGACTTCAGGCCGGAACGGTCGACGCCGGGGATGTAGAACACCTCGTCATGGATCTGCCGGAGCGTCTCCATGTACTCCTTGGTGAAGATGTCGCCGTTCACCGCCTCCACCGAGATGCGCACGGTGTTGCCGAGGTTGGCCAGGTCGTTGCGGTGCTCGAGCATTTTCTGGATGAACGGGTGCTCCAGCGGGATCATCTTCTCGAAGCTGGTGGACGGCCGCACCTGGGTGGCCTGGTAGAACAGGAAGACGCTGACCAGCAGGCAGAGGAAGATCACCACCGGCCGGTTGTTGAAGATCAGGCGTTCGAGCAGGCTCGCCTTGTTTTGCTGATGCTGGTTCATGGCACTCATGCGACCCCCGCCTTATTGTTGTTGTTCGAGCGCGGCACCGTTCGCCGCAGCGAGGTGCACGCCGCCCTGGCCGACCAGGATCAGGTGGCCGTCGCCGGTGGCGCTGACGCCGGCCAGGGACAGCCGGTCGGGACGGTTGAACACGCTGAAGCTGCGCCCGCCGTCGGTGCTTTCGAGGACACTGCCGCCGTGGCCGACCACGACGATACGCCCGTCCGCCAGCAGCGCGCCGTCGGAGAGACCGAATTCCAGGTCGCCGGACGCCGCCTTCAGCGGTATCTCTTCCCAGCTGTCGCCGAAATCGGCGGAGCGGAACAGGTGGCCGCGCAGGCCGTAGACCAGCACGCCGCCCGCATCGGCGGTACCGATGGCGCCGAACAGCGAGCCCTCGTAGGGGCCTTCGAGTTTTTCCCAGGTGGCGCCCCAGTCCTTCGAGCGGAACAGGCTGCCGGCTTCGCCGACCACCAGCAGGCCGTTGTCCTTGACCGCGGCGATGGCGTTGAGGTGGAACTGGTCCTCGTTGTCCAAGCGCTCGCTGACGTCTTCCCAGTGCTGGCCGCCGTCGCGGGTCTCCAGCAGCGCGCCATAGGCACCGACGGCCAGGCCGTGCTGTTCGTCGGCGAACCAGATGTCCAGCAACGGCGCTTCGCGGCCGAGGTCCTCGAACTGCCTGGCCCAGGTGCTGCCGGCGTCGTCGCTGACGAGGATCTGCGCATCGTGCCCGACCGCCCAGCCCTTGCGCTCGTTGACGAAGAACACCGAGGTGAGCAACTGGCGGGTCGGCACCTTGGCCTGGGTCCAGGTCTTGCCGTCGTCGTCGGAGAGCAGGATATGCCCACGGTCGCCGACCGCGACCAGCCGCTTGCCGGCATGGGCGACGCTGAGCAGCAGGCTGCTGGCGGCCTTCGGCGACTCCACGGCGAATTGCGGCGGCGCGGCGGTTGGCGTCGACTCGGCCAGGACCGGGGTGGCGGCGAAGGTCAGAAGAGAAAGCGCCCCGAGAAACGACAGGGCCCTGCTGGCCAGGGGCGATCTGGAAGGAATGGCCGGATGCCGCAAAGCGTCCGCGGATTGGCCGGGCGAAGTGCGCCACGTCATGGGCTCACGCATGGATACCGTCCCCGTTGTTGTTATTAGTGGTTCGTGGTGAGCGTTATATAGCCAGCGTTTGGCGACGGAGACAATTGAAGCCACGTTATCTTTTGTTAAGCGTGTAAGCCGTCTGTAACGGGGGATCGGCGCCGCCCTCCTCCCCGGAGGGAAGCGGTCGGCGCCGGCGAGCGGAGCGATCAGCGGGTGCCGCGGCGGCGCAGGGCCGAGGGCTTGAAGTAGGAGTCGTCCGGTATCGCCTGGGTGAAGTCGATGGTACCCGGCTCCTCGTTGTCCAGGTTCTGCACGTGGTAGCGACGCGCCTGCAGGTCGTGGAACACATCCAGCGCGCTCCAGGTGTACGGCAGGTCGTAGAAGTTCTTCAGGTAGGCCATCGACACCCGCCACAGTTCGCCGCGACCGTCGTACTGGTCGACCACCGCCGCGCTCCAGCTGTCCTCGTCGAGGTACAGGGTGCGCTTGGAGTAGATATGCCGCGCGCCCGGCTTCAGGGTACCTTCCACCACCCACACGCGGTGCAGCTCGTAGCGGGTGTATTGCGGATCGAGGTGGCCCGGCTTGAGCAGTTCCTCGTACTTCACCTCGGGGCTGCTGACCTTGTAGTTGTTGTAGGGAATGTAGATTTCCTTCTTGCCCAGCAGCTTCCAGTCATAGCGGTCCGGCGCGCCGTTGAACATGTCGGTGTCGTCGGCGGTGCGCAGGCCGTCGGCGGCGGCGATCGGCGTGTCGTAGGCAAGGTTCGGCGCACGCCGCACACGGCGCTGGCCGGCGTTGTAGCCCCAGGCCTGGCGCGGCTCCTTGACCTGGTCGAGGGTCTCGTGCACCAGCACCGCGCCGCCGGCCAGGCGCGCCGGGCTCTTGGTGAACGACAGGTAGTAGAACATCAGGTTGTTCAGGTCGGCGAAGCTGCCGCCCTTGAGGTAGTACTTGAACAGCGCTTCCTGCTGCGAGGTCACCAGCGAGTAGCTACCGTTGCGCTGTACCGCGACTTCCGAAGCGCGGCGCACGACATAGGTGCCGCGGTAGCGGGCGACGTGGTTCCACAGCGCCTCCACGCCGCTCTTCGGAATCGGGAACGGCACCCCGCCATAGGCGTCGGCGAACCCGTTGCCGCCGTCCAGCAGCCTGGCGCTGGTGGCATTGGCGAAGGTGTTGTCGTACAGCCACTGCGGCGCCGAGCCGGAACGGCGACTGGGGTAGACCGGCATCCGGAAGCTGTCCGGGTAGGTCTTGAACAGCGCCAGCTGGCCCGGGGTCAGGTGTTCCCTGTACTGCTCCAGGTTGGCCTTGTCGATGGTGAACAGCGGCTTGTCCGCGGCGAACGGATCCGGGTGGTGCTGGCCCGGCTTGTAGCCGGCCGGCGCCTGGGTGATGCCGCCGGTCCAGGCGGGAATGCTGCCGGCGGCGTTGCCGGCCTTCTCCGCGCCCAGCGGGGTGAGGCTCGACTTCAGTTGCGCCGCCTCGCCGGCGGAAACGCCGGCCAGCGCGCCGCCGCTGCCCAGTGCCAGCGCCAGGGAAGCGCCGATCAGCAGGTGCTTGTTCAACATGAGGGTTCTCCGTGTGAGGTGCCGGGCGCTCGCGGCGCCCGTGTCGTTATCGGTTCGGTCAGAAGGAGTACTTCACGGTCAGGCCGATGTTGTCGCGGTCGCGGATGTTGTTGTTCTGCCCGCCGCCGTAGAACTCGGTGTACTGCAGTTCGCCTTCCAGGCTGTTCAGGTAGGTGGCCTTGATCCCCAGGGTGTAGGCCTTGCGACCTTCGATGAAGTTGCCGGTCTGGTAGGAGTTGCCTTCGAAGTCGTCCTTGTAGACCACGTAGGGCGACACGTTGACCCCGGCGAACACGTCGTTCCAGGTGCCACTGAGCAGCAGGGTGTAGCCGTAGGCGTTGCGGTTCACCTGGTCGCCACGGTCGCCGCCGGAAACGTACGAGCTGTTGCCGCGCCCGGCATAGTAGCGGGTGCTGCCGTCGTAGGCGGTGTACTTCAGGCTGCTGCCACGCAGGTGTTCCGAGGCCAGCTCGGCGACGCCGGTCAACGAGTCGAAGCTCAGCGACGGGCCGAAGTTGTAGATGGTCCCGAGGGAGGTGTTGAACGCCTCGACCCGCTCGTAGTTGTGGATCTGCCCGCCGAGGCCGACCATCTGCCCGCCGACGTTGATCTGCCCGCCGTTGGCGGCTTCCGCCGCACCGTGGGCGAGGTCGCCGATCAGGTCGTTGGTGGCGGCGATGCCGATCGGCAGGTTCGGCCGATAGGCCAGCTCGCCGAACACCGAGGCGTCGCCCACCGTGGTGTTGAAGCTGAAGCCGTACATGCGGATGTCTTCGGCGAACTCGCGGCGGGCATTGATGTTGCCCATCACGTCGGCGGTCACCAGGCCGTTGGCCAGGGCTTCGGCGAGGTTGCCGGCGATCGGCCGCAGGGTGTTGGCCAGCGCCGCCAGGTCGGCCCCGGCATAGTCGCCGATGTCGGCGTACAGGGTCGGCTCCTTGGAGTGGTAGTTGACGAAGTAGAAGCCGAACTCGGTGCTGTTCAGTTCCTCGGCGATGTAGCGGAAGGCCACGCCGAACTGGCCGTCGTTGCGCGCGTTGATGTCCTTGCCGATGGACGACACCTTCATCACGTTGCCGTAGGCCGGGGTCACGCCGTTGGCATAGAGGCCGGTGTTCTTCAGCGCGCCGCTGAGCAGCGGATTGTTGCCCAGCGCCTGGTACAGGCCGATGACGTTGCCGAAGCCGGGCACCGGGGTGTCCAGCGCGGTACCGGTGAAGTCGCTGTAGCCGGTGTTGCCGCCGTCGGCGAACAGGTCGGTCTCGGAGAAGAAGGTACCGACCGGGTCGAGGCGGGTTTCCTTCCAGTTCCACTGGTAGAAGGTTTCCATCGACAGGTTGTCGGTCAGGCCGATGTTGAAGCTCAGCGCTTCCACCGGCATCAGCACTTCCTTGAGCTCGGAACCGGGCAGGCGGTACTTGGCGGCGTCCACCGGGTTGGTGGTGTTGACCCCGCCACGGTAGAAGATGCCCTCGCCCCAGTTGAACACCTGGCGGCCGAAGCGCGCGCTCAGCGGCATGTTGCCGATGTCCCAGCTGCCGTAGACGTAGGCGTCGAGGATTTCCGCCTTGTGCCCGGCGATGTCGCGGGTCTGGCTGGTGAAACGGTCGTCGTGGGGATAGCTCTGGCTCGGCTGCGATGGATCGTTGTGGCTGTAGTAGTCGTTGCGCTTGTCCATGATCTGGGTGTCATAGAACGCCGTGCCGCGGATGAACACGCCATAGTTGCGCCAGGTCGCCTCCAGGTCCGAGGTGATCTTGTAGACCTCGGAAACCAGGCCGGTATCGAAGTTGCGGTTGCCGTCGTTGGTGTTGATGTCGTTGTTGCTCTTGTCCTGCCCCTGCACCCGCCACAGGGTGCCGTAGGACAGGGTGGTGTCGAGCGAACCGGACACCTCGTTGTCGAGGAAGCTGAATTCGACGGCCTGGGCCTGGCCGCCCAGCAGCGGCAGCAGCCCGGCGAAGGCGAAGCCGGCCCGGGCCGGCGCGGAGCGCAGCCGGGGCTGGCGGTTGGGGATGTACATCGGGAACTCACTCCATGTGGTCATGCGTTGGGCGCCGCCACTGCGGGCGGTTCGCCGTTCGGCCGTTTCTCTGCGGCCTTGTTATGGGTGGTCGCGGCGTCACCGGCCTCGCATCGACGAAAGGGAACCGCGCGACGAGGCAGTGCAACCGGGATGCCAATTCAACGGAATCCTCCAGGCAATTCAATGGATTGCGAAAAAAACAGGACTTCCTGCGGGATGACTGTTCATTCACTGACCAGAAAACAGGAAGTGTCCGACAAAACGCGCCAGGCGAATTTCGCCGGTGGCGCGAAAAGTCCCTTCGCAGAGCCTGCGCAGGGAGGTTCGCGAAACACGATTAAGCGGACTTCATCAATGGAAAACAGTGAAGCGATTCCCAGAAGTAACAAAGGGCGTTACCAGCCAGTGGCCAGTAACAC
The DNA here is from genome assembly GCF_052044465.1 of Pseudomonas sp. 22490. Taxonomy (NCBI): domain Bacteria; kingdom Pseudomonadati; phylum Pseudomonadota; class Gammaproteobacteria; order Pseudomonadales; family Pseudomonadaceae; genus Pseudomonas; species Pseudomonas sp. 22490. The sequence goes on along the minus strand of NZ_JBQENS010000003.1, from coordinate 15,163 downwards.
CCTCTTCCGGGTGAAGCTGGCGGATCAGGCCAGGCTCTTGCTCACCACTTCGTAGACGTCGCTGGACAATTCGCCGGAGGCCAGGATGCGTTCCAGCTCGCCGCGCATCAGCGCCTGCCGCGCCTCGTCGTACTTGCGCCAGCGGGTCAGCGGCACCAGCAGGCGCGAGGCGATCTGCGGGTTGAGTGCGTTGAGCACGATCACCTGGTCGGCGAGGAAGCGATAGCCGGCGCCGTCAGGACGATGGAAGTTGACCAGGTTCTGGTTGGCGAACGCGCCGATCAGCGCGCGCACCTTGTTCGGGTTCTTCAGGGTGAAGGCCGGGTGCTGCATCAGCGCCTGGACCCGCTCCAGCCCGCCCGGCAGCGGCGAGCCGGCCTGCACGCTGAACCACTGGTCCATCACCAGCGGGTCATCCTTGAAGTAATCGGCGAACATGGCCAGGGCCTTGCCCTTCTCCGCCTCGAAGCCGGAATTGACCAGCACCGCCAGGGCGGTCAGGCGCTCGGTCATGTTGTCGCAGCCTTCGTACTGCTCCAGGCAGGCGGCGAGGATTTCCTCCCGGCCCGACAGCGACAGGTAGGACAGCGCGATGTTCTGCAGGCTGCGCCGGGCTATGTGCGAGGCCTCGGCGAGGTAGGCGGTGTCGCGGGAAATCTTGCGGTTGGCCTGGTAACGCTGCCACAGCGGCTCGAACAGCGCTTCGCCGATACGCTGGCGGGCGAATTCGCGGGAGGCATGGATCGCGTCGACATCGGCGACTTCGCTGATCTCGGTGAGATAGGCCTCGCTGGGCAGCGAGAGCATCTCGGCGACCATCGCCTGGTCCAGCGCCTCGTCCGCCAGGAGGGTGCGGTAGGCCTCGATCAGGCGCGGGTCGAGTACCAGTTGCTCGCCGCGCTGGTGCTGGCCGATCAACTCCTGCAGGACCTGCACCGAGAGCTGTTGGCCGGCCTCCCAGCGGTTGAAGCCGTCGCTGTCGTGCTGCATGAGGAACAGCAACTGGTCGCGGCTGTAGGGGAAGCTCAGTTTCACCGGCGCGGAGAAGCCGCGCAGCAGCGATGGCAGCGGCTGCTCCGGCACCTCGACGAAGACGAAGCGCTGCTCGGCCTCGGTCACCGCCAGCACGCGGTTGCCGCCCTGGGCCACGGCCTCGCCTTCCAGGCGCAGCGGAAGTTCGTGGCCCTGGCCGTCGAGCAGACCCAGCTCCAGCGGGATGACGAAGGGTTCCTTGCTCGGCTGGCCGGGAGTCGGCGGGCAGCTCTGGCGCACCGTCAGGGTGTAGCGGCGGGCGGCGGCGTCGTACTCGCCTTCCACCGCCAGGCGCGGAGTGCCGGACTGGCTGTACCAGCGCTTGAACTGGGTCAGGTCGACGCCATTGGCGTCTTCCATGGCCTTGACGAAATCGTCGCAGGTCACCGCCTGGCCGTCGTGGCGCTGGAAGTACAGGTCCGAGCCCTTGCGGAAGCCTTCGGCGCCGAGCAGGGTGTGGATCATCCGCACCACTTCCGAGCCCTTCTCGTAGACGGTCAGGGTGTAGAAGTTGGAAATCTCGATGAACGAGTCGGGGCGCACCGGATGCGCCATCGGCCCGGCGTCCTCGGCGAACTGGTTGGTGCGCAGGAAGGCGACGTCCTCGACGCGCTTGACCGTGCGCGAGTTCATGTCGGCGGAGAACTCCGAGTCACGGAATACGGTGAAGCCTTCCTTGAGCGACAGTTGGAACCAGTCGCGGCAGGTGACCCGGTTGCCCGACCAGTTGTGGAAATACTCATGCGCCACCACGCCCTCGACCCGCTGGTGGGCGGCGTCGGTGGCGGTTTCGGCGCGGGCCAGGACGCAACTGGAGTTGAAGATGTTGAGGCCCTTGTTCTCCATCGCGCCCATGTTGAAGTCGTTGACCGCGACGATCATGAAGATGTCCAGGTCGTACTCGCGGCCGTAGACCTCCTCGTCCCAGCGCATCGACTTCTTCAGGCTGTCCATGGCGTGCTGGACCTTGTCAATGTTCTCCGGCTCGACGTAGATGCGCAACGCCACGTCGCGCTGGCTCATGGTGCGGAAGCTGTCCTCGACGCACCAGAGGTCGCCGGCGACCAGGGCGAACAGGTAGGCCGGCTTCTTGAACGGGTCTTCCCAGGTCGCCCAGTGCCGGCCGTTGCCTTCGGAACCGCTGGCCACCGGGTTGCCGTTGGAGAGCAGCACCGGGTAGCGCTGCTGTTCGGCGCTGACGGTGGTGGTGAAGCGACTCATCACGTCGGGACGGTCGAGGTAATAGGTGATCTTGCGGAAACCCTCGGCCTCGCACTGGGTGCAGAACATCTTGCCGGACTTGTACAGGCCTTCCAGCGCGGTGTTGCTCTCCGGATGGATACGCACCGTGCTCCTGAGGACGAACTCGGCCTGCCGCGGTTGCACCCCGAGCTGCTCGTCGTCCAGTTGGTAGTCGTCCGCGCCGAGCGCCTGGCCGTCCAGTTCGAGCGCCAGCAGCTCCAGTTGCTGGCCATGCAGCAACAGCGGCGGCAGGCCGGCGCCGCGCTCGGGGTTGCGCCGCAGCTTCAACTCGGCGTGTACCAGGCTGTGGTCTTCGAACAGTTCGAACTTCAGGTGGGTCTCGTCGATCAGGTAGTCCGGCGCCTGATAGTCCTTGAGGTGGATGACTTTCGGTTGCTCGGTGCGCATGGCTTGTGGCCCTTCTGCTCAGTGATGCACGGCGATCTGGTAGGCCGTGTATTTGCGAATGTTGATCACCCCGGTGTCGAGGATCAGGTACTGGCCCTTGATACCGCGAAGCGTGCCTTCGACGATAGGCGTTTTTTCCAGGTCGAGGCTGGCGACCTTGCTCGGGTAGGCCTCGACCGGGTAGGCGATCTCGAGCGGATCGAGGTCGATAACCGGTTGGATCGCCTGCAGGCCGAAACGTTGCTGCAATTCGCGCAGGCCGTCGGCGCACTGGTCGAACAACTGCTCGCGGACTGCCGCCAGATCGACCGGCTCGGCTTCGCCCTTGAGCATGGCCCGCCAATTGGTGCGGTCGGCGACCTGGCTGCGCAGCAGGTCTTCCACCAGGCCGGACTGCTGGCGGGTGGCCACGCGCAGGATCGGCAGCGCCTGGCGCGCGCCCTGGTCGATCCAGCGGGTGGGAATCTGGCTGGCGCGGGTGATGCCGACCTTCACCCCGGAGGAGTTGGCCAGGTACACCACGTGATCGGTCATGCAGAACCGCTCGCCCCACTCCGGTTCGCGGCAGGTGCCCTGCTCGTAGTGGCACTTCTCCGGGCTGACGATGCAACTGTCGCACTGCGCCAGCCGGGTGAAGCAGGGATAGCAATAGCCCTGGCTGAAACTCTTCTTCGTCTTGCGGCCGCAATGGGTGCAGAAGATGCTGCCGAGGTACTCCAGGCGCAGCGGCCGGCCGATCAGCGGGTTCACCGCGACTTCGCGGTCGTCGAGGCGGAAGGCGTATTGCACGGGAGCATTGCTTTCCAGGCGCGCCGTCATCTTGCTCAGCGCGCCGCGGGCGATTTCTTCCATCAGTGCACGGAGTCCGACTTGAACAGGATGTTCGGGATCGGCTCGTCGGAATGCGAGGAGCAGTGCTGCGGGCCCATGTAGCCGGTGCGCTCCTCCTCGGGGAGGTTCTGCAGCTCCCAGGCGATCACCGCCTGCAGGCAGAGTTCCTTCTGCTCCTGGGTCAGCTTGCGGCCGTCCGGCCACTTGCCGATCTCGATGGCCAGCTTGAGGTTCTGGTAGATCTCAGGAGTGATGTTCTCGATCGCTTGATTGAAGGACGACATGGCCGGCTCCGGTGAAAAGGCGTACCGGCCATTCTACCGGGCCGGGGCCGGCGGCGCACATCGAAGCTGCCGCAGCCCCTCGCTCAACGGCGACGCCGCGCCAGCAGGCCGCCCAGCAAACCGCTGAGGCAACCGACCAACAGCCCGCCAACGTGCGCGCCGTTGGCGATGGAGCCGAAGCCGAGCAGGTCGATCACCCCGGACAGGCACACCAGCAGCCAGATCAGCATCATCGCCACGACGCCCCTGGGCAGGCGATAGGCCTGGTTCGGCGCCAGGTACTGGAAGATCCAGCAGTGCCCGAGCAGGCCATAGAGCACCCCGGACAACCCGCCGAACAGGCTGGCGCCGCTCACCGCGTACTGCACCACGTTGGACACCAGGCCGAACAGCAGGGTCAGGCCGAGCAGCATCGGACGGCCCTGGCGGAATTCGATGCGCCGGCCCAGCTCCCAGAACCACATGGCGTTCATCGCCAGGTGCAGCCAGCCGAAGTGGATCAGCATCGGCGTGAACAGCCGCCACCATTGACCCGCCGCCAGGCTCTCGGCCAACGGCGTGAACAGCGCGTACTGGCCCTGGATACGGAAGTCCTGGAAGGTCAGCCAGCGCATCGTCGCGAAGTTGTCGCCAAGGTAGGTGACAGCGGCGACGACGAAGGTCAGCAGCAACACCGCGGCGGTCATCGGGCTCATCCGCAGTTGCCGGACGAAACCCTGCCCCGCCGGTCGCGGCGCGGCCTCCAGGGTCGCCTGCGGATCGCCTTCGGGATAACGCCGGTACAACTCGCGGACCTGCTCGGCGAGCCGCTCGTCGGGCACCCAGAGGACCTGCTGGCCGGATTCCTCGCTGACCCGGTGCGGCACGTTCAGACGCCGCAGCAGGCCGACGAAGCCGGCCAGGTCGACCGAGAGGGGAAACTTCAGGACCTGCACCGCGCTCACTCGTCAGCCTCCGGCCGCTTCACTTCGACCCAGACGAACTTGTGCCGGTCCAGGCGGGTTTCCTCATCCAGGCGGTAGGCCGCCAGCTTGCCGTACATCACCGCGCTGTAGTCCAGGCAGGCCAGGTTCGGCCGGATCGGCGCCGGCGTGCCGCGTCGCCAGTAGTGGCCGACGAACAACAGCGGTTCGTCGGCGCCGTAGGTCAGCAGGCTGGACTTCTGCTCCTCGCTGAGCGGCTCGCGGGCGATCGCTTCGGGCAACGCGTCGGGCTGGAAGACGATATCGCCGTAGGTGCGCGGCGCCTCGTCCTCGACCCAGAACTTGGTGCGGAAGAAGGCGCGCGTATAGCCATCGCTGCTGGTCAGGGTGGCACCGTGCGGCAGGCGCATGTCGGTGCCGCGCAGCAGACGGTTGCAGGCCAGGTCGGCGAAGCTGCCGGGCTCCGCCGACTCCTGCAGGAAGGCTTCGCTGATCCGCCCGTCGGGGAACTGCCGGCGCAGGGTCGCGATCAGCTCGCCGTCCCAGCAGGCATGGACCATGCGGAAGCGCCCGGCATCGAGGAACAGCGGCAGTTGCTGGAACCAGCCGAGGAAGTCGCGCCAGTCGGCGTCGTGGCCCTCGAACTGCTCGAGGGTCTCCTTGATCAGCCGGGCATGCCGCGGCGTATGCTCGCGGACGTACTGGCGGCCGCTGCCGGGCGCCGCCGGGGTGCTCCAGCCGAGCGCGTTGAATTCGTGGTTGCCCATGATGCACAGCGCCTCGCCGGCGTCGACCATCGCGTGCACCCGGTGCAGGGCCTCGCGGATGCGCGGGCCGCGGTCGACGATGTCGCCGAGGAACAGCGCCTGGCGCCGCGGATGGCGCCAGACGCCGCCCTGCAGGCGGTAGCCGAGCAGGTCGAGGAGGCGGTCCAGGGTATGCGCGCAGCCGTGGACATCGCCGATCAGGTCGTAGCCACGTCCGGGGTCGAGTTGCATCAGTCGCCTCCGCCCAGGCGGCTGCCCCAGCCGAGCTTGGTCCGGCAGATCTCGTAGTAGTTGTGGTCGATGGGGTGGATCAGGCGCAGCTTCTGCGGCTTCTTGCTGATCGTCACGGTATCGCCGGGGGCGCAGGTGAAATGGTTCTGCCCGTCGCAGGAGACCTGCGGGTAGATCTGCATGTTCGGCGACACGACGATCTTCAGCTCGCTGTTGCCGTCCACCACGATCGGGCGGCTGGAAAGCATGTGCGGGTACATCGGCACGATGACGATGGCATCCAGCTTCGGATGCATGATCGGACCGCCGGCGGACAGCGCGTAGGCGGTGGAACCGGTGGGCGTGGCGACGATCAGGCCGTCGGCCTTCTGGCTGCAGACGAACTGGCCGTCGATATACAGCTCGAACTCGATCATCCGGGTCGACTTGCCCGGGTGCAGGACCACGTCGTTGAGCGCATCGCCCTGCCCCATCGAGTCGATACCGCGACGCACCTGGGCATCGAGGAGGAAGCGGCTCTCGACGATGTACTGGCCGTCCAGCACCTCGCCGACCTTGGCCTCCAGTTCATCCGGGCGGATGTCGGTGAGGAAGCCCAGGCTGCCGCGGTTGATCCCCAGCACCGGCACCTTGTGCCGGGCCAGCGCGCGGGCCGCGCCGAGCATGCTGCCATCGCCGCCGACCACCACCACCAGGTCGCAGATCTCGCCCATGATCTTCCGCGAGCAGGTCTGCAGGCCGTGTCCGGGCAGGACTTCGGCGATGGTGTCCTCGAGGATCACATGCAGGTGGCGATCGATCAGGAATTTCTTCAGCCGGCGAATGGTGTCCAGCACCTGGGTGCTGCCGAGGCGGCCGATGATGCCGATATTGCGAAAGGGTTCCATGCGGTTCCTGCGAAAAGCTGGCGGGCGGGATAGAGCGGATTATGGGCGAAAGCCGCGGACAGCGGCAAACCCGCGCATGTACGGGAAATCGCCGCGAGTGGCGCAACCCGGCTAACCTCTGGGTATGACGCTGCTGACCGAATTGCTCGACGAATTGCGCCACCCGGCCGTCCGCGACCTGGCCTGGACCCTGCTCGCCCCGCCGTTGCTGCGCCGGACCCCGGAGCCGCAGCGCCATCCGCTCGCCGCCAGCCGCTGGCGCCAGGAACCGGAGCGCCTGGCCGCCTGGTTGCGCGAACAGGAGCGACAGCCGCAGCACCTCGCCGCCTGGCTCGCGCAATGGCCACGGCAGCGTCTCGGCCTGTACTACGAACATCTCTGGCAATTCGCCCTGGAACAAGCCCCGGACGTGCGCCTGATCGCCGCCAACCTGCCGGTGCGCGACGGCGGGCATACCCTTGGCGAACTCGACCTGCTGCTGCGGGACGACGACGGCATCCACCACCTGGAACTGGCGATCAAACTCTACCTGGGGCCCCAGTCCGGCCCCGGCGACTGGCTCGGGCCCGGCGGCCAGGACCGCCTGTCACGCAAGCTGGAACACCTCTGCCGACACCAGTTGCCGCTGGCGGCGACCCGCGAGGGTCGCCAGGTGCTGGCCGCCCATGGCGCCGAATCGGCCGTTTCCGCATTGTGGCTGAGCGGCTACCTATTCCATCCCTGGCCCGGGCCGGGCAGCCTGCCCGCCGACATCGAGCCACGGCATCTGCGTGGCCGCTGGCTCCGCCAGCGCGACTGGCCGGCGTACCTGGCCAGCCTGGCCGGACCGCAGACCGGGCAGCATTGGCTGCATCTGTCGCGCGAGCACTGGCTGGCGCCGGCCATGCGGCGGCAGGACCCGCTCGCCCCTCCGCGCGACGGCGCTTGCTGGAACATCGCCTTCGCCGACGAGGCACGTCCGCAAATGCTGGTAAGGGTGGTGCCGCGCGACGGCTACTGGGTAGAGGCCGAGCGCCTGTTCCTGGCCAGCGACGACTGGCCACCGGGGCTCAGCCTGTGGGGTAGCGCGCGCCAGGCCGCGGATGCCTGATCAGAGCAACGCCAGCAAACGCTCCTGCAATGCCCGGCGGCCCTGCAGGCCTCCGCTGTGCAGCGCCACCAACCGGCTGCCGCGAGCCACCGCGCCGCTCTCCACGGCCTCGCGCAGGGCGAGCAGCAGCTTGCCGGTGTACAGCGGTTCGAGGGCGACGCCGCTGGCCGTCTCGAACTCGACGATGAACCGCGCCAATCGCCCATCGAGGCGGGCGAAACCACCACGGCTGGCGTCCAGCAGGCGATAGCCGGTATCGGCCCAGCCCGCCTCGGCAAGGGTCGCCGCGACCTGGGCGGCGACGCCGTGGTCCTCCGGCACCGCCAGCGCGCCCACCACGGGATGCCGCCCGGCCTCGCCGAGCACCAGGCCGGCCAGTGTCGTACCGGTACCGGCGGCCACCCAGATCGCGTCGTAATCGTCCCAGCCGAGCGTCGGCAACTGGGTCGCTATGCGCTCCACCAGCCCGATACAACCGCGCGCGCCCAGCAGCCCGCCACCGCCCTCGGCGACCGGCAGCAAGCCTGGGTAACGTTCCCGCCAGGGAAGCCAGAAGCCGGCGGCATGCCGCTGGCGATAGCCGCCGTAGCCGAGCCAGTGCAGTTCCATGCCGAGACTGCGCAGGTCGCGCACCGTCGGCGTATCGACTTCGTGTCCGCGCAACAGGCCGACGCAACGGAAACCGAAACGCGCGCCAGCGCCGGCCAGCGCGTGCAGGTGGTTGGAGTGGGCGCCGCCGAGGCTGATCAGGCCGTCCAGCCCCTGCTCGCGGGCCAGCGCCAGGTGTGGCGCGAGCTTGAACCCCTTGTTGCCGGAGATCAGCGGATCGGCCTGGTCCAGGCGCAGCAGCGCCAGTTCGACCCCGGCCCGTTGCAGCCAGTCGAGTTCGAGACGCTGCAAGGGTGTATGCGGTGACCAGTGGGGAAACGGCAAGGAGTCAGCTCACGGTGCGCAGGCGCCCCGTGGTCTTGTGCCGGGCGCAGCAGTTGGTGTCGCCGGCGACGAAGCGCGCCGGGTTGTCGACCCGGTCGAGCGGCAGGTTGCAGCGTTCGCCGCCGGGCAGCAGCGCCTCGCAGCGCGGCTGCTGGAAGTGGTCCAGCCACTGGCGGTACTGGCTCTCGGAGACGAAGCACTTGGCCGCCGCGTAGGCCAGCGGATTGTCCTGGTAACGCGGGATGTCCTGCAAGGGGATGGTCAGGTGCCCGGCGCCGGGATGGTAGGCGACGAATACCACGCCCTGGCCGGATAGACGCTCCAGCAGTTGCTCCGGCCCCTGGGCGGCCAGACGGTCGCGCTCGGCGCGCAGCTCGGCCAGTTCCTGCTCCAGTTGCTGGTCCAGCTCGTTGCGGTAGGCCAGTTCGACGTCGCGGATCGAGATCTGCTCCTTGTAGCCGGCCACCGCCGCCGCCACCCGAGCCTCCAGTTCGTCGGCGAACTCCGAGCGCAGCAGGTCGGTCTCGTTGCGCCCCTGGTTCTCGATGAAACGCAGTTGCCGGGTCAGTTCCTCGCGGTTGCGCTGGAACTGCTCGCCCTGCTCCAGCAGACGCTGCTGCAATTCGGCGTTCTCCCGCGCCTGCCGTTCCAGGGCCTGTTGCAGGCTGAGCACTTCGCTGCGCAGGATGTCCAGTTGCCCGCGGGCGTCCTGTTCGCGCCTGGCCAGTTCCTCTTCGTGCTGCCGGGCGAGCCCGGCCAGGCGCTGCTCCTGCTGCCGGGCCAGGGCGGCGAGCTGTTGTCGCTGCTGCTTGACCAGTTGCGCCAGGCGCGCCGTCTGCTCGTCCTCCTGCTTGCGCGGAGGCTCCGCGGGCGGTGCCTTCGGGGCGGCGGGACCGGCGGCGTACCATTGCTCTTCGGCGGCCATCTGCAGCCGCTGCGGCTCCACCGCGGCAGGCTCTTCGTCCACCAGCAGGCCCAGCTGGTTGCGCCTGAGCGCGTCGCGGATGAGCACGAAATGGTTGCGTCCGGCGCTGCTCTCCGGGTCCCAGAGGTGCATCTGGTGCCAGGACACCGGGCACTGGCTGCGACAGGCCAGGCGGATCGGCCCGCCGCCCATGTCGGGGCCGCGTCCGGCGCGTTCGGCGAGGTTGCGCAGAGGCAGGTTCCAGCCGGTGTCGGCGCCGCCCTGCTCGTCGAAATCGAGATAGAAGAACACCGCCGCCCGCGCCTGCAGGCGCGGATTGATCAACACATAGGCCAGGTGCATCTGCCGGTCGGCGTATTCCGGCATGCGCACCAGGCCATCGAGCAGCGCCTCGAATTCGGGATACAGCATTTCCTTGCAGACGCCGCTGTCGTTGAAGAACAGCACGGCCTCCGCCATCTGTGGCTTTTTCTGCATGCTCATCGCTAACCCTCGAACGCCTGGCGAGGCGGCCCGCATCCGGCAGTACCCATCTGGCATGTCACCTGAAAAACAGGCGCTATCTCGTTGTTCGGGCAAGTCTAGGGGAAAAAATGTCGCGGGCAATGTGACTGGGTTGGCAGACACCCGGGCGATGCCGGACGGCCCGCCGAGCGGTAGGGGAAATTGTGAAGCGGTCGGGTTTTGAGCGGACGGAGATCACCGTGGCAGAGCGCCACCGTTCACCGAACCGGTGCGCAGCGCCCCGCCGCGCCGACGAGGGCGGACAGGGGCGATACGCAGAACCTGTGCGAGCTGGAGAAAAGCCGTTTTCAACGCAGTTTCTCCGCTACGCAACAGATCGCGGAAAGGCTCTCAGAGTTCGGCGGCCAGGCGCGAACCCTGGTTGATGGCGCGCTTGGCATCCAGCTCGGCGGCGACGTCGGCGCCACCGATCAGGTGCACGCTCTGGCCGGCCGCCAGCAGGCCGTCCTGCAACTCGCGCAGCGGGTCCTGGCCGGCGCAGACGATCACGGTATCCACCGGCAGCACCTGCGGCTCGCCCTCGGCAACGCGGATATGCAGGCCGGCGTCGTCGATCCCGAGATACTCCACGGCATTCACCATCTGCACCTGCTTGTTCTTCAGGCCGGCGCGATGGATCCAGCCGGTGGTCTTGCCGAGGCCGTCGCCGACCTTGCTCTTCTTGCGTTGCAGGAGGAACACCTGGCGCGCCGCCGGATGCACCTCGGCCTTGATCCCGGCGATGCCGCCGCGGGCCTCCAGGCGAGTATCGATCCCCCACTCCTTCCAGAACGCCTCGCGCTCCAGGCTGGTGGACGGACCGGCATGGGTGATGAATTCGGAGACGTCGAAGCCGATGCCGCCGGCGCCGATCACCGCCACCTTGCCACCCACCGGCTTGCGCTCGAGGATCGCATCCAGGTAGCTGATCACCTTCGGATGCTCGATGCCGGGGATAGCCGGTGTGCGCGGAACGATGCCGGTGGCGAGGACGATCTCGTCGTAGCCGCCCGCGACCAGGTCGTCCACGCCGACCCGGCGGTTCAGGTGCAGTTCGACACCGGTGCTCTCCAGCTTGTTGCGGAAGTAGCGCAGGGTCTCGTGGAACTCTTCCTTGCCGGGAACCCGCTTGGCCACGTTGAACTGCCCGCCGATCTCGCCGGCGGCGTCGAACAGGCTGACCCGGTGCCCACGCTCGGCGGCCACGGTGGCGGCGGCCAGGCCGGCCGGGCCGGCACCGACCACGGCGATCTTCTTCGGCCTGGTGGTGGGGATGTAGTTCAGCTCGGTTTCGTGGCAGGCGCGCGGGTTGACCAGGCAACTGGTCAGCTTGCCGCCGAAGGTGTGGTCGAGGCAGGCCTGGTTGCAGCCGATACAGGTGTTGATCCGTTCGGCGTGGCCGGCGGCGGCCTTGTTGACGAAATCGGGGTCGGCGAGGAACGGCCGGGCCATGGAGACCATGTCGGCATCGCCCTCGGCCAGGACCTTCTCCGCCACCTCGGGAGTGTTGATGCGGTTGGTGGTGATCAGCGGGATGCCGACCTCGCCGCGCAGCTTGGCGGTGACCTTGGTGAAGGCCGCGCGCGGTACCTTGGTGGCGATGGTCGGGATGCGCGCCTCGTGCCAGCCGATGCCGGTATTGATCAGGGTCGCGCCGGCCTTCTCGACGGCCTTCGCCAGCAGCACGATCTCGTCCCAGCTGCTGCCGCCCTCGACCAGGTCGAGCATCGACAGGCGATAGATGATGATGAAGTTCGGCCCCACCGCCTCGCGCACCCGGCGGACGATCTCCACCGGCAGGCGCATGCGGTTCTCGTAGCTGCCGCCCCAGCGGTCGGTGCGCTGGTTGGTGTGCTGCACGAGGAACTGGTTGATGAAGTAGCCTTCCGATCCCATGATCTCGACGCCGTCGTAGCCGGCGACCTGGGCCAGGCTGGCGCAGTTGACGAAGTCGGCGATCTGCTTCTCGATGCCTTCCTCGTCGAGTTCCTTGGGCTTGAACGGATTGATCGGCGCCTGGATCGCGCTCGGCGCCACCTGCTTCGGGCTGTAGGCGTAGCGGCCGGCATGCAGGATCTGCATGCAGATCTTGCCACCCGCCTCATGCACCGCCTGGGTCACGATCCTGTGCTTCTCCGCCTCTTCCGGCGTGCTCAGCTTGGCCGCGCCGGAATACACGCCGCCCTCCTCGTTCGGGCCGATGCCGCCGGTGACCATCAGGCCGACGCCACCGCGGGCGCGTTCGGCGAAGTACGCCGCCATGCGCTCGAAGCCCTGCGGCTTCTCTTCCAGGCCAGTGTGCATGGACCCCATCAGGGTGCGGTTGCGCAGGGTGGTGAAGCCGAGGTCCAACGGGGCGAGCAGGTGCGGATAGGGAACGGCGGCGGTCATCGGGGGTCTCCACATCGGGCGAAACGCGTTCACGGATATGCCGCGGCCTCGGGCGCAATGCGCGGGACGGGCAGCGGTCGGTATGGCGACGACTCTAAGGAGCGCCACCGGAGCGCTCAATGATCCTAAATGACAAGTTACTGATCGGAATGCACAGGGATGCTTGGCAAGCCGACGCCACTCCCCTACCCTGTGGGCTGCCTTGGAGACCCGCATGCGCAAGCTGATCTTCCTGATCCTCATCACCCTCTTCGCCGCCTACGCCGGCTGGGCCGAACGCCGCCCGGTAGGCCACTACCTGTCCGACCTGCGCAGCCAGGTCAGCGTGGTCCAGGGCCAGCCCGGCGAGCGCGGCAATCTGCTGGCGGTCCAGCCGGAACTGTTCACGCCGGACTACCAGAGCGCCGAACGGTTGCAACTGAAATTCCACGCCTACCTGGAAAATGCCCGCCGCCAGGGCCTGCTCAACGAGCGCACGGTGGTGGTGTTCCCCGAGCATGTCGGCACCTGGCTGGTGGCCAGCGGCGAGAAGCCCGAGGTCTACGCCGCTGCCGACTGGCCCACGGCGATGGACTGGATGGCCGCGAGCAACCCACTGAAGGTGGCGCGCGGCTGGATCACCGCGCGCGGCGATCAGCGTCTCACCGACACCCTGTTCCGGATGAAGGCGGTGGACATGGCCCACGACTACCAGACCCTGTTCGGCGGGCTCGCCCATGATTTCAAGGTGACGGTGGTCGCCGGCTCCATCGTCCTGCCCGACCCCGAGGTCGAGGACGGCGAGCTGCGTCCCGGCACCGGCCAGCTGTACAACGTCAGCCTGACCTTCGGTCCCGATGGCCGGCCGCTCGGCCAGCCGCAACGCAAGGTGTTCCCGACCCGCCACGAACTGAGCTACCTCAACAACGGTCGCGGCGAGCGCCTGCAGGTGCTGGATACGCCGGCAGGACGCCTGGGCGTGCTGATCGGCACCGACAGCTGGTACCCGGACACCTACGCCACCCTGGTCGAACAGCGCGTCGAACTGCTGGCGATCCCCGCCGCCCTGAACCAGAGCGGTCGCTGGCAGCAGCCCTGGCCCGGCTTCGATGCGGAGCTGGTTCCCGGCGACGTACGCCTGGCGCCGAACAGCCTGAGCAACGCCGAGGCCTGGCAGCGCCTGGCGGTCGGCGAGCGCCTGCTGGCCAGCGGTGCGCGCGGCGCCGCCGTGGCCTTCGCCCATAGCCGCCTGTGGAACGTCACCGAAGACGGCCAAAGCCTGCTCGGTTCGTCGCAGGGCATGCGCCAGGCCAATCCCGGCGGCGGTGCGCAACTGGTCAATCTCTGGCTATGAGCGCGCCCCGGGTTCGCCTCGGCGACCTCTCGGTCGGCTTCGTCCAGGCGCTGGCCGACGCCCTGCTCGCCGCCGGCGTCGAGCCCGCAGCACTGCTCGAGCAGTACGGCCTCGACCAGCGGCGCCTGGCCGAACCCGGGGCGCGCCTGTCGATCCCTCGCTACATGCGCCTCGGCCATGCCGCCATACAGCTCAGCGGCGACCCCGCCCTTGGCCTGCAGATGGGCCGCCTGAGCCGTCTCGGACAGATGGGCCTGGCCGGCGTCAGCGTCGCCCAGGCGCCCAACCTGCGCGCCGCCGCGCGGGCAATGATCCACCTGGAACCGCTTTACGCGCAGAACTACCGGGGCCAGTCGAGCCTGGTGGAAGACGCCGGCGGCGCCTGGCTGCGCTTCTATTCGATCAGCCCTTATAACGCCTATAACCGCTTCGTCGTCGATTCGGTGCTGGCAGGCTGGATCAGCCATCTCGGCGCCCTGGCAAGGCAGCCGTTGAAAGCGGAGCGGGTGGAGATCGAATATCCAGCGCCGCCTTGGGCCGAGCGCTACGAGGCATTCTTCGGCTGCCCGGTGGAATTCGGCGCGCCGACCAACCAGTTGCGCCTGAGCCAGGCCAGCCTGGCCCTGGCGAATGCCGAGCACTGTCCGAGCACCTGGAGCCAGATGCTGGAACTCTGCAACCGCGAACTGGAGCAGTTGACCCGCACCCGCAGTTGGCGCGAGCGCGTCAGCCGCCTGCTGGGGCCGATGCTCAATGGCCGCGAGCCGGACCTCGAGGAAATCGCCGCGCGCCTCAAGTTGCCGACCTGGACCCTGCGGCGCAAGCTGGCCGAGGAAGGCACCCAGTTCCGCAGCATCCTCAACGACACCCGCCGCGACCTGGCGATGGTCTACATCCGCGAGACCGACCTGGCTTTCGGCGAAATCGCCTACCTGCTCGGCTTCGCCTCGGCGGAAGCCTTCCAGCGCGCCTTCAAGCGCTGGAGCGGGCAGACGCCCGGCGAATTCCGCCGCGCCCAGCGACAGAGCGCCTGATCACATCTCGGTGGCGTCGTCCGCCGGCTCTGGCAGATCGCATTCGGCGGCATGCTGCTCCAGCAGTTCTTCCTGGTAGTCGTCCATCGCGGATCACCTTTCGTTCGTCTGTGTCTTTCAGCTGTAGACGAGGAAGATGACAGCGGGATTACCGCGCGCGGACCGACGGAGCAGGAAATCCGGCAAACAAGGAGAAAACGGAAGGCGCAGGGGACGACGGAAACGAAAAAAGCGGCCATTGGCCGCTTTCTTCGTGGCTCACCCCGCCTCGGCGTGGTGAAGATGTATGGCGCAGCGGACGGGACTCGAACCCGCGACCCCCGGCGTGACAGGCCGGTATTCTAACCG